>JBKGHI010000210.1:0-16022 GCA_046520405.1 Myxococcus sp. 1LA
CTGCTTCATGAGTGGGGCGGGTCGCGGCCGATGCAACCATGGCCTGCCCGCCCAGCCCTCCGTCGCACGCTCCTCCTTCGACTTACCCGTGACGCAGTAGTGCTAGGCGTCGCACAGGCGACCCCCACCTTCCGCGCCAGGACGGGTGGGGGTTCGCCGTCGGGTGACGAAGCGGCTACCGCCCACCGTAGCGGCGGTGCTCCACCATCAGGCAGCGGTCCTGCACCACCTGGATGCCCGCCTTCGCCAGCTTCTCCGCCGCGGCGTCGTTGCGGATGCCGGACTGGAACCACACGGCCTTCGGCTTCTTGGCGATGAGTTCGTCCACATGCCCGTCGATGTCCTGGGGCCGGCGGAACACGTCCACCAGGTCCAGGTCCCCGGGCACGTCCGTCAGCCGCCGGAACACCGGCTTGCCCAGGATGTGCGTGACGTCCGGGTAGTAGACGGGCACGGGCACCACCTCCACGCCCGCGCGCGCCAGGTAGTCCGGCACGTAGTAGGCCGGCTGCCCGGACTGCTGCTCCGTCTTGATGCCCAGCACCGCCACCCGCCGCGCGCTCTTCACCACGCGCTCCACACCCGCTTCGTCCTCGATGAGGTTCTGCTCCCAGCTCATCGCGCCTCCTCCTGGAGCCCCTCCGTGCGGGACTCCGTCATGAGCGTCCACGCTTCGCCCGCCACCGTCGCCCGCACCGTGAGCTGGCGGCTCACGGGCAGGAAGCGCCCTCGGGCCACCAACTGTTCACCATCGCAGGACACGCCTGGCGTCAGCTCGGGCCGGCCGCCATCACCCAGGCATCCGACAGCGCGTCCGGCGCATCCTCTGGCACCGTATCCAGGCAGCGCAGGCCCAGCACCACCGCGTCTCCCAGCGGCGTGTTCCGCGTGCCCTGAACCGTGCGCTCCAGGACATAGGCCACCTGGCTGTCACCCATGGGCACCAGGTCCACCACCCAGCTCTGCTGGCCCTCCACGAGGTTGCGCTGGAAGAGGCCGGAGAACTTCACCTCCCACTCACGGCGGGCCCGCGCCTCCAGCACCTCGGGAGAGAAGAAGCGCTCCAACACGCCCGCCTCCGTGCCCTCGGGCGCCACCTGACGCAGCGCCTCTTCCGCGGCCTCGGGGGCCACCAGCTTCACGAAGGTGCCGTCCGCCGCCAGCCACGCCTGCAACGTGAAGCGGGCCAGCACGTCCGCCACCCCCGTGGGCACCTCCTGGCCGTTGCGCGTGAGGCGCGAGCGAGGCACGGACTGCGCCATCAACCAGCCCCCGTCAGAGGGCGTGAAGCGCGTCCGCGACGTCAACTCCACGTCCTCGCGGAGGGTTTCGCCCCGCCGCGCCACGGAGCGCGTGCTGCGCTGCGTCTCCGTGAGGACGCGGTCCACGGGTGGCTGGAAGTCGAGCCGCACCGAGGCCGGACGCGGCTCCGACGGCGCCACGGAGAGCGGCGCCCGGTGGCTGCAGGCGGTGGCGGTCAGAGACAGGATGAGACTGGACGTCAGGGGCCCGGGACGCATGCGCCCGCGCACGCTGGCAGAAAGCGCCCGCGCCCGCGAGCGCTTCCACCAAGGGCACCGCCCGGGCGCCCACCGGTTCACGGATGACGCGTCTGGCCGTCCGGTGCGTGCTCCACCCGGTCACGCCCGATGTTGCTGCGGTCCCGGTTCACCCCATCCTCGTCGTCCCTCGAGTTCCCCATGGCGGAACGCCGGGACGCCTCGGAGAGGTCGCGCTGCACGGCCTCGCGGGTGGCGTACTCGCTGCGCGGCAGGTTCTTGAAGAGATTGATGATGTCGGGCGGGGCGCCCGCATCGGCGGCCGCGGCCACCAGTTGCTCCCGCTCGACGGGGTACTCCACTGCGTCGAGATGCGGGGTGATGGAGCGCGCTGGATCCTCCGCGAGTCCATAAGCCATCGTGCGTCTGCCTTTCTGCCCGGGCGCCCTGGCCCCAGCCCCGGTGCGTTCGTGTGCAATGACAACGTGGGGATGGCCGGGGCGCGGGACCACCCGGGGCGCCCCCGTCTCCGCCCCTGTCCGGCCAGGGGGGCAGCCGTCCCGGCCCCTTCCCGGGCTAAGGTGGCGTCCCGCGACGCCGTCCTCGCAGGAGTCCCACACCCCATGTCCGCCGCGCCCCTGCTGCTTGCCTGGCTCACGCTCGCCAGCACGCCCGCCCCCGCCTCCCCGCCCGTCCACGACGTCTACGCCCTGGACGAAGCCGCCTTCGTCACCCAGGCCCAGGCCGACCTCGCCCTGCTGGAGCGCCACGTCCGGGGCCTGCGGGGCCTGCAGGAGGCCGTGAAGCAGTCGCGGGCCGTGTACCAGCAGAAGCAGAGCGTGCCGTACACGCCGGACCAGAAGCAGTTGCTGCTCAGCACCTGGGCGGCCTTCTTCGACTACTTCGTGTCCGTGGAGGTCATCCGCCAGCGCTACTGGGACTTCGTGAAGGTGCCCTCCCTCACCCAGCCCAAGAAGCACGCCTGGGGCTTCCTGCTCACCCACGGCGCGCTCACCACGGAGCTGGCCCATGGCCTCACCTACGCGGAGCTCACCCTGGGCAAGAAGCAGCTTGAAGTGCTCCTGGACGAGCCCTCCCCCGAATACGGCCTGCCCGCGCGCGCCTTCGCCCGGTTCAAGGACAAGGCCATCCACGTCTCCACCAGCACCCAGCTCCTCACCGGTGACGGCTACAAGGAGCAGCTCCGCCCGCTGCTGGTGAAGGCCGGCGCGCTGGACGCCCCGCGCGTCCCCTGGCTGCTCCAGGAGATGAAGCACAACAGCAAGGTGGCGATGGGACTGCTCACCCGCCGCGGCGCCACGCTCTTCGCCAAGGCCACGGTGGACCTGACGAAGGACACCGCGCAGCGCGCCTTCTTCCCCGTGCAGCGCGCGGTGGCGGAGTGGATGGGCGACACCCGCGTGCGCCGCCAGGGCCAGCCCCTCATCACCCGCGAGCAGGCCCTGGGCCTGCTGGAGCGGATGGAGCCCGGCGACATCGTCGTCGCCCGGCAGAACTGGTACCTCTCCAACATCGGCCTGCCGGGCTTCTGGCCGCACGCGGAGCTCTTCGTCGGCACGCCCGCCCAGCTCGGCGCCTACTTCGACGAGGACCCGGCCGTGAAGGCCTGGGTGGCCACCCTCCCCGGCGCGCCGGGCTCATTCACCCGGCACCTGGCCCAGGCCTTCCCCACCAAGTGGGCGGCGTACGCCGGCCAGGACGCGCACGGCGACCCGATGCGCATCATCGAATCCATCAGCGAAGGCGTGTCCTTCACCGGCCTGGAGCACGGCATGCGGGTGGACTACCTGGGCGTCATGCGCCCGCGCCTGTCCCGCCTGGAGAAGGCTCGCGCCATCGTCCGCGCCTTCACCTTCCAGGGCCGCCCCTATGACTTCGACTTCGACTTCTTCTCCGACCGGACGCTGGTGTGCACGGAGCTGGTGTGGAAGTCCTACGCCCCCGCCAACGACATGACGGGCCTGCGCATCCCCCTGGTCAGCGTGGCCGGCCGCCGCACCCTCCCCGCCAACGAGCTGGTCCGCCTCTTCGACGCGGAATATGGCCGCGAGGACCGGCAGCTCGACTTCGTGGCCTTCCTGGACGGCCGGGAGGCGGAGGGCAACGCCAGGGAGGCGGACGCCGCCGCTTTCCGTTACAGCTACCGCCGTGCCAAGTGGGACATCGCCCAGGAGTAGACACACGATGACGGAGCAAATGGCCGAGGAGATGCTGCAACTGTCCAGCCAGCTCTTCGAGAAGATGATTTCCCAGCAGCAGGCCAAGGTGCTGCGCCTGGCCCGCGAGGCCGTGCCCAACATCTCCCCCGAGGAGGTGCGCAATTCCCACGACTTCCCGGAACTCAAGGAACATCCTACATTTGAGTTCGAGGATGGAATCCTGTCCGGGCTGATTGCGGCCCAGATTGCCTTGCGGGCGGAAATCAAGGGACGGCTGCCGCTTGAACCTCCACCATTCTGACGCTCGGCTGCCTGCCTTTGCCGTCCGGGCCCTCGTGGGTTACTGGTTCTCGCCGTGAGCATTCCCTCTGGATTCAGCCCACCGTTGGCGCGGGAGCGTCTGGTGTCGGCCCTGGCCGCGGAGCCCCCGCGGCTGGACCTGGCGGCACTGGCCATCGCCACGCTGGACAAGCCCCTCCTGGACGCCCCCGGGTGCCTGCACATGCTGGACGTGCTCGCGTGCCGGGTGCAGGTGGAGGCGGAGCGGCTGAGCGAGAAGGGCGAAGTGCTGGCGCCGCTGCGGGCCTTGCGCCACGTGCTGGCGGACATCGAGGGCTTCCGCGGCAACGAGGACGACTACCACTCTCCTGAGAACAGCTTCCTGGACCAGGTGCTGGAGCGGAAGCTGGGGCTGCCGATTACCCTGTCCGTCGTCTACCTGGAGGTCGCCCGGCGCGCGGGCATCTCCCTGTATGGCGTCCCCTTCCCCGGCCACTTCCTGGTGGCGCACGACGCGGGGGACCACAAGCTGGTGATGGACCCGTTCCACCACGGGGACATCCTCACCGAGCACGGCTGCGAGGAGCTGCTCAAGCGCGTGGCGCCGCAGCTCAAGTTCGACCGCAACATGCTGGCGCCCGCGCCGGTGGAGCTGATTGCGTACCGGATGCTGTCCAACCTGCGGCGCGTGTACCTGGGCCGAGAGGACTCCGAGCGCGGGCTGGCGGTGGTGGACATGCTGCTGCTTCTGGCGCCGGACCACCCGGGCGAGCTGCGCACGCGCGCGGCGCTGCTCGGCAGCCTGGGGGCCTACCGCGCGGCGCTGAAGGACGTGGAGCGCTGCCTCCAGCTTTCGCCCGAGGCCCCCGACCGCGAGCGGCTGGAGCTGACGGCCCGCGAGCTGCGGGAGCGCGCCGCGCTGCTCAACTGAAGGGAAGGACTGTCACGTGGCTGGAGAGGTGAAACCCTGGCGCCGGTTGCGGCGTGGGCTGGAGCACGACTTCACCGTCGCCCGGGTGCGCGAGGACTGGTGGGCGGACCCGCGCACGGGCCAGGAACACCCGCGCGTGCGCGTGGACTGCGCGAACTGGGTGAACGTCATCGCGGTGACGCCGGACGCACAGCTCGTGCTGGTGCGGCAGTTCCGCTTCGGCGTCGAGTCCTCCACGCTGGAGCTCCCCGGCGGCATCGTGGAGCCGGGCGAAGCCCCGGAGCGGGCCGCGGCGCGCGAGCTGGAGGAAGAGACGGGCTACGTACCGGGGCGCATGGTGCCGGTGGGACAGGTCCACCCCAACCCCGCGTTCCAGGGCAACGTGTGCTTCAACTTCCTCGCGCTGGACTGCGAGAAGCGGCACGAGGGGCGGCAGGACGCGGGCGAGGACATCACCGTGGAGCTGCACCCGCGCGCGGAGCTGCCGCGCCTCATCCAGGAGGGCCACATCACGCACTCGCTGGTGTTGGCGGCCTTCTTCCAGGAGCGCCTGCTCGAGGAGTCCGCACGTCAGGGGCGCGAGCAACCGCAGCCGCACGCGTCGAAGTAGGGCGACTCGCCCCGGGCGCAGACGAAGAAGACAGCCTGACACTCCTGCTTGTCCCTGGACACGTAGCGGCGCTGGGAGGCCCGAGCGTCGCAGGCCGCGCGCTCCGCCATGGGCTGCGACGCCTCGGCCGCGTCGCCCTCTTCCGTGAGCGCACCGCAGCCCGCGGCCCCCAGGGCCGTCAGCAGCATCAGAACGCCCCTCAGGTTGAACACCCGTCACCTCTCGAACCGGCGCATGTCCTTCGCGCCCGCCTGGCTTGGAATGCAACCTGGGGGCCCTCCCCGTGGACCGGGAGCCCCCATGACGCGCAGGGTGACGCGTCCGTGGACGCCGTCACATTCGTGGCGTGTGAAGCGAGACACATGGCCGGACCGGGGCCCGCCCCTGTCCACCGGAGCACGGGCGCCTCGCCTTCCGGGGAGGCCTCCCGCGCGGCGCAGGGGAAGGCGCCACTGCGCGACTTCCCGAGCTGCTGTTGCAGTCCTTCCTCCCCGGAATCAGGGGCAGCGACACCGCCGCCGCGCAGAGCGCGTCACCGGGACTCAGGCGCGGCGCCGAGCCAGCTCAACGGGCCTTCTTCGAGCGAGTCGTGCGCCGCGGCGCGGGCTTTGTGGCGGACACGGCCTCCTCCCGCTGCCACGTCCCGGAGCGCCCGCCTGACTTGTGCTCCAACTGCACCGCGTCCAGCACCATGCCGCGGTCCACGCTCTTGCACATGTCGTAGACGGTCAGCGCCGCCGCGCAGGCCGCCGTGAGTGCCTCCATCTCCACGCCGGTGCGGTCCACCGTCTTCACCTGCACGCGGACGCGGAGCCCCGCGTCCTCCGGCGTCAGTGTCACCTCCACGCCCGCGAGCGCGATGGGATGGCAGAGCGGAACGAAGTCCGGCGTGCGCTTGGCGGCCATGATGCCGGCGAGCCGCGCCGCGGCCAGCACGTCCCCCTTCTCCACCTTCCCCGCGAGGATGCGCTCGCGCGTGGCGGGCAGCATCCGCAGCAGCGCGGTGGCCACGGCCACGCGGTCCGTCTTCGGCTTCTCCCCCACGTCCACCATCTTCATCGGCGCACCCCCTGGGCCACCGCGGCGAGCAGGTCATCCGCGATGTCGTCCGGGTCCTCCAGCCCCACGGAGACGCGGATGAGGTTCTCATGGATGCCCGCCGCCGCCCGCTCCTCCGGCGTGAACCGGCGCGCGCTGGCGCTGGCCGCGTGCATCACCAACGTGCACACGTCCCCCAGCGAGGGCCCCGGCCGCCCCACCTTCAGCGCCTCCAGGAAGCGCATGCTCTCCGGCCGCCCCGCGCCCTTGATTTCAAAGGCCACCATGGGACCGCCGCCCAGCAGCAGCTCCCGCGCGGTGGCGTGGTCCGGGTGCGAAGCCAACCCCGGGTAGATGACCCGCTCCAACAAAGGCGATTCGGTGAGGCGCCGCGCCACGTGCGCCGCGTGCTCCACGTGGGCCTTCATGCGGACCGGCAGCGTGCGCAGTCCGCGCAGGGTGAGCCACGCCTCGAAGGGCCCCAGCACGTCGCCCGCCAGCACCCGCGCGGCGCGCAGCGGGGCCATCCGCTCACGCGAGGCGCTCACCGTGCCGCCCAGCGCGTCGCTGTGCCCGTTGAGCCACTTGCTGGTGGACTGCACCGCGTAGTCCGCGCCCAGCGCCAGCGACTGCTGTCCCACGGGCGACGGGAAGGTGCCATCCACCACGAACGTCGCGCCCACGTCCCGGCAGGCCTGTGCCAGCACGCGCAGGTCGGGCACGCGCAGCAGCGGGTTGGAGATGCTCTCCGCCAGCACCATGCGCGGCTTCAGCTCACGGATGCGCGCGGGGACGTCGGGGTCCGTCATCAGGAACGCGTGCAGCTCCACGCCCAGGGTCGCGCACAGGTTCTTGTACAGCGCGCGCGTGACGCCGTAGCCGTCCGCCGGCATCACCAGCCGGTCCCCCGCCCGGAAGCCTTGGGCCTCGAAGACGGAGCGCAGCGCGGCCATGCCGCTGGCGTAGGCCACGCAGGCCTCGGCGCCCTCCAGCGCGGCCACGGCCTCCTCCAGCAGCGTCGTGTTGGGCGCGCTGATGCGGGCGTAGGCGTAGTCCTTGCCGTCCAGCGCGTTGTCCAAATCATCGCTGCTGTCGAACCAGTTCACCGCCGCCGGGTAGATGGGCGGCGACACCGGCACCGCCTTGCTTCCAGCCAGCCGCGTCCCGGCGTGCACCGCCACCGTCTTCTGCTTCGAGCTCATGGGGGGATTTGCTGCGTCCTTCGCGGGAATGGAAAGGCCGGCCCTGGGAGAGGGCCGGCCTGGGAATGCTCGCCGGAGCTTGCGCGGGCGAGTGCGACTACTCGCCGTGCTCGATGAGCCAGCGCTCCGCGTCGATGGCGGCCATGCAGCCCGTGCCCGCCGCGGTGATGGCCTGGCGGTAATAGTGGTCCTGCACGTCGCCGCAGGCGAACACGCCCTCGATGTTGGTGCGCGTGGAGCCCGGCACCGTCTTGAGGTAGCCGCCCTGGTGCGTCTCCAGCACGCCCTGGAACAGCTCCGTGTTGGGCGTGTGGCCAATGGCGACGAACAGGCCCGTCGCCTTCACGAGCTGGCTGTCACCCGTCTTCAGGTTGCGCACCACCGCGCCGTTCATGCCCTTGTTGTCGCCAAGGACTTCCTCCACCGCCGAGTCCCACATGAAGGAGATCTTCGGGTTCTGGCGGGCGCGCTCCTGCATCACCTTGGAGGCGCGCAGTGTGTCGCGGCGGTGGATGAGGGTGACGTGGTTGACGATTTTCGCCAGGTACGTCGCCTCCTCCATGGCCGTATCACCGCCGCCCACCACCAGCACGTCCTGCTTCTTGAAGAAGGCACCGTCGCAGGTGGCGCACGCGGAGACGCCGCGGTTCTTGTAGGTGTCCTCGCCCTTGACGCCCAGCCACTTGGCGGTGGCGCCGGTGGAGATGATGACCGTCTCCGAGCGATAGCTGACGCTCTCCCCCTGGATGAGGAAGGGCCGCTGGGAGAAGTCCACCTTCACCACGTTCTCCATGTGGATGGTGGTGCCGAACCGCTCCGCCTGCTTCTGGAAACGCTCCATCAGCTCCGGGCCGGTGATGGCCTCCGGAAAGCCCGGGTAGTTCTCCACGTCGGTGGTCACCATGAGCTGGCCGCCCGGCACACGCTGCGGGTGCTCCAGGGTAGGGCCGCCGGCGAACACCACCGGTTGCAGGTTGGCGCGCGCGGCGTAGATGGCCGCGGTGTAGCCCGCGGGCCCCGAGCCGATGATGGTCACCTTGTTCGTCTTCTCCTCCGCCACGACTCCTCCCAAATCTCGTTGATGGCCCCAAGGTACCAGAGCGCCTCGGGCGCGTGATACGAAGCTGGCCTCATGGATGCCGACGTCCTCAAGAAGGTTGCGCTGTTCGAGGGTTTGACCCAGGGACAGCTCGCCAAGGTCGCCCAGATTGGCCACTCCCGGACCTACCCGGCGGGCGCCTTCCTGTTCCGTGAGGGGGACACCGGCCAGGAGATGTTCGTAATC
The DNA here is from genome assembly GCA_046520405.1 of Myxococcus sp. 1LA. Taxonomy (GTDB): domain Bacteria; phylum Myxococcota; class Myxococcia; order Myxococcales; family Myxococcaceae; genus Myxococcus. The sequence goes on from JBKGHI010000210.1 coordinate 9,025, forward strand.
GCCGAGGGCAAGGTGCGCATCTCCAAGTCGGTGCCCGGCATCGGCGAGGAGGCGCTCGCCATCCTGGAGCCCGGCCAGTATTTCGGAGAGATGGCCGTCATCGAGGATTCGCCCCGCTCGGCGGACGCCATCGCCCACGTGAGCTGCGCCGTCTGGGTCATCGAGCGCTCGCGGCTGGACCAGCTGATGTTCACCGACAAGGACTTGGCGTACGTGCTGCTCTGGACGTTCGTCCGGACGCTGAGTGAGCGGCTCCGGGAGACGAACGAGAAGATCAAGGGCTTCTTCGCCCTCTCCCGCTTCTGACGGCCCGTCTCAGCGCCCGAGAAGCCTGGTGGTGCAACGCTGCCCGTCCGCCGTTCCGGCCGCTTTCGGCATGTCGGGACGGGTGCGCACCCCACTCCCCAGGTAGCACAAGCAGGCACACGCGTTGCTATGTCCCCGTCCCGTGGAGGGCGGCGGGATGGAGCAGTCGGCGGCGGGAGCGGCGTGGGCGGGCGAAGGGTCGGTGAGCGCGCGAGGCGTGGGAGGCGCGGAGGAGTCGCGAGAGCGGCTCTTCCGGTTGGGGGCGGCGGCACTCACCGACCCGGAGCTGTTGTGCGTGGTGTGGAGCTCCGGGGCGCGCGCGCCCGGGGCCTGGGCGGTGGCGGGGGCCCTGTTGTCGGAGGGCGGTGGGCTGAAGGGGCTGGTGCAGCAGGAGCCCTTGTCGCTGAGTTCGCGGCCCGGCGTTGGGCCCGTCCGGGCAGCGCAGGTGCTGGCCGCGATGGAGCTGGGCCGCCGCGCGCAGCGGTCGGGAGAGCGGCGGCCCAGGCTGCGAACGCCGAAGGAGATTGCCGCGTACCTGGCGCCAGTGCTGGGGGCGCTGCGGCGCGAGGTGTTCCATGTCCTGTGCTTCAACGCGCGCAACGTGCTGGTGCATGACGCGCGCGTGGCGGAGGGCACCATGAACACGTGCCCGGTGGACCCGCGTGAGGTGTTCGCCGCGGCGCTCACCTCGCGCGCCACGTCCATCGTGCTGGCGCACAACCACCCATCGGGGGACCCGGAGCCCAGCGTCCAGGATGTGGCGCTGACGCGGCACCTGGTCGCGGGGGCGCAACTGCTCAACATCAAGGTGCTGGACCACGTGGTGGTGGGAGACGGCGGCTACGTGTCGCTGCTGGAGCGCGGGCTGATGCCGGACGAGGCGAGGGAGAAGCAGCGGACGTGGAGCGCGAATGGAGGCGGCGGATGATGGTGGGCGTGGTGGGGCTGTGGAGCGCGGTGCAGGTGGAGCTGCTGGAGGACGCGCGGGCGCAGGTGGTGCGGCTGGACACCGGACAGGCGTGCACCGTGGAGCGCGCGTCGCTGCCCAGGGGCGTGCGCGAGGGTGACGTCGTGGTGGATGGCCGGCTGGAGCCAGGGCAGACGGAGGCGCGGCGGCAGGACGTCGCGCGAACGCGGGCGCGGCTGGCTGTTGCGGTTCCACCAGGGCTCGACCTGTGAGTGGAGGCCGGGCGCCGGCCTCGTTTCCGTTGACGGCTGGACCAGGATGATGAACATGCGCGCGATGCCGGTGGACCTGCCCTACCTTGAGGAAGCACAGCAGGGGCTGGTCCGCCACTTCGGCCTGTCCCAGTTCCGGCCGGGGCAGGACCAGGTCATCTCCTCCGTCCTGAGCGGCCGCAACACGGTGGTGGTGATGCCCACCGGCGCGGGCAAGAGCCTGTGCTACCAGTTGCCCGCCACGCTGCTGCCGGGATTGACGCTGGTGGTGTCGCCGCTCATCGCGCTGATGAAGGACCAGGTGGAGCAGCTCACCGCGCGGGGCATCCCAGCGACGTTCATCAACTCATCGCTGTCCGACCTGGAGCGCGCGGAGCGGATGCGCAAGCTGCGCGCGCGTGAGTACAAGCTGCTCTACGTGGCGCCGGAGCGCTTCCGCAGTCAGAGCTTCCTGGAGACGGTGTCCGCCCTGGGCGTGGACCTGTTCGCCGTGGACGAGGCGCACTGCATCTCCCAGTGGGGCCATGACTTCCGGCCGGACTACGCGCTGCTCGGACAGGTGCGCAAGCGGCTGCGGCCGCCGCGCACGGTGGCGCTCACCGCCACGGCCACGCCGGAGGTCCGCGCGGACATCGTGCGCGTCCTGCTGATGAAGGACCCGCAGGAGTTCGCCATGGGCTTCGACCGCCCCAACCTCTTCCTGGGCAAGCAGGAGGTGGGCGGCGACGCGGACCGGCACGAGGCCTGCGCGCGGCTGGCGGCCATTGGCGGCAGTGGCATCGTGTATTGCTCCACGCGGCGCGCGGCCGAGGGCGTCTTCTCCGAGCTGCACGGGCGTGGGGTGAAGGCGGTGCTGTACCACGCGGGCATGGACGACGACGCCCGGCGCCGCGCCCAGGACACCTTCATGTCCGCGAAGGAAGCGGTGGCGGTGGCCACCAACGCCTTCGGCATGGGCATCGACAAGCCGGACATCCGCTTCGTCGGACACGCCAACATCCCCCGGGCGGTGGAGGCGTACTACCAGGAGATTGGCCGCGCGGGCCGCGACGGGCAGGCCGCGCGCGCGGTGCTCCTCTTCAACCACTCGGACGTCTTCACCCAGGAGCGGCTCATCCAGGGCAGCCACCCGGCCGAGGCCGTCTTCGGCGACGTGTGGAACGTGCTCCAGTCCGTGGAGGAGTTCGAGCGGGGCGTGCACGTGCTCGCGGGCATGGTGAATGCGAGCGAGTTCGAGGTCTCCGCGGCGCTGCGCATCCTCGAACGCGAGGGCAAGGTGGAGCGCGGGGGCCGGGGCGAGGGCGAGCACGGCATCACCCTGCTGGAGAAGGCCACCTCGGCGCAGCCGCATTCACCGGACGCGCAGCGGCTGCTCAAGTCGCTGCTGGAGACGTTCCCCGTGGGCCGGCAAATCACCACGGAGCTGCCCATCCTCGCGCGCCGCATCGGGCTGTCGGTGGACGAGGTCCGCCACGCGCTCGGCTTGCTGGAGAAGGCCCACGTGGCGAAGGTGCGGCGGCCCTTCGCAGGGCGCTCCATCCGCGCGCTGGAGCGGCGGCCCTTCCGCGAGCTGGAGCTGGACCTGAGCCGGGTGCGGGAGCAGGAGCGGCAGAACCTGTCGCTGCTGCGGCGCATGACGGAGTACGCCTATACGGACCGGGACAAGAAGTGCCGGCGCTCGGCCATCCTCCGGTACTTCGGCCAGCGCGAGACGGGCACGTCCTGTGGCAACTGCGACGTGTGCGCGCCGGAGAAGATGCCCACGCTGCTGGCCCGCGGGCCGGCTGCGTCGCGCTCCCGCGGCCCGGGCTCCACCGCGGCGCCCGTGGTGACGAACTACAGCGAGCTGGCCTCCACGGAGCTGCGGCGCTGGCGCAAGGAGCTGTCGAAGGACCTGGGCGTCGCGCCCTTCATCATCTTCAACGACGCCACGCTGCTGGGCCTGTCCGCGGCGCTGCCGGTGGACCGGGAGGGCTTCCTGGCGGTGAAGGGCACCGGGGAGAGCCGCTGGGAGCGCTTTGGCCCCAAGGTGGTGGAAATCTGCCTCATGGCGCGCGCGGCGGGCCATGAGCCGCAGGCCGTGCCAGAGGCTGCGGCACGCAAGCCCATCATCCGCCGCAGGGGCTAGGAGCGCGAGCGCAGGGCCCGGCGCGCCAGCAGCGTCCGGACGCCCCCCATGAGCGTGCCCACCACCATCGCGAGCAGGAAGATGATGACCATGGTGGTGATGCCGAACACCACGCGCACGCCCCATTCGGCGATGCGCCCGGAGAAGTAGGCCGCGCGCAGCGGCTCCATGGCGCCCGACAGCTCCAGAGCCCGCGCCGGCAGCGAGTCCAATGACAGCGACATCCGCCGGAGGAAGCTCGTGGGGTGGAGCCTCAGGGCAATCTCCACCCCGAGCCCCAGCAGCAGGTAGATGAGCGACAGCAGGAACGCATTGCCCCACATGATGCGCAGCAGCGGGGAATCCGTTCGGGAGGAGAAATACCGCACGCTACCTCGCCGCCTTCTTCTTGAGGCCAGGCAGCGCCTTCTTCACCCGCGCCGCGTCATTCGAGCCACCGGCCAGCTTCAGGAACGCCTCGTAGGACTCCACCGCCCGAGGCAGCTCGCCGGGCTCGCGCACCAGCGCGTCGCTGAGCGCCAGGCGCGCCAGGCCGTCCGCGGGCTCCAGCTCCACGGCCTTCTCCAACGCGGCCTTGGCCACGGCCTCCTGCTTCTGCTTGAGCGCCACCATGCCCAATGCAAGCTGTGCCCGGCCATCGAAAGGCGCCAGGCGCACGGCCTCATCCGCCGCGGCGCGGGCGTCCTTCAAGGCCCCCGCGCCCAGCAGCGCGCGCGCCATGGTGGCTCGGGCGAAGGCCTTGTCCCAGACTGTCGGCGCCCTGGCCGCCAGGTCCTCCAGCGTCCGCGCGGCGCCACGCCCACCGCCCGGGAGCTGCGCGTACAGCTCTCCGACACGGCCGCAGGTGGCGTCGGGCCCTTCCCGGCGGGCCGCAGCGAAGGCCGCCTCCGCGTTGCCGCTGTTGCCCTGGCGCATGAAGGCGAGCGCAATCTCGCAGAAGGTGTCCGCGTCCTTCGGGTCCAGCTTGTTGGCGCGCTCCAGCGCGGAGAAGCCGCCCCGCGCGTCGCCCGAGCCGAAGAGGATGGCCGCGCGCAGCTTGTGCGCCTCGGCGTCATCCGTCACCAGCTTCACCGAGCGCTGCACCGCGCCCTCCGCGTCCTTGCGGCGGCCCGCGTGGAACAGCGCCAGCGCGAAGCCCTTGTGCGCGGCCGCGCTGCCCGGGTTCTCCAACTGCCAGGCCTCGAACTGCTTGAGCGCGTCCTGCGTCTTCCCCAGCGCCAGCAGCGTGCGCCCCAGCGCGTCCCGGGCCTCGCCGTGCGCGCCGTTTCGCTCCACCGCCTGCGTCAGCGGCTTGAGGGCCATGTCCGGCAGGCCGCGCGACAACATCAGGCGCCCCAGCGAGCACGCGCCTTCGTAGTCGCGAGGATCCTTCTGGACCTCCTCGAACAGGGACTGCGCCTTGTCGTAGGCCCGCTCGCGCCAGTAGAGCTGCCCCAGCGCCAGCCGCATGTCGTTGCGGGGCCGCTTCGCCCCCTGCAGGGCCTTCTCCAGCAGCTCCCGCGCCTGGGTGCCGTGGCCCTCGGCGGCGTCCGCCAGGGCCAGCCAGGACACGGCCTCCGGCGGGTACCGGTCATTCACGCGGGTGCGCGCCAGCTCCGCGCGGGCCTTCTTCCAGTCGCCCAGTCGCGCGTACGCGGCGCCGCGCACCAGGGCCACCTTGCGGCCCCCATCGGCGTCCAGCCGCGACAGCACCTCGCGCTCCCGGTCCCGGTCCAACAACGTCCGGCCCAGCCCCTCGCGGGCTTCGTCGTTCTTGGGCCGCAGCTTGAGCGCGGCCTCGTAGGCGGCCTGCGCCGCGTCCAGCGTCCCGGCCGCCCGGCTGGCGGCGCCGAGCGCGAGCTGGAACTCGAAGGCCAGGGGGCCCTGGGTGCCCTTGGAGAGCAGCGCGCGGGCCTCGGCGTGCTTGCCCTGAGCGGATAGCAGCTCGCCGTGCACCAGTTGCTGACGCGCCCTCAACGGCGGCGGCAGCTTGGGGTCCTCCGCGAGCGGCGCCACGTCCGCCAGCGCCGCGTCCAGGTCCTGGTACAGCGCGAGCCGAGCCTCCGCCTGGCCGATGCGGGCCCCCGGGTGCGCGGGGGACTTCTTGCGCGCGCGCTCGTACATCTCGACAGCCTGAGGGAAGTCCTCGGAAGCCTTGTAGTAGTCACCCAGCGCCACCAGCGCGCGGACATTGGCGCCAGAAGCCCGGAGCGCACGGTCGAAGCGCTCGAGCGCCTGCTTCTCGTCCTTCGCCTCCAGCAGCAGGCTGCCGGCGAGCGCATGGACCTCGGTGCTCTCCTCCTGCGAACCCAGCAGCGCGCTCCGCGACAGCGCCCGCCCACGCTCGTCCGCCACCATCACGTTGGTGACCAGCACCAGCGCGGGCGCAGTGTCCTTCACGCCGGGCCGCTCCAGTGCCTCCAGCGCCTGCCGCCGGTCCTCGGAGGCCTGCCCGTGCTCCGAATACCGCAGCGCATGCGCCCACGCCGTCAGCGCCCACGCGCGGCTGCTGCTTTCATCCATGTCCCGCGCCTTCTGAAGCTGCGCCAGCGCGGCGTCCAGCGAGGCGCCCGTGTCCTGGACGATGAGGTCCTCGGCCCGGGCCAGCGTCTCGTTCAGCGTCTGTCCGCCTTGATTCGCGCGGATGTTGATGAAGCTGATGGCGATGATGGCCAGCACCACCACGCCCACCACCGCGCCGGCAACCTTCACGCCATGCCGGGCGATGAACGACGTCTTCGCGGCCTCGCGCGCCAGCTTGGCCCGCAGTTCCTTCTCGTACTCGGCGGTGAGCGTCTCCGTGTCGGGCTTGCGCGCCTTGGCCTTCGCGCTGGCCGCCGTGGGCGCGGGCGCCGCGTCCGGGATATCCTCCAACAACGAGCGCTTGCCCCCGGAGGAGGGCCGCTTCGGAGAGGGAGCGCTCGCCGCGACGGGCTTCGACGCCGTGGGCTCGGGAGGCGGAAGGTCACCCAGCAACCCTCCCGCCCCGGAGAGCGCGGGGTCCTCGACGGGAGCGGCGCTGGCCTGGGGCCTGTCCTCTCCGGCCTCGGGCACTGACGCAGCGGCCCCGTCGGAGAGGGACGCCTGCTGCGTCGGCGCATCCAGGTTGGCGCCGGAATCCCGCGCGGCGTCAGCATGAGCCGACGGCTCGGAGTCCTCGGCCGAACCTTCCGAGGCGGCCTCGGACGATTGCGCCTTCTCCGGCGCCTCGGCATCGCCACGCTGAGGCGAGTCCTCGTCGTCCCCCAGTCCCAGGTCCAGGCTCGGCAGCTCCGAGCCCAGCAGGGACGACACCGGCACCTGCCGGTTCAACAGCCCCAGGGACGCGCCCGCATCACGGCCCGCCTGCACGTCCTCCGTTGAAGCTGCCGCGTCCGCCCCGGCCCCAGCCGGCGACGCCGCGCCA
>JBKGHI010000211.1:0-16021 GCA_046520405.1 Myxococcus sp. 1LA
CGCAGCCGCGGCGCTGGGCTCGTCCTTCGCGTTCATCATGTCTCAGGTGAAGTCGCTGACGCTGGTGGACCTCATCTCGGCGGTGACGCTGATTGCCATCGTGGTGATGGCGCCCGCCGGGCTGCTGGGCTGGCTGAAGCTGCGCCGTCGCAACCTGGCGCTGCTGCTGGAGGGCTCAGGCTGGGCGCTGAATGACCGGCTGATGCTGACGCCGGAGCTGTCCTCGCTGGTGACGCGCCGCCCGAAGCTGCCGGCGAACGCCCGCGTGGACCGCCTGGACATGGTGCGCTCGGCGCTGGCCCGTCAGCAGGAGGACGACGAGGCGGAGGGCACCTCCGGCTGGACGAAGCTCGCCGTCACCCTGGCGGTGATTTTCGTGCTGCTCTGGCAGGTCCGGATTCCGCTGCTGACGTGGTTCTGCCACGCGGGCTGGTTGTCCCAGGACACTTGCCTGGCGGTGTTGCCGTCGGAGACGCGCCGGTGGCTCCCGCGGCGGCGGCGCCCGCTGCGGCACCGGCCAAGGCGCCGTAGCACACCGCGAATCTTGCAAGGATTTCTCCGGCCGTAGGCTCGTCGTTGATGACGACGAGCCTCTCGCCCCTGCTGGAGAAGTTCCGCGCCCACCTGGAGGACGAGAAGGGCTCGTCCCCGCACACGGTGCGCAACTACCTCATCGACCTGGTGGACTACGAGCGCTACCTGGTCGAGCGGATGAAGCTGTCGCTCCTCTCCGGAACGCACGCGGCGATTCGCGGCTACCTGGGCACGTTGAGCACGGACCACGCGCCGTCGAGCCGGGCTCGGCGGCTGGCGAGCATCAAGTCGTTCTACAAGTACCTGGTGCGGCAGAAGCTGCTGCCGGCCAGCCCGGCGAAGCTGGTGAAGAGCCCGAAGCTGCCGAAGACGCTGCCCAAGGTGCTGCCGGTGGAGGAGGTGTTCGCCATCCTGGACATGCCCGACCTGAAGACGGTGCTCGGGCTGCGGGACAGGGCGATTCTGGAGCTGCTCTACGGCGGCGGCCTGCGTATCAGCGAGCTGTGTGGGTTGGACCTGCTGGACATCGACCGGAGCGGGCGAATCGTCCGGGTGATGGGCAAGGGCAGCAAGGAGCGGCTCGTTCCGGTGAATGCGCAGTCCATCCGCGCGTTGGAGGCGTACCTCGCGCGGCGAGGGGAGCTGCTGGCCACGATTCGGAAGGATCAGGCGCCAGAGGCCATGTTCCTCAACTTCCGGGGTGGGCGACTGACGCCGCGGAGCATCGCGCGGCACCTGGATACGTACGTGCTGAAGTGCGCGCTGACGCGGAAGGTGAGCCCGCACGCGATGCGTCACTCCTTCGCCACGCACCTGCTGGGCGGCGGCGCGGACATCCGCAGCATCCAGGAGCTACTGGGCCACTCGAGCCTGTCCACCACGCAGCGGTATACGCAGGTGACGTGGGAGCAACTCCAGCAGGTCTACGACTCCGCGCATCCGCGGGCGTGACTGGCGGAGCTTCCGCGATGCCGGTCATCCAGTGGATTGATTCCGAGGGTGGGCCGCTGATTGCTATTCCGCGCTCTTGTAGGGCCGACTGGACGGGAATCCTGAGCCGCGATTACGACGATGCCTGCGGTGTCGTCGGCTACCTTGGCGTCCTGAAACGAAAGTGGGGGCAAGCCCTGCTCTTCGGCGATGCGCCCATGTTGACGGGCGTGATTCATCGGCCGGATGGTCTGGCCCTCGTGCGTTGGGTGTGGGGCCCGTCAGAAAATGAGTTCCTGCGTGTAGCATTGCATACGGAATTGGACGGCGTGTCGCCGACTGAGACACTTCGCGTATGGCTGCGAGATGAGCCATACGTGGTTTTCGATAGCGCGGCCCCTGGTTCGGAAGCTGAATCGATTGAGTTCACGCCACGTGGCGGGATTCATATGATTCGTACGTACGCGGTCAATGACGAGGCGAGGCAGGTGTCACTGGTCCTGCATTGCTTGGAACGCTGAATACGGCATGCAATGGGGTGCCCATGACAGAGCCTGATTCCCTGGTGAAGGTCTATTTTCAATTGACGCAGGATGAGGATGGTTATCCGCCCGTGGCTGTCGAGTCGGTGTGGGCTCGACCTGGATCGGATGCACATGTGTTTGTGGTTGATAATGTGCCCTTTTTCGCTCGGGCCGCCACTCTTGGGGATACAGTCTTGACGAGAGAAGTGGATGGGCAGTTTTGGTTTGAGGAGGTGCTTGAGTACTCGGGAAATTCGCTCATTCGGGTTGCTTTTTATAATCGTGAATTGATTGAGGGGGTGCGCAAGGGCCTTGTTGCTTTGGGATGTGAAATTGAGTTCGCGGAGCAGTACGGCCTCCTTGCAGTCAGCGTTCCCGCGTCAGTGAACCTGAGTGACGTGCAGGAGTATCTGCAGAATCAGGCAAAAGGAAGGGAACTCGAGTACGAGGAACCAATCCTTATGCAGTAGAACGGGCTCGAAAAGTTCAGCCCCTGGCGCTTTGCATCAGTTGGCGCCGGTGGCTGGACTTTTCGAGGTTGTAACGTACGTGTCCGGCCTAATGACATGAGCGGTTGCGGGCGGAGGACGACGCCCGTGTTTGGCGAGGGGGGAAGTTCGGCGGCGCGCCGCCGCTTCTTCTTCTAAGGCATCAGCTCGGCGAGGCGGGAGTCGGCGCATCGCAATCCCTCAGGAGCCCATCCAGCTCGCGGACCTGCCTGAGTTCATCGCCGCCGTGGCGCGCATCGTCACTTTTCGGAACATGAGGTTCTCGGAGGTAGAAGAGGTGACGGCGGCGGCTTGGCTCGGCGAGGAATCACCGGAGCGCTGACGCGGACCGCACGAAACGGTACGGGAGCAGACAGGCAGTCACTGTTCCTTGGAAACGCGGACCCCGGCTTGTTAAACCCGGGGTCCTATGTTCCACGGCACCACCATTCTCTGTGTGCGGCGCGACGGCAAGGTCGCCATCGCCAGCGACGGCCAGGTCTCCCTCGAGAAGACCGTGATGAAGAACACGGCGAAGAAGGTTCGCCGCTTGGGTGAAGGCCAGGTGCTCGCGGGCTTCGCTGGCAGCACCGCGGACGCCTTTACGCTCTTCGAACGTTTCGAGGCCAAGCTCAAGGAGCACCAGAAGAACATGGCCCGCGCCTGCGTGGAGCTGGGCAAGGACTGGCGCACCGACCGCTTCCTCCGCCGCCTGGAGGCGCTCCTCATCGTCGCGGACAAGGAGAAGACCTTCATCCTCTCCGGCGCCGGCGACGTCATCGAGCCCGACTACGGCATCGCCGCCGTGGGCAGCGGCGGCCCCTACGCCTTCGCCGCCGCGCGCGCGCTCATGGCGCACACCCAGCTCTCCGCTCGCGACGTGGTCCAGCAGTCGCTCACCATCGCGGGCGAAATCGACATCTACACCAACGCCAACATCTCCATCGAAGAGCTCTAGGAGACACGCCCCGTGGCCGAAACGCGCAAGTTGTCCGCCTTCACGCCTCGCGAGGTCGTCAGCGAGCTGGACCGTTACATCGTGGGCCAGGACGCCGCCAAGCGCGCCGTCGCCATCGCCCTGCGAAACCGCTGGCGCCGCCAACAGGTCACCGACGACCTGCGTGACGAAATCCACCCGAAGAACATCATCATGATTGGCCCCACCGGGGTGGGGAAGACGGAGATTGCCCGGCGCCTCGCGAAGCTCGCCCAGGCGCCCTTCGTCAAGGTGGAGGCCTCCAAGTTCACCGAGGTCGGCTACGTCGGCCGCGACGTCGAGTCCATGATTCGCGACCTCGTCGAGGCCGCCATCGTCCTGGTTCGCGAAGAGGAGACGGAGAAGGTCTCCGCCCGCGCCGAGGAGCAGGCGGAGGACCGCCTCATGGAGCTGATCCAGGGCGGTGGCTCGAAGACCTCATCCGCCACGCCGCCGTTCGGCTTCGCTCCGCCCCCGCCTCCGCCGGCCCAGCGCCTGAGCGAGTCGGCGCGCGAGAAGCTCCGCGCCCAGCTCCGCGCCGGCACCCTGGATGACGTGGAGGTGGAGGTGGAGACGGCGGAGTCCTCGCCCACCTTCATGCGCAACTTCTCCGGCCAGGGCATGGAGGAGATTGGCGTGAACCTCCAGGACCTCTTCAAGAACATGCCGGGCATGAACAAGACGCGCCGCCGCCGGGTGCGCGTGCCCGAGGCGTTCCAGCTCCTGCGCAAGGAGGAGGCCGCCAAGCTGGTGGACCCCGACCGCGTCCAGCGCGAGGCCGTGGTCCGCGCGGAGACGAGCGGCATCATCTTCATCGACGAAATCGACAAGATCGCCAGCCGCGAGGGCGGCGGGAAGGGCGGCGGCGGCCCGGACGTATCCCGGGAGGGCGTCCAGCGGGACATCCTGCCCATCGTCGAGGGCTCGTCCGTCAACACCAAGTACGGCGTGGTGAAGACGGACCACATGCTCTTCATCGCCGCCGGCGCCTTCCACGTCTCCAAGCCCAGTGACTTGATTCCCGAGCTCCAGGGCCGCTTCCCCATCCGCGTGGAGCTGGAGCCCCTCACCGGCGAGGACCTGGTGCGGATCCTCCGGGAGCCGAAGAATTCACTCCTGCGACAGTACACGGCGCTGCTCAGCACCGAAGGTGTGCGTCTGTCCTTCACCGACGACGCGGTGACGGAGCTGGCGCGCATCGCCCAGCAGGCCAACGAGCGCACGGCGAACATCGGCGCCCGGCGGCTGCACACCATCCTGGAGCGACTGCTGGACGAGGTGTCCTTCTCGGCCAGTGAGATGGGGCCCCGGGATTTCCAGGTGGACGCTGCTTACGTGCGTGAGCGCCTGTCCGCCATCGTCCAGGACGAGGACCTGTCGCGCTACATCCTCTAGCGCGCTATATGCGGAGGGGCACCGTACCGCACGAAGGATGACTGCCTTGTCGCAATCCGAGTTGTCCCCCTCCGCATCGTCCGACGCCTCCACTGACGCCCTGGTCCAGAAGGCGAAGCGCCACCTGCTGCAGAACTACAAGCAGCCGCCCTTCGTCCTGGCCCGGGGGCAGGGCACTCGCGTCTGGGACACGGATGGGCGTGAGTACCTGGACCTGATTGGTGGCATCGCCACGTGCGCGCTGGGCCACTGCCACCCGGACGTGGTGGCCGCCGCGAAGGCGCAGCTCGACTCGCTGTGGCACGTCTCCAACGCCTTCTATTCGCAGCCGCAGATTGACCTGGCCGCGCAGCTCACGGAGTGGTCCGGCCTGGATCGCGTGTTCTTCTGCAACTCGGGCGCGGAGGCGAACGAGGCGCTGCTGAAGCTGACGCGCAAGGTGATGAAGGACCGCGGCACGCCGGAGCGCTTCGAGGTCATCACCTTCGACAGCAGCTTCCACGGCCGCACCCTGGCCACCGTGACGGCGACGGGCCAGACGAAGTACCAGAAGGGCTTCGAGCCGCTGCCCGCCGGCTTCACCCACGTGCCCTACGGCGACCTCGAAGCGGTGCGCAAGGCCGTGGGCCCGGCGACCGCCGCCATCCTCGTGGAGACCATCCAGGGCGAGGGTGGGGTGCGTGTGGCGCCCCAGGGCTTCCTCGCCGGGCTGCGCGCGCTGTGTGACTCACACGGCCTGCTGCTGCTCGTGGACGAGGTGCAGACGGGCATGGGCCGCACCGGCAAGCCGTTCGGCTTCATGCACGAGGGCATCCTCCCGGACGGCATCAGCGTGGCCAAGGCGCTGGGCAACGGCCTGCCCATTGGCGCCATGCTCTGCAGGGACGCGCTGGGCGCCAGCCTCACGCCGGGCACGCACGGCTCCACCTTCGGTGGCAACCCGGTGGCCGCGTCCGCCGCCAACGCCGTACTGCGCATCCTCCGCCGCCCCGGCTTCCTGGATGAGGTCCAGGAGAAGGGCGCTTACTTCCTCGCGAAGGCCCGCGAGCTCCAGGGCCGGCTGCCCACGGGCCGCATCCAGGCCGTGCGCGGACAGGGGCTGCTGCTGGGCGTGGAGCTGGACCGCGAAGTGGCGCCCGTCATCGCTCAACTGCGCGGAGAGGGGCTGCTCGTGAATGCCGCGGGCGACCGCACGCTGCGCTTCGCGCCGCCCTTCATCGTCACCGTGAGCGAGCTGGACCAGGGCCTGGCCATCCTCGAGCGCGTGCTCGTCGCGACCTGAGCGGCCTGGCCACGTTTCACCGAATGGGGGAAGGGTTCACGGACGTTTGACGCCCTGCGTCCGGAACCCTACTCTGGAAACTCCGGAAATCTTTCCTCGGACCGTCACTGTGAGTGCGCCAAACACGATCATCGGGCTGGGGGCCCTGACGGATCACATCGCCACGGTGCCCCAACTGGACGCAGCCCGCCTCCAGCTCACCGCGGAAGAGGGCGCGGTGCTCCAGCTCGTGGGGCGCGTGGAGCGCATCGACCAGGTGCTGGCGCGCTCCAAGCTGGGCGAGCCGCGCACCATCGCCGTGCTGCTGGCCCTGCGCGCGAAGGGCGCCATCGTCCCCGCACGGGTGGTGCCTCGGGGCGCGCCCGCGCCGGTGGTGGACGCGGCCCTGGCCGAGGACGTGGACCTGGAGCCGGAGCGGAAGAAGGAAATCATCGAGCTGGAGCGCTCGCTCGATGTTCTGGACCACTTCGCCGTGCTGGGGCTGAAGCCCGGGGCGCCGGCGTCGGAGGTGAAGCAGGCGTATTACAACGCCTCGCGCCGCTTCCATCCGGACCGCTACTTCGGAAAGAACCTGGGCAGCTTCCGCGCCCGCATGGAGCGCATCTTCCGGCGCCTCACGGACGCGCACAACGTGCTCATGCAGCCGGACAAGCGGGAGGCCTACCTCCGGTCGAATCCGGCGCTGGCCCAGGCCGAACGCGCCGCCACGAAGCCGCCACCCGCGCAGCCGCCGCCGCCCGCGCAGCCGCTGCTGACGCCAGAGCCTCCGCCCGTCCATCTCGCCTCTCCGCCGCCCCCCGTGGCGCGGCCCGCGTCAGTGGTCAGCGCTGCCGCCTCCATTCCGCCGCCTTCACGCCCGCTGTCACCCCAGCAGGTGGCCAGCGCGGCATCCTCCATTCCGCCGCCGTCGCGCCCCCTGTCACCCCCGCCGGAGGACGGCGCCGAGTCCGAGGCACGCCGCGCCGAGCGGCAGGCCCGGCTGGCCCGGCACCCCTACCTGGCGCGGACGGGCCGACTGGCGGAGCTGATTGCCCGGGGCAAGGCCGCCATCGCCAAGGGCGACTGGGAGCGGGCCTACCATGACTTCCACCAGGTCCAGACGATGGACCCGAAGAACCGCGAAGTCGCCCTTCTCCTGGTGAAGGCGCGGCGGGGCCATGACGCGCAGCGGGCGGCCATCGAGGTCTCCCGAGGCCGCGAGCTGGAGCACCATGGCGACACCCAGGCGGCCATCGCGGCCTACCGGCTCGCCTGCTCGCTGGACGACCAGAACGCCGAGGCGGCCTGGCGCACCGCCCGACTGGGCCACCTCCTGGGGCAGGATGCGGCCGAAATCCGGGGGCTGGCGCAACGTGCCGTGGAGCTGGACGAGAACAAGGTGGAGTACCAGCTGACGTTGGGAAAGGTGCTGTTGGACGCGGGATCGAAGAAACTCGCCAAGCGGGCCTTCGAGGATGCGGTGAAGCTGGCCCCGGACAACGCGGAAGCAAAGGCGGCGCTCAAGAAGCTGCGCTGGACGTTCTAGGAGTGCGTACGGTTCCCCATGGCTGAGCCCGAACCCCTCATTGGCATCGACCTGGGAACGACGAACAGCATCGTCGCCACCGTCCAGGACGGCCAGCCCATCGTCATCAAGAACCGCACGGGCCAGACGCTGACGCCATCCGTCGTGGCCATGGCGAAGAATGGCAAGCGGCTGGTGGGCGGCATCGCCAAGCGCCAGGCCATCACCAACCCGCAGGAGACGGTGTACGCCTCCAAGCGGCTCATCGGCCGGAAGTTCTCCTCGCACGAGGTGCAGGACTCGCTGCGCGCGCTGCCCTACGAGGTCGTGGCCGGGCAGCACGACGACTTGCGCATCCGCATGGGCGGCAAGGACCTGTCCGTCCCCGAAATCAGCGCCATGATTCTCCAGGAGCTGAAGTCGGACGCGGAGGCGCACTTCGGCCGGCCCGTCAGCAAGGCCGTCGTCACGGTGCCGGCCTACTTCAACGACGCCCAGCGCCAGGCCACCAAGGACGCCGGCCGCATCGCCGGGTTGGATGTGCTGCGCATCATCAACGAGCCCACCGCGGCGGCGCTGGCCTACGGCTTTGGCCGCACGGTGAACGGGCGCGTGGCGGTGCTGGATCTGGGCGGCGGCACCTTCGACGTGTCCGTGCTCGAAATCTCCCAGGGCGTCTTCGACGTGGTGGGCACCGGCGGTGACACCTACCTGGGCGGCGAGGACTGGGACAACCGCATCATCGAGTGGCTCGTCTTCGGCTTCGCGAAGGAGCACGGCATCGACCTGCGCAAGGACCGCATGGCGTTGCAGCGGCTCAAGGACGCGGCGGAGAAGGCCAAGGTGGAGCTGTCCAGCGTGAAGGAGGCGGCGCTCAACCTGCCCTTCATCTGCACCCCGCCCGGCGGAGGGGCGGCGCTGCACCTGCAAGCCGCGCTGAGCCGCGACAAGCTGGATGACCTGACGTCCGACCTGGCGGAGCGGGTGGTGGGGCTCACCACCGAGGTGCTGGGCGAGGCGGGCGTGCGCGCCTCCGAGCTCAAGGAAGTCATCCTCGTGGGTGGCATGTCGCGCATGCCGAAAATCGTGGAGGCCGTGCGCGGCTACTTCCGCCGGGAGCCCTGCAAGGGCGTCCACCCGGACGAGGTGGTGGCGCTGGGCGCCGCGATCCAGGCCCACGCGCTGGTGCAGCCGGAGCATGAGTTGCTCTTGCTGGACGTGACGCCGCAGAGCCTGGGCGTGGCCATCGCCGGGGGCTCGGTGCGGCGGCTCATCCCGAAGAACACCACCGTGCCCACGTCCGCCACGGAGATCTTCGCCACGTCGAAGGACCTCCAGCGCGTGGTGAAGATCATGTGCTCCAGGGCGAGCACGACCTGGCGCACCAGAACGAGCTGCTGGGCGAGTTCGTCCTCACCGGCCTGCGGGAAGCGCCCCGGGGGCAGGTGGAGATCGACGTCACGTTCGACATCAACGCGGAGGGCATCGTCTCCGTGCACGCGAAGGACCGGGAGACGGGGCTGCGCCAGTCCATCACCGTCACCGCGTCCAGCGGCCTCACGGAGGAGGAACTCCAGCGCATCATGGACGAGCAGCGCGGCTACCTCCTGGCCGCGCGGGCCTCCGAGGAGCTGAAGACGCGGCGCGTGGAGCTGGACTCGCTGGCGCGCGACGTGGTGGACGCCCTGACGCGGGCGCGGCTGCTTCCGGGCGGCGGTGGTCTGGCGCCAGACGTCATGCCGCGCGCGGAGCAGATGCTGGAGCACGCGCGCGCGGTCCGCGCGGGCGATGACGTCGCGGCGCTGGGACGTGCCTGCGAGCTGCTCGCCGGGTGCCTGGCGCAGCTCAAGGGCTCGGCATCCAGCGGCACGGGGCGGTAGATGAGCAGCCAGCGCGCGAACCAGCTCATCGAAGCGGGACTGTGGCTGCGCCTCAGTGGCGACGCCCAGGGCGCGCAGCGCCTCTTCGAGCGCGCGCTGGAGCTGGACCCGGCCAACCTGCGCGCCCGCGAGTACCTGGCGGCCGCGGCGGGGCCCCGTCGCGCGGGACGGCGACGCCCTTCGAGCGTCCACCGGAGCTGGAGCCATCGCCCGGGCGGCTGGCGCCCACGGACGCGGACCTGCCTGTGTCACCCGCGCTGGAGGGGGACTGGGGCGCTTGGGCGGAGGGGCAGGGCGGCCCCCTGGATGGCGGAGCCAAGGTGCCTCCTACGCCCGTCGTCCTTCCGGATGAGCCCGCGGGGGCGCCGGCGGACGTGCTGGAGCTGCTGTCGCGCGACGTCGTCCTCGACCTGGAGGAGCCCGTGGTCGCCGTGAAGGGCGACACGGACGAGTACGGCATCCCCGACGGGCATACCCAGGAGTTCGGCCTTCCTCCGGTGGAGAGCGAGCTGGACCTGCTGCTGCGCGGAGCGGAGGACCTGCTGGAGTTGGATGACCACTCCGGCGCGGTGGACCTGCTCTTCAAGGCGAAGGAGCTGGCGCCCACGGACACGCGCGTGGAGGCGCTGCGCGTGCGCAGTGAGCGGATGCTGATGGCGCGGCTGGAGTCCAAGCTGGGCGACCTGGGCCGGGTGCCCGCGGTGCGCCTCCAGCCGGACGACATCATCTGGCTCAACCTGGACCACCGCGCCGGCTTCGTGCTGGCGCAGATTGATGGTTCGGTGAGCTACGAGGACCTCTTCTCGCTGTCGGGGATGACGCGGCTGGATACCGCGCGCATCCTCGCTCAGCTCATCGATGAGGGCGTCATCGCCGCGGACTGACGGCTAGCCGCGGATGATGGCCGACCACGTCCCCTTCACCACCACGGTGCCGCGCTGGTTGCGCGACTCGCTGGTGACGATGACGAAGCCCATGCGGGCGCGCTCGTAGAGGTCCGCGATGCGGCCCGTCGTCGTCATCACGTCGCCGGGGCGCATGACGTCCAGGAACTCCAAATCCTGCTCGCCGTGCACCAGCATCTGCATGTTGATGTTCAGCGCGGGGTCGGCGATGGCGGCGCTGAAGGGCCGGATGGCGAAGACGACGGCGAAGCTGGGGAAGGCGATGAGGCCCCCGTGCGGCCCCGCCTGGGCGGCCTGCGCGTCGTAGAGGAGCGGGCTGACGTGCGCGGGGGGCTCGCCCGGTGTGCCGGCGCCTGGCTTCGCGCCGCCAACGGCGAGCGTGAACTCGCGCATCTTCTCTTCGCCAATGGTGTAGCGGTACGGGCCGTACTCACGGCCGATGAATTGCTTGTCGAGGGCCATGGTCGTTACCCGATGAAGGCTTCGACGATGGCGCCCTTGAGGACGTCTTCGCCGCGTTGGTTGGTGGCGGAGACCTCCGCCGTGAGCCGGCCGTCCTGGACGGTGGTGACGCGGCCCTGGAAGGTAATCGTGTCCTCGGGCCGCACCGGGCGGGAGAAGCGCGCCTTCACGCGGCGGACCCGGCCCGGGTCCTCCACGAAGCCGGCGATGGCCTCCACCACCCAGCCCAGGGTGCACAAGCCCTGGAGGATGTTGCCGTTGAGTCCGGCGGCGGTGCCCGCCTCCGGGTCGATGTGGATGGGGTTGTAATCCCCTGAAGCGCCCGCGTAGTAAATCGGCCGGTACCGGTCGCACTCGCGGACGTGCGTGAACGTGTCGCCTGGCTGGTAGTTGCGTGGCATGGGAACCGTGGATCTACCACGGCTGGCCGCCGCGCGAACTCAGCGACCCTCCGCGTCCTGCGCGATTCCCTGATCCAACGGGTCGTCCTCTTCCGAGCCCTCGCGGCGCTTGCGGTACTGCTCCCGCACGTAGGCCACGAGCTGATCCAGATAGGACGACAGGGGAGGGCACCGCACGCCGGTGCCGTCCAGCAGCTCCAGCGTGTTGTGGCAGTTGTAGATGGCCAGGTGGTTGACGTAGCTGATGGCGGCGCGCTGCGGGCGGGCCAGCTTCTCCAGCAGCGGCAGCCGCAGCATGACGTCCGCCGCCCTCGCGGAGAGGTTGAAGCGCGGCAGCTTCTTGTTCGACTTCTCCGCGATGAGCTCGTACACGCGGCGCGCGCTCATCGGGTTGGGGTCCACCAGGTGGAAGGTGTTGCCCTGGGCGCGCGGGTCCTTCGACAGGCGCCACACCGCCTCCACCACGAAGTCCACCGGCACCACGTTCAGCGGCGCCACGCCGTTGCCCGGCAGGGGCAGGGGCACCACCAGCGGCGACGTGACGAGCAGGATGCCCAGGTAGTAGGGCCCCTCGAAGCGGTCGATTTCCCCCGTGCGGGAGTCACCCACCACGCTGGAGGGCCGGAAGACGGTGATGGGCAGCGTGGCGCCCGCGCGCTGCACCAGCCGCTCCGCCTGGAACTTCGTCTCCTCGTAGGCGTTGCGGAAGCCCTGGCCCCGGTCCAGCTCGTCCTCGGCGATGACGCCCACGCGGTCGCCGGACACGTAGCAGGTGGAGAAGTAGTTGAAGCGCGAAAGCTTCCCGCAGTCCCGGGCCAGCTCCAGCATGTTGCGGGTGCCGTCCACGTTCACCCGCCACGCCGTCTCCTTGGCCACGCCCAACTGGGCCACCGCGGCCAGGTGGAAGATGTCCGTCACCCGCTCGCACAGGCGCTGGTACTCCTCGCCCGACAGGCCCAGGTGCATGTCCACCACATCACCGGTGAGCAGCTCCACCTTGGCGCCCTTCACGCGCGCCGCGTGCTGCTGTGCCTCCTTGAAGTTCTTGGGCTGGACCAGCGCGTAGATGTGCGCCTTGGGGTCCTCGCGGGCGATGTGCTCCACCAGGCGCTTGCCGATGAACCCCGGGTAGCCGGTGAGGAAGTACGTTCCGGCCGTGGCCTTCTTGCGCGTCTCGCTCATGCGGCGCGCAGCATACCCGGCGCTCAGCCGCGCGCGAGCATGGCGCGCCACATCGCTTCCACCTGGGCGCGGGTGGCGGCCAGATCGCCACTGTTGTCGATGACCCAGGTGGCGTGGGCGCGCTTGTCGTCCAGGGGGAGCTGGGCGGCCAGCCGGGCCTCGGCGGCGGCGGAGTCCAGCCCGTCCCGGGACATCAGCCGGGCCTTCTGCAGCTCGCGGGGCACCCACACCACCGCCACGCCCTCCATCCAGGTGTGCATGCCGCTTTCGATGAGCAGGGGCACGTCGTAGATGACGCGCGCCACGCCCCGCGCTTCCAGGGCCTCGAGCTTCTCCATGAAGGCCTGGCGCACCAGCGGGTGGGTGATGTCGTTGAGCGCGGCGCGCTCGGCGGGATCCCCGAAGACGCGCGCGCCCAGCTTCGCCCGGTCCAGCCGCCCATCCGGGCCCACCACCCCGGGAAAGCGCGCGGCGACGGTCGCCAGCCCGGGCGTGCCCGGCTCCACCACCTCGCGGGCAAGCACATCCGCGTCCAGCACCTCCGCGCCCAGCTCCCGCAGGATGCGCGTGACGGTGCTCTTCCCGGAGGCGATGCCACCCGTCAGTCCGAAGACGTGCACGGCGGGGCTCTACTTCGCGGCCTTCTGCGTGGTGAACGTCAACGACTGAACCGTCTTGCCGTCCTCGTTGAAGAAGATGGCCAGGCCCAGGCGGGGGTAGAGGAAGTAGGTGCGGAACTCGTCCGTCAGCTTCTTCAGGTAGCAGGGCGTGGCGGGCGCGGCGCCGGAGGGGCAGGCGGGGCCGTAGCTGTTCTCCACCGTCTCCTTGTCGATGACGGGCCCGGGGAACACGTCGATGCGCTCCACCAGTTGCGTCTCCGGATCCACCTTGAACTGGGCCTGGGTGGTGCCCTTGATGGCCTCCTTGGCCAGGTAGGCGATGATCTCCTTGCCGTCCTGTTTGACGGTGCGCGAGGGCTCACCGAACTTCTTGATGATTTCGTCCCGCTTCGACACCCCCGGCTCAATGCCCTGCCAGGGCTTGGCGGCGGCGGGGACGGCGAAGGTGAGGACGGCGAGGACGGTCAGGATGCGCATACGGCTCCTCCCTGCTGGAACGGGCGGGCAAGGCTCTAGCAACCCCCTATGCCCGACGGAAGTTTCTGCCGGTCATTCAACCACGAGACGCCTTGCCCCGTCCGGGGGGCTCTGCTACTCCGGCTCCATGCGCGTTCCTGGCATCAGGATCCTCTCCCTTCTCGTGCTGGCCGCCGCTGGGGCGGCCGGGGGCGCCGACTTCGTAGGTCCGGACAGCTGCAAGGGCTGCCACCCCGAGGCCTACGACGCCTGGATGCAGTCGAAGCACGCCCGGGCGGAGAGTTCGCTCACCGAGCAGCAGAAGAAGGACGGGCGCTGCCTGTCCTGCCACTCGCCGGAGCAGGTCACCCAGGCAACGGTGAATGTCACCTGTGAGACGTGCCACGGCGGTGGCCAGTACTACTCGCCCGAGTACGTGATGAAGGACTCGGAGCTGGCGCGGCTGGTGGGGCTGGTGGACCCGTCGGAAAAGCAGTGCCGCTCCTGCCACGACGCTTCCTCGCCCTCCCTTCGGCCGTTCGACTTCAAGGAGTCGCTCAAGGCCATCGACCACTGGTCCGCCGAGCGCGCCCGCCGCGCCGCTGGCACGGATCCGTCGGTCAAGAAATGACGTTGTGATCAAGGTCCTCGACGCACGCTTCGTCACCACCGCCGTGGAGCCCAAGGGCTACCCGACGGACCACACGGCGGAGGTGGCTTTCGTCGGCCGCTCCAACGTGGGCAAGTCCTCCATGATCAACGCGATCACCGGCCGAAAGAAGCTGGTGCGCGTGTCGAACACGCCGGGGCGCACCCGGACGCTGAACTTCTTCGACGTGGACCTGGAGCGGAACGGGACGCGGCATGTGATCCGCCTCGCCGACCTGCCGGGCTACGGCTTCGCCAAGGCCAGCAAGGCGGACAAGGCCCAGTGGGAGAAGATGATCACCACCTACCTGGAGAAGCGGCACCGCCTGGAGGCCGTGGTGAGCATCGTGGACGCGGAGGTGGGGCCCACGCCGGACGACCTGGCCACGCTCGACTATCTCCAGGCCCACAACCGCCGGGTGCTGGTGGTGGCCACCAAGGTGGACCGGCTCACCAAGGCCAGGCGCAAGCCGCGGCTCTTGGAGCTCTCCAAGACGATGGACCTGCCGCTGGAGCTCATCCTCCCGTTCTCCTCCACGGAGAAGCTGGGGGTGGACGAGGTCTGGGGCGCGCTGCTGGACACCTTCGGCAAGTCCACCCGCGTCTGACGGGGCGCCGGGAGCATCCGGTAGCCGCCGCTCCCGGTGGGGTTCTGCTCCCGGGCCGGGGGGCGCTGTGGTAGGGACCGCGCCGTGTCCGAAAACGGCAAGGGAAATGGAAGCGACACGCAGCTGGCCCCTCGGGAGCTGCGTCAGCGGTTGATGAGGCTGTCCCCGCGTCAGCGGGTGGACGCCCTCCTGGATGTCGCGGAGGCGCGCGCGCTGGTGCGCTCGATGCCCGCCGAGGACCTCTACGTCACCATCCAGGAGCTGGGCCTGGCGGACTCGACGGAGCTGGTGCAGCTCGCGTCGCCCGGCCAGTTCCGCGCCTTCGTGGACCTGGGCGGCTGGAAGCGCGACGCGCTGGACGCCCACGCCGTCCTCACCTGGCTGCGCGCAGCGCGCGGCGGGGTGGAGGACTCGGCGGAGTTCCTGCGCAAGCTGCACGCGTTGGACTTGGAGGTGCTCGAAATCCTCCTGCGCGAGTTCATCGAGGTGCACGACCTGGAGGAGAACCCGGACGTCAACCCGCCGGGCGTGACGATGGAGACGCCGGAGGGGCGCTACCTCGTCGAAATCAAGGTGGAGGGCGTGGAGATGTCCGCCGTCCGCACGCTCCTCAACGACCTCATCGCGGAGAACCCCTTCGAGGCCGTGCGACTGCTGGAGGCCGTGCGCTGGGAGATTCCCAGTGAGCTGGAGGAGACGGCGTACCAGTTCCGCCGCGGCCGGCTCCAGGACATGGGGTTCCCGTCGCTGGAGGAGGCGGTGTCCCTCTTCAGCCGCGTGGACGTGCCGCCCGCGCCCGCCGCCGCCCGGCCAGGGCTGGCGCCCACCACGGGCCACGTGGACTACCTGGAGGCGGCCTTCCGCGGCCTGACGCTGGTGGAGTCGGTGAACGCGGAGGATGAGCTGCGCGAGGTGGCCAGCGCCGCGCTGGTGGCGGACCTGGCGGACCCGGGGGACTTGGACGCCATCCGCCGGGCGAGCGAGACGGTGCGGGACTACCTGTCACTGGGGCTCGAGCACCTGACGGGCGGGGACCCGGAGCGCGCCACGGACGTGCTGCGCGACACGCCGCTGCGGCGCGTCTTCCAGACGGGCTTCTCGCTCACGCTCCAGCTCAAGTTCCGCGCGGACCGGCTGGCGAAGGCGCCGGGCGCGGTGCTGGACGGGGTGTGGATGGTGCTCCCGGAGGAGGCCGCCGCCCTCTCCGCGCTGCGCCAGAAGCGGCC
>JBKGHI010000212.1:0-15991 GCA_046520405.1 Myxococcus sp. 1LA
GCCGCGCGCTCTTCCACGCTGAGGGGTGCGGCGGGCGCGGCCTCGGCGGCGGGGGCCGGCGGCGTGGAGGAGGCGGGAGCAGGCGCCTGGGCCTGCAGGGACGTGGCAATCAGAAAGGCGGCGGAAAGCATCGAATCTCCAAGGCAACGACGCCGGCGAAATGCATGAGTCCGGGTGCGGAAGTCTTGTGATTCCCCCCGATGCCGGCGCAGCCCCCTTCCTGCTCCAAAGGCCCGCCGCGCTTCAATGGCTTAATGGTCGAATTTGAACGAACGGCACACCCCGCGCCGGGTGGGTCCATTCCCACCGCCGCGCGGGCGCCTCTTGAAAGAAAAGGGTGGACGTGGGCGTGGGGCCCGCGGCCTTCGCCTTCTTCGGTCCCGTGTTCGAGGACCAGCCCATCCACACCGGTTTGAAGCTCTCCGTGGAGACGGTGCTGGACAAGGACTGGCTGAAGAAGAACCAGCGCCGCGTGCCCGCCAGGTACCGCAAGTACGCCAAGAGCCTGGACGAGGTCCGCATCTCCCCGTCCCTCCTCATCCCGGACGCGCTCATCATCTCCCCCAAGCTGCGCGACACCGGCATGCACGGCGCCACCTGGAAGCCGCTGTCCCTGGGGTTGCCGCTGACGTCCAGCCCGGCGCGCCTCTCCGTGGGGGCCGGACTGCTGCTGACGTATGCCTCTCTGCACTCGGACACGCTGCCAGACACGCACTTCGTGCGGCCCGGCGCGGAGGTGGGCGTGTCGGAGGGCCCTTCCGGGGGTTGCTGCGAAGCGGAGCCCGCGCGGTTACCCTGCGCCGCCATGCATCTGGTCGTCGCCGACGAAGCACAGAAGATTGAGAGAGACCGCCACACCTACGCCGCGTGGGGCTCGCCTCTCACCGTCGAGCAGTTCCTCGAGCGGGAGCAGCGCCTTCGCGCCCACCCGTGGAGCCGGGACACCATGCGCACCTGGCTGCTGTGTGACGACGCCGGCCGCGTGCTCACCTCGTGCGAGACGTTCCGGACGCCCAGCTCCCTGCGCGGCGCCGACGGCCAGTACACGCGGGGCGACAGCTTCATCATCGCCAGCGTCTTCACCGAGACGGCCCTGCGCGGGCACGGCCACGCCACGCGGTTGATGGACCAGGTGGCCGCCGAGTTGGAGCGCACCGAGCCGGGCGCCCAGGCCGCCGTGCTCTATTCCGACGTGGGCGCCCGCATCTACCGGCGCTCCGGCTACCAGGAGGTCCCCGCCTGGGACTGGCACCTCCCGGTGGGCCACGGCGCGTCCGCGCCCAAGGTGGACTCGCTGCTGGAGGACGCGGACGTGCCCGCGGCGCTCGCCCGGATGCGGCGGCCCGACGTGCCCTTCTACCTGTGGCCGGACGCGGCGCAGGTGGACTGGCACCTGGAGCGAGAGCGCATCTACGCGGAGCTGCTGCGCCGGCCCCGGCCCAAGGCCTGCGGCGCGGTGGTGAACGCGTCCACGGCGCTGTGGGCGATGATGGCCCGCTACGGCGAGCTGGTGGTGTTGATGCTGGACGCGCGCTCGGAAGAGGACGCCGCCGCGTTGCTGGAGGCCGCCGGCGCCCAGGCCCACAAGGCCGGTCTGGCCCGGGTGGTGCTGTGGGAGGAGCCGGGCACCATGCCGTGGGTGGCGCGGCTGCCCGAGGCCCGGCGCGAGGCCCGCGAGGGCTCACTGCCCATGGTGCGCCCCCTGCGCGAGGGGCTGCCCGCCGCCGTGGACATCCCCTTCGCTCGCGCGCTGTGGGCGTGAGCGTCCGGTAGGATGCGCGCATGGCCCGCAGAACCCGCATCATCGAGGGCACCTGGAATTGCACCTCGTGCGACACGAAGGCGATTCTCGCCCGGCACAAGCGCTGTCCCCAGTGCAACAACCCGCGCGAGCTGACGGGCAAGGAGTCGGAGTTCGACTTCGGTGGCGTGGACGCGGCCAGCGGGAAGTCGCTGCGCGAGGGCGTCACCGACGCGGGGGCGCTGGAGCTGGCCAACGCGGGCGAGGACTGGTTCTGCGCCTACTGCGGCACGGCCACCCGGGGAGACACGACGCAATGCCGGCACTGCGGCGCCGAGCGAACCGATGACGCGAAGGCGGCCCCCCGCCAGGCGTTCCCGGAAGATGCCCCGCCGCCTCCGCCACAGCCGCGTCCGGCGAAGCGCAAGGCGCCGATGCTGCTCGCGCTGGGCTCGCTGGTCCTCTGCTGCGTGGGCTCCGGCGTCTTCAGCCTGTGGGCGGGCAAGACGCACGAGTTCTCCGGCGAGGTGACGGCCACGGAATGGAAGCGCACCGTGGTGCAGGAGCGCTTCACCCGGGTGTCCAAGCAGGGCTGGCACAACGAGCTGCGCTCCGTCCCCCCGCGCATGCCCGTCAACGGCACCGGCGAGGTGGCGGGGGTGGCCAACATCCGCGACTGCGCGCCGCGCCAGCGAGGCACCCGCCGCGTCGCCGACGGCACGGAGCGGGTGTGCCGGACGAAGTCGCGCAAGGTGGCCTGCGGCACGGAGGAGAAGTGCCGCCACAGGGACCGGGGCAACGGCTTCATGGAAGAGACGTGCGAGGACGTGACGAAGTATTGCCGCGAGTCCTACGAGGACTGCCAGAACGAGACGCGCTACCGCCGGGAGCCCGTGTACGCCGACCAGTGCACCTACGACACCCACGAGTGGAAGCCGCTGGCCCGCCGCGAGACGTCCGGCACCGACGACACGCCACGCTGGCCCGAGCTGGCCGTGGGCGCAACGGACCGGCTGCGCCGCGTGGAGACGTACACGGTACGGCTGCGCTACGAGGACGACGGCGCCCACGAGCACGTGCTGGAGCCGAAGGACGAGCGCGCGTTCCTCGGCTGGAAGAAGGGACAGGGCGCGCGCCTCACCGTGACGAACCTGGGCTCGGTGGAGAAGGTCGTCCCGCTGTGAGCGACACGCCCGTTCAAGCCAGACCCGTGGAGTGCACGCAATGCGGCGCCTGCTGCGTGGCGCCCGACATCGCCGCGCTCGACAAGCCGCTGGGCCTGCGCTGCCCGAACCTCCTGGAGAACAACCTCTGCGCCGTGTACGAGCAGCGGCCCGCCATCTGCCGCGAGTACCAGGCGGACGAAATCTGCACCCTCATCGAGGCCCCCACGCTGGAGGAGCGCGTGGAGAAGTACCTGGGCCTCTTCGGGCTTCAGGAGGAGGCCCGGGCGCTGCGGGAGCAGGGCTGCGCGTCCATGCGCATGGCCCGTCGCCTGGCCGCCCTGCCACGCCCCGGCGGCGCCAAGGACTAGGCACCGGGCGGCAAGAGCGCTTGTCGTCCCCGCGCACGGGCGTTATCCCCGGGCCGTGCGATTCCAGCCCACCCAGCCCTTCGTGCCCGCGCCCGGCCTGGCGAACGAGCATGCGCAGACCATCTACGCCTCGCTCGTGCGCCCACCCGCACGCCCTCGCTGCGGCGCGAGCGCCTGGAGCTTCCGGACGGCGACTTCGTCGACCTGGACACCTTCGACGGCGCCCCCGGCGCGCCGCACGTCGTGGCGCTGCATGGCCTGGAGGGCTCGTCCCGCGCCGGCTACGTCACCGCCATCCTCCGGGGCGCGAAGACGCGCGGCTGGGGCGCCACCGCCCTCAACTTCCGCTCATGCAGCGGCGAGCCCAACCGGCTGGCGCGCTCGTACCACTCGGGCGACATCGACGACGCGCTCCGGGTGCTGAACGAGACGCGCGCCCGCGTCACCGGTCCGCTCTTCGCGGTGGGCTTCTCACTGGGCGCCAACGTGCTGTGCCGGCTGCTGGAGACGCTGGGAGACGACGCGCCCGTGACGGCCGCCGCGTCCGTGAGCGCGCCGTATGACTTGAGCGCCTGCTGCCGCAAGCTGGATGGAGGAGGCCCCTTCCACCTGCTGTACCGCGAGCGCTTCCTGCGCACGCTGAAGCAGAAGGCGCGCGCCAAGCTGCGCCACTTCCCCGGCGCCTTCGACGGACAGGCCATGGAGGCGGCGCGCACCATCCGTGCCTTCGACGACGCCGTCACCGCCGCGCTGCATGGTTTCCGCGGCGCCGACCACTACTACGCGGAGTCCTCCGCCGGCCCCCGGCTGCAGGCCATCCGCCGGCCCACGCTGCTGCTGAGCGCCGCGGACGACCCGATGCTGGAGACGCCCGTCATCCCGCCCGCCGCCGCGGACAATCCCCACTTGAGCATCGTGGTGACGGAGCGCGGCGGACACGTTGGCTTCGTTGGAGGCCAGGTGCACCGGCCCCACTTCTGGGCCGAATCGCAGGTGCTGGCCTTCTTCGACCAGGTGCTGTCCCAGCCGCGCGCGGCCTGAGGCAGCGGCCTCAGCCGAAGGACAACAGGATGCCGAGCTTCGCGGTGGGCTCGATGTTGCTCAGGCTCCAGCCGTGGAAGCCTCCGGGCTCCAGCGCGTCGCGGAACTGCTCGTCCACGCCGACGATGCCGGGGCTGTAGAGCCGCATGATGCTGAAGCCGCCACGCACGAAGAAGGTCAGCCGCTTCGGCGTCTGCCATTCGAAGCCCAGCAGGGCGCTCGCGTAGGAGTAGCCCACGCGCTCCAACGAATGGATGGGCATCTGCGTGCGGTCCACGATGCGCCGCTCCAGGCCCTCTCCATTCGCGGGCCGCGCGTGGCCGGCCTCCAGCGTCAGCGCGGGCGTCAGGCTTCCCTTCCAAGGCAACAAGGTGAGGCCCACCCGCGCTCCAGGACGGACGCCGTTGTGCGTGCCGCCAACATGGAGCCGAAGCATCCGCGTGGGCCGGAAGGAGAGGGAGAGTCCCGCGCCCTCGGGCGCGCTGGCGTCCAGCATCAGCCCAAAGGGCGCGAGCCGCTCCGGGTCCTGCGACCGCCGCTGAAGCCCCGTCGCGAGCACGGTCTGCGCTGTAAGCATCACCCCGACCGCCGCCAGCGCGGACATCGCCCCCATGCACTGCCTCCCACGACGCATGACCACACCCAGCCCCTGCCTGTCCTCCTGCCTCCACCGCCTACCCAGGTGAAGCTACTCCTCGCCCACCGCCGTGCATCCGCGTGGCGGGGCCGCAGTGGCCGCTCGCCTGGTCAGCACCCTTGAACGCCGCGCACCCTCCGTCGTGCATGCGGTCGGGAACCCGCCGCGCCTCGCCCCCACGAAGCGCGGCAGGTCCGTCCCGCCCTGCCCTTCAAACCGTCGTTACGCACGAACCCGCCGCGCTCCGCCCCCACGAAGCGCGGCAGGCCCGTCCGTTCCCCCTGCCTGCCCATCAGACGCTCGTCGTGCATGAACTCGCTGGCTGGTACGGACCCGCTGCGCTCCGCCCCCACGAAGCCGCAGGCAGGCCCGCCCGCCATCCCCCCGTCCTACGCCCGACCCGTCCGCGAGCCCGGTCCTACCAGTCCGTCCACCACCGCCCTCCGCCCCCACGAAGCGGCGGCGTGTCCGCACCGCCCTGCTTCCCCCATCCCACCGAGGCCTGCCTCCCCACTCCAGGCACCGCCTCGACTTCCATCCCCGCCCCGCCATCCACGACGCGCCGGCCTTCCACGCCCACCGTCCAACCCCGTCCGCCGTCCCGCGTCGCGCCGTGCCCAAGACCATAGCATTCGGCATGCCGCGCCCATGCGGGCTGGAAACCCGAGTCATTCCCAGCCGTTACAAAACCGGAGCGTGTCCGCGCGGGGGGCGTGGGAGGCGGGGGCCGGAAAAAACTACGCTCGCGGGCAGGCAGCGCCGCCCTAACGTGCCGGCCGACTGTCAAAGATTTGGAGAACCCGCTGTGCGCCTTCCACTCGCCGCCGCCCTCCTCGCCCTCACGGCCTGTTCGGAAGAGGACGTGGACAACACGATTCAGGTCCATCAGGTCGTCAATCCGATGCAGCCCGTCGTCACCCCCGCGCGCGTGTGCAACGCGCAGGGCGAGACGAGAGGCTGGCGCATCGAGGTGTCGGGCGAAGGGTTCCTGCCCCTCTTCCGTGCCTCCGGCGCCGGTGAGCCGCAGTTCGTCCTCCCCGAGGTGACGCTGCACGGCGCCACCTCTGTCGCCCTGCCGCCCTCACACATCAGCAGCCCCAGCCAGGAGCAACTGCTGGTGGACGTGCCCACGCGCGACTCCGAGAACCCGATGCAGTTGCCACCGGGCCTCTATTCGGTGGAGGTCCGCAACGACAACGGGGACAAGGGCACGCTGCCGGATGCGCTCCAGGTCGTTGCGCCGCCCCAGATGACGCGCCTGGAGCCACCGTCCACGGGCTACTCCCACCTCCACGCCAACCCCATCGTCATCGAAGGCACCGGCTTCCAGCCCGGCACCTTTCCGCATGTCGAGCTGCGCCACGCCACCTTGGACGTCCAGCCCCTGCTCTCCGTCACCGTGGTGTCCTCCACCCGCATCGAGGCGGAGGTGCCGCCACGAACCAACGCGGGCGTCTACGACGTCGTCCTCCGCAACCCCGAAGGCTGCGCCGCGGTGCTGCCCCAGGCCGTCAACATCACCTACAAGGTGTTGGGGGACCTCTCCGCCTCGCCTGGAGTGGGCCTCGAATCGGAGAACACGCGAATCACGCTCAGGACCGCGCCACAGGCGTGGGAGCACGCATTCTCAGGCCCACCGGAGCTCTTCATCCTCGCGCCCTTGAGGGCCGCACCGGAGAAGGTGGAGCGGATTCCCCTCCAGGACGTGACGCTCATCTCCGACACCGAGGTCAGCGCGGTGGTCCCCGCCTGCACGGGCTTCAAGGCGCCTCCCGAAACGGCCCCCGGCTGCCCTGACGGAATCGCCACCGGAGGGCCGTACATCATCGAGGCGGTGGACCCGCGCGGCGCGTCCGGACAGACGCTGGGCTTCAGCGTCGTGCCTCCCTGAGCCGGTGGCGCACCACCCGCGGCGTCAGGCCCGTCCCACGGGTGGACGCAGCACCCGGAGCAGGTCCTGCGCGAGCACGTCGTGCACGGCCTGCTGCAGCGCGCCGAGCAACTGGTGAAGCGCCTCCGCGGTTTCGCCATGGGCCTCGAGCACGCGCTCGTGTTGCCCGTCAAAGACGCGCAGCCGTCCAGGCACCAGGGCGATGACGGGAAGCGTCGGGTGACGCTTGCGCAAGAGGCCCAGGAAGAGCGGGTGGTCCTCGTCCGGCCGGCGCAGGTCCACCACCACCAGGGCGGGCGGCCTGGACGCCAGCGCGGAGAAGGCGTCATCCGTGTCCCCGGTCGCGGAGACGCTCAGCTCGGGGGCGCCAAGGATGCGCCGCAGCAATTCGCGCGAGGGAGCGTGGGGGCTGACGATGAGGACGCGGCGCATCTTGCCGTTGAATCTAGCCCTTCCAGACGGCGATGGCGGCGCCCAGGAAGGCCATGCCGGAGCCCAGCACGCGGGGGAACGTCGCGGGGCGGCCTTCCACCATCGCGTCCCACACGAGGCTGGTGATGAGCTGCGCCGCCATCAGCAGCAGGGCGGACTGCACCGCCCCCAGGCGGCTCATGGCCCAGGGCATCCCCAGGACGATGATGACGCCGCACAGCCCGGGAATCAGGTGCCAGGGCGTCAAGCCACCGAAGCGGCCCTGGCCCGCCGCGGCCTCCGGCCAGAGGCCCGGCACCATGCGCACGGCGAGGTACACCCCGAAGGTGGCCACCGTCGCCACCACCATGTTGACGAGCACGGCGCTCATCAGGCCCCACTGGCCCGCGAAGCGACGGTTGAGGCCGGCCTGGGCGACAACCGCCAGGCCGCACAGCATGGGGACGAGCGAGATGAAGCGCATGCGGCGCGCTGGGTACCGTGAACGGCGCCTCCCTGCAAGCCACCCCTCCGCGTCCTTCATGAGGCTGGCGAAACCCAGGATGACCCGATAGTTCCCTTCACGCCGATGCCGTCGCCCACCGAGCTCCACTTTGACTGCGGCACCCTGGTCGCGCCCTCGCTGCCGCAAGATGCCCGCCTGCGCGCGCTCTTCCAGAAGGATGGGCGCACGGGCGTCTACCGCGCGCCCGCGTGGCATTACCGCGAGGTGGTGCTCCGGCTGCGCGAGCTGGGCCTGCCCTACGACGACAAGGCGAAGCGCTTCGAGCCGCTGGAGCTGCCGCTCGCCTCGCCCATCCAACCCTTTCCCCACCAGCAGCAGGCGCTGGACGCATGGAGGCGCGCGGGAGGCCGTGGCCTGGTGGAGCTGCCCACGGGCGCGGGCAAGACGCTGCTGGCGGTGCTCGCCATCGCCCACGTGAAGCGGCCCACGTTGGTGGTGGTGCCCACGTTGGATTTGATGACGCAGTGGCAGGGCGTGCTGGCGCGCCACTTCGCCGTGCCGGTGGGACTGCTGGGCGGCGGCGTGAACGACCGGCAGCCGCTGACGGTGACGACGTACGACTCGGCGGCGATGCAGACGGAGTTCCACGGCAACCGCTTCGGGTTGCTCATCTGTGATGAGTGCCACCACCTGCCAGCCCCCAGCTACCAGTTCATCGCGGAGGGCTCGCTGGCGCCGTACCGGCTGGGCCTCACCGCGACACTGGAGCGCGCCGACGGCGGCGAGCGCGTGTGCGAGGAGCTGCTGGGCCCCCGCGTGCACCGCTCGGACATCCGTGAGCTGCAGGGTGAATACCTGGCGCCCTACGAGGTGAAGCGGGTGGAAGTCCCGCTGACGCCCGACGAGAAGGCGCGCTACGACACGGCGCGCGCGTTGTACCTCGGCTTCGTGCGCAGGCTGGGCGTGCCGCTCTCCGCGCCGGATGGGTGGGCGCGCTTCCTGGCGCAGAGCCAGCGCAGCGACGAGGGGCGCGCGGCCTACCGCGCCTACCGCGAACAACGGCGGATTGCCCTCACCTCCAGCGGCAAGCAGGAGGTGCTGTGGCGCATCCTCCTGGAGCACCGCGACGACCGCGTCCTCGTGTTCACCGACGACAACGAGACGGTGTACACGCTGGCGCGGCGCTTCCTGCTGCCCGCGCTGACACACCACACGCCCGTGCCGGAGCGCAAGGCGCTGCTGGCGGCCTTCGCCTCCGGAGAGCTGCCGGTGCTGCTGACCTCGCGCGTGCTGAATGAAGGCGTGGACGTGCCCGAGGCCCGCGTGGGCGTGGTGCTCAGTGGCAGCGCGAGCGTGCGCGAGCACGTACAGCGGTTGGGGCGAATCCTCCGCAAGCGACCAGGGAAGCGCGCGTTGCTATACGAGGTGTGCTCCGCGCAGACGGCGGAGAGCAGCATCAGCGAGCGGCGGCGCCAGCACGGCGCCTACCAGGAGGGCGGCTGAGATGGGGACGCCCGCGCAACCAGAGGTCCACGTGCATCGGTCGGCGGCCTGCCCAGCCCCTGCGCGTCCGCGCACCGCATCCACCGGAGGCCCGACGCGATGCTGACGCGCGAGCTGCTGAACTTCCGCGTCCGCCAGGGCGTGCTGCGTCCCGCCTTCGTGAAGCGCGACGACGCGGAGCTGCTGACCTTCGCCCAGGAGCTGCTGGCGGAAGTCGACGCCTCGCGGGACGGCCAGCGCGATGACATCGAGGAGTCGTTGGGCCTGAAGGCCGGCGCCTTCACCAAGCCCAAGGTGGCGCGTGGACTGGTGAAGCTGGTGCTGGACCGGCTCCTCTTCGACGAGCCCGCGCCCGGGGTGACGGAGGCCCGCTGGGAGCGCATCAAGGCCGCGGGGCAGGTGCTGCGCGCGCTGCCGCCGGACGCCACCGTGGAGGACTTCGAGGCCCGGCTGGCCCAAGCCCTGCCCGTTCCCCTGCCCGAGGCGCGCGAGGCCCTGTACGCGGACCTGCCCGGGCACCGGCGGCTGGTGGGCTGGGACGGCGAGGCGCTGGATGCCCAGGGCCTGCTGGACCGCTACAACCTGGCGCTGGCCCAGGGCCCCCTGCTGTCCGCGCGCGCCTGCGGCTGCGCGCCCAGGCGCCTGACCTGCTGCGCGTGCGCAAGGTGCTCCGCTGGCTCAAGTTCTGCCGCCTCGTGGCCGAGGTCTGGCGCGACGACGACAACTGGGCGCTGGACGTGGAGGGCCCCGGGGCGATGCTCGCGCTCCAGAAGAAGTACGGCCTCCAATTGGCGACCTTCCTGTCCGTGGTGCCGGTGCTGGAGCGCTGGGAGCTGACCGCCACGGTGGAACCGTCACGACGGCAAGCCACGCTGATGCTCAGCCACAAGGACCCGCTGCGTTCGCCCCTACCCGCCGCGCTGGGTCACATCCCTCCGGAGGTGGCCTCGCTCGCCGAGAGCTTCGCGGATGACGCGTGGGAGCTGGACCTCACGCCCCTGCCCCGGCACGTAGGCGCCTCCGGGCTGTGCGTACCGGACCTCACCTTCCGCCATCGGGCGTCCCGGAAGGAGGTCGCGTTGGAGCTGTTCCACGCCTGGCACGCGGCCCCGTTGGCCCGGAGGCTGGCGGAGCTGCGCTCGCGGCCAGACGCGGACCTGCTGTTGGGCGTGGACCGGGCGCTGGCGAAGGAAGCCTCGGAGCGGGAGGCGCTGGAGGCCCACCCGCAGGTGGTGCTCTTCAACGGCTTCCCCTCCGCACGCAAGCTGCGAGAGCGCCTCGCGAAGCGGGAGGCGGGAGCCGGGCGCTGAGCGCCGCGGGAGACGGGCCTCAGCCCCGCGGCTTGAACTGCGCGGCGAGCACGCTGAGGATTCGGATGGACGTCCGGTCGAGCTGCTTGGCCCGGCGCATGAGCCGCCGCAGCTCCGCGGACTCGCCGTAGTCACTCGGCGGCTCGGCGGCCCACTTCACCTCCTGAACCGGTTTGAGGCCCAACGCCTCGTCCGCGGAGATGGAGAGCACCGTGCACAACCGGCGGAACGTCTGGATGCTCGGCAGCATGTGGCCGCGCTCCAACCGGCCATAGACTTCGCTCGCGATACCGATGCGTTCCGCCACGTCTGCCTGGGTCAGGTTCAGGCGGGTCCGTGCAAGGCGAGCCGCTCCTCCAAGGCGGGATGCGAGAGTCTTTTCCATGGGTCGTTAACCTACCGGGTCCGCACATGTCGATATGACTTGAGAGGTTGGCATCCAAGAACTTCCTGAGTAGTCTTGTAGGTAGGCAACCTCGTGCGTTTGGCCAACCACACAGGTCTCACCCTGCTGACGCGAAGAACATGCTGACCTTCTTGTTCGTGGACGAAGACCCGCGTTCGCTCGCTGCGCTGCGGCGTCTCGTGAGGGATTTGCCCGGCGGCAAGCGCTTCGCCCGCTGCGTGGAGGAGGCGCTCGCGCTCGTGAGGGAAGAGGCGCCGTCCGTGGTGGTGACGGGCGATCTGCTCCCGGACGGAGACGGGCTGGACCTGCTGGAGCAGGTGCGCGCGCGCCATCCACGCACCGCCTGCGCGCTGCACGCGGTGCGGCCGCCCCTGGCGCGGGACATCACCTGGATGGACCGCGCCGCGCCCCCCGCGGAGGTGTACGCCCTGCTGCGAGCGTTGGGCCTGGGAAGGGCCGTCCACCCGGCCTGAGACAGCGGGCGGAGGGCGGAGGACCTTTCGGGTCGGCTCCACTCGGAGCAGCATCCCCGGGAGGCCCGCGTTAAGGTGCCCCTCCCGACGCGCCATGAAGCTCTACGCCATCAGCGACCTGCACCTGCGCCACAACGACAACCGCCTGGCGCTCCAGGCGCTCCCCGCCCATCCGGACGACTGGCTCATCGTCGCCGGAGACGTGGGTGAGACGCTGGCGGAGATGGAGCTCATGCTGAGCACCCTCACCCAGCGCTTCCGGCAGGTCATCTGGGTGCCCGGCAACCACGAGCTGTGGACCCTGCCCTCCGAGCAGCCCCTGCTGAAGGGCGAGGCGCGCTACCAGCGGCTGGTGAGCCTGTGCCGCAGCTACGGCGCCCTCACGCCAGAGGACCCCTACCCCCGCTGGCCCGGCCCCGGCCCCGGCCCCGAGCGCGTCATCGTCCCCATGTTCCTGGGCTACGACTACACGTTCCGTCCGGACCACGTGCCCGCGGACAAGGCGCTGGAGTGGGCGTGGGAGGACGACCTCATGTGCACCGACGAGGTGCTCCTGCACCCCGAGCCCTACGCCAGCCGCTCCGCCTGGTGCGCCGCGCGCGTGGAGTCCACCCAGGCCCGGCTGGACGCCCTGCCCCCCGGCTGCGCCACCGTCCTCATCAATCACTATCCGCTGCGCTACGAGCACGTGCGGCTGCCGCGCATCCCCCGCTTCTCCATCTGGTGCGGCACGAAGCGGACCGAGGACTGGCACACCCGCTACCGCGCCGAGGTCGTCGTCAGCGGCCACCTCCACATGCCCGCGACGCTGTGGCGCGACAACGTGCGCTTCGAAGAGGTGTCGCTGGGCTACCCCGTGCAGTGGAAGTACCGGGGCGTGAGCGCCTGGGACAACTGCCTGCGCGTCATCCTGCCCGGCCCCACGCCGTAGAAAACACGAAGCCCCGGGCGCCGCGTGAAGCGGAGCACCCGGGGCCTCATCGGCGCGGACCCAGCCGCGCCGTCACTTCAGACTAGCGAGGCAGCGGCTCGAGGAAGGAGCCGATGAGGACGATGCCCTCGTAGCCACCCTTCGCGCCGTAGACCTCGATGTAGTAGCGGCCGGCCGGCGCGTTGATGAGGTTGCACTTCTCCGACTGGTGGTTGTTCACGCTGCGGCAGTCGTAGTCGAAGTGCGTCGGGCCCGCCGCGCTTGACGTAGAGGTCGGGGTTGCCCTTGCCCTCGCCCGTCTGGATGTAGATGTTGTTCTTCCCCTGGCCCGGGCGGCGCTCCGGCACATCCAGGATGAATACCTGCGAGGAGCCCGCCGCGCCCGAGAGGTTCTCCACGGCGATGCCGCTCTCGATGGGGGTGTAGCCACCCTCCCACGTCACCGTCAGCGTGGCATTGGCGTAGGCACGGTAGCCGTTCAGCATCACGTACCACTTGCCGTGCTGCGGAGCGGCGAAGGTGCAGACCTCGTTGTTGCCGCTGGTGTAGGGGCGGCAGTCGTAGAGCGCGGAGGTGGGCGCGCTGTTGTAGCGGACGTACATGTCCGCGTCACCCGTGCCACCCGACAGGGTGAAGCGCAGGTTGTACGCCCCCTCGGGGACCGTGATTTCGAAGTACTTCTTCTCGTTCTGGCCACCCGCCACGACGACCGGCGTGTCCTTCACGATGGGGTCCGTCTCCGGAGGCGGAACCGGCACGCTGACGCCCACGGCCTTCCACGCGTTCGACACCGACTCGATGGTGGCGGCGTCGTAGCCGAGGTCCGCCGCGGCCTGCTCGGAGACCGTCTTGGCGGCCTCGAAGTTGGACGTCGGCGTGAGCATCGTGTTCGTCTTGTAGAAAATCTGAGCGGCCCGCTCGATGCCGATGCCCTGCACCACGATGGTGCTCTTGCCGCGCGGGTGCGTGCCACCCTGCGACAGGAGGTAGAAGGCCAGGTTGGAGATGCCGGAGCTGTAGTGGACGCCCGTGCCCGGCACGTAGTTGTGGTAGTGGTCCAGCGAGTCGCCGTCCGTCGCCGGGTCGTGCATGTAGCGCAGGGCGTCGTTCGGGATGTTCGGGGTCCAGACGTCGTCGCCAATCAGCCAGTGACGGGGGGAGACCTCGTCCGCGCCGTCGCCGTACCACTCGCACACCGCGCCGAACACGTCGGACATGGACTCGTTCAGGCCGCCGGACTCACCCGAGTAGACGAGGTCCGACTCGTTGTCCGTCACGGCGTGGGTCAGCTCGTGCGCCGTCACGTCCAGCGAGTTGGCCAGGTTGGTGGCCGTCACGCCGTCGCCATCGCCGTACACCATCTGGGTCCCATCCCAGAAGGCGTTCACGTAGTTGACGCGGTGGTGCACCGTGCTGATGAGCGTGCCGCCCTGGTCGTCGATGGAGTCGCGGCCGAACAGGGTGTTGTAGCAGTTGTAGACGGTCTCCAGGTGGTCGTAGTTCGTGTTGACCACGGGGTCCGCCACCGGCGTCGCGCCCTCGTCGCGCACCAGCGCGCCCGGCAGGGTGGCGGTGTTGTTGCCGTCGTGCAGGCGGCGAACGAGTCCCTCCTTGATCTGCGGGATGCGCAGCATCACGTCGCCGTTGCGCGCGTCCACCAGGACCCAGTCACGCACCGGCGTGCCGTCCGCCTTGGCGCCGTGCTGAACGACCTTGTAGACGAGGCGCAGCTCGTCATCGATGCGCCAGTAGACCAGCTCCGGGTTCGCGTCGGTGGTCCAGCCCTTGAGCGACTCACGGTCGGAGTCCACCGAGGACCGGGCGATGTCGCCCGCGATGGTCGGCTTCAGGTCGGCCCGCAGGTCGCTGCGGACGTTGGTGTTCGCCGCGAACACCTTGCCGTTGCGCGCGTGCACGATGAGCTCGCCGCCCAGCACCGACAGGTTGTTGTGCTTCACGGAGTAGCGGTAGTGGCTATCGCCCTGCCGGTCCGTGTGCGCCTTCTTGAACACGAGGTTGCCCGGCTCCAGGCGGAACATGGGCGCCAGCGTGCTCACGACCGGGGCCAGCGCGGACGCGTTGAGCGCCTTGGGGCCCGCGGCGGGGATGTCCGGCAGGTCAATCGACAGACCGGTGACGAACTGCGCCACCTTCTGACCATCCGTCAGGATGACCTTGGCGCCATTTTCCAGCGTCGCCGCCTTCGCGGCATCCGTCGGCTTGTCGGCCTCGGGGGCAGGGGTGGACTCGTTGCAACCGACAACGACAGACAGCGCCGCGATACCGAGCGCTCCACGCACTCTCTTCTGCACCATGTAATCCTCCTAAGCGGAAAGATTAGGAGGCACGATGACACAAGACTGACACGTATTTCAAGGTTGCACGATTATTTCAGCTATTACTGCCTTCTTAAATATCAAGCGAATACGGATTATTCCATGGTTTCCATGTGCTTACGCGGTTCACATGCGGTACGTGTTCATTGGCACATGACGTGATAGGTCGTCCATTGGGGCCTCGGTTTTTTGAGGGGGTGTGACACCGGTCGCGAATCACCCAGGCATTTCGGGCATGGGTGGGAGACTGGCATTGGGGTCGCCGGCCATTACGCTTCATTTCCGGGAGGCAACGATGCGCGCACTGCAACTGCAGCGACTGGATGGACCTGACGGGCTCCAGCTGGTGGACGTGCCAGAGCCCGAGGCGGGGGACTCGGTCCTCATCGACGTGGTGGCGGCCGGGGTGAGCTTTCCGGACCTGCTGCTCACCCGGGGGCAGTACCAGCTCAAGCCCGCCCTGCCCTTCATTCCGGGCGTGGAGGTGGCCGGCGTGGTGCGGCGGGCCCCCGCGGGCGCGGCGGTGAAGCCAGGCCAGCGGGTGATGGCGTTCAGCTTCGGCCTGGGCGGCTTCGCCGAGGTGGCCGCGATTCAACCGGAGATGGTGTTCCCCATCCCCGCCGGCTGGAGCTTCGAGGCGGCCGCGGGCGTGGTGATGAACTACCACACGGCGCACTTCGCGCTGCACCGCCGAGGCCGGCTCAAGGCGGAGGAGAGCGTCGTGGTCCATGGCGCCGCGGGCGGCGTGGGCACGGCGGCGGTGCAGGTGGCGCGCGGCGCGGGAGCCCGCGTCATCGCCGTGGTGAGCGACGAGCGCAAGGCGGACGTGGCCCGGCGCGCCGGCGCGCACGAGGCGCTGCTGTCGACGGGGGACTGGATGGCACAGGTGCGGGAGAAGACGGGCGGCCTGGGCGCCAACGTGGTGGTGGACCCGGTGGGCGGCGACATCTTCGACAAGAGCCTCAAGTGCCTGGCGCCCGAAGGCCGCCTGCTGGTGGTGGGCTTCGCGGGCGGACGCATCCCCGAGGTCCAGGTGAACCGTCTCCTGCTGCGCAACATCGACGTGGTGGGCGTGGCGTGGGGCGGCTTCCTCCTGCACGAGCCGTCCCTGACGCCCACCATCGCCAAGGATTTGGAGGCCATGGCGGAGCGCGGGGTGCTCACCCCCATGGTAGGCCCGGTGTTCCCCCTGGAGCAGGGCGCGCAGGCCCTTCGCGAGCTCGACGCGCGGCGGGCGACGGGCAAGGTCGTGCTGCGCATGCGCGAGGGCTGAGCGCACCGGAAGGACGGGCGCGGCGGGCCCCGCGCCGG
>JBKGHI010000213.1:0-15951 GCA_046520405.1 Myxococcus sp. 1LA
GCCGGCGTCGGCGCGGGGGCGCCGCGGCCCTGCCCCCCTCCGAGCAGTTCCTGGATGCGCTGCCAGCGCGCCTTCTCCTCCACCATCAGCCGGGTGAGCTCGGCCCGGGCGGACGCGTCCTGCAGGTCGGACGCGGCGGCGGCCACGCGGTCCAGGAACGGCATCAGGTAGCCGAAGTCCCTCTCGAAGGCGCTGGGATTCGAGTTCTTCGCCATGGCCCGGTACGCTAGCCCAACTCCCGCGCCCTGGGGGCATCCTCAGCCGTGATACACGCGCGAGGCGACAATCCGGCCGCCGCGCACCTCGAAGACCTCCGCCACCGGCATGGGGGCCTCCCCCGGCGCATGGCGCAGATACTCCATGAACACCCGGTCCTCGTCCGCCGTGAGGGCCACCAGCTCATACCGCAGCCCCGGCAGCCGGGCGTTGGCGGCCTTCCACCACGCCGACAGGGCCTGCCGGCCCACCAAACGTCCGCCTGTCTCCGGATGCAGCACCCGGATTTTGGGTGACGTATGCGTGGCATCCTCGGCATAAAGCGCCACCAGCGCGTCCACGTCATAGACGTTGAAAGCGTCCAACCAAGCCTGGGCCAAGGAGAAGTTTTCGCTCGCGCTCATCGTTAATACCCCCAACTGAAACGGCACAGAGTAGGTGGAAGTGGGCTCAGGTGAGTCTCACTCCATGCGGATTTGGCTGGAAACTACGTCCTGTGGGAAGTAGAGGCCCCGCCTGCTCTGTTCCGTCAGGCACTTTCAAGAAAAGAAGGACCGGATCGTGGCCGCCAACGCACCCATCGAGAAGATTCGAAACATCGGTATCTCCGCCCACATCGACTCGGGCAAGACGACGCTCTCCGAGCGCATCCTGTTCTACACGGGTCGTATTCACGAGATCCACGAGGTCCGCGGCAAGGACGGCGTGGGCGCGATCATGGACTCGATGGACCTGGAGCGTGAGAAGGGCATCACCATCCAGTCCGCCGCCACGTTCGCGATGTGGGGCGACCACAACATCAACCTCATCGACACCCCGGGGCACGTGGACTTCACCATCGAGGTGGAGCGCTCGCTCCGCGTTCTCGACGGCGCCATCCTCGTCCTCTGCTCCGTGTCCGGCGTGCAGTCCCAGTCCATCACGGTGGACCGCCAGATGAAGCGCTACCGCGTTCCGCGCATCGCGTTCGTCAACAAGATGGACCGCGCTGGCGCGAACTATGACCGCGTGGCCGGCCAGCTGAAGGAGAAGCTGAACCACCACGCCGTGAAGCTCCAGCTGCCCATCGGCGCCGAGGACCGCTTCAAGGGCCTGGTCGACCTCATCCTCATGAAGGCGTTCTACTTCGATGGGGACAACGGCGAGAACGTCCGTGAGGAGGAGATTCCCGCGGAGCTGCTGGACGAGGCCAAGACGCGCCGCCAGCAGATGATCGAGGGCGTGGCCGAGGTCGACGACCAGCTCGGCGAGCTGTTCCTGGCCGACGAGGCCATCTCCAACGAGCAGCTGCTCGCCGCCATCCGCCGGGCCACCATCGGCCTGAAGATGACGCCGGTCATGTGCGGCTCCGCCTACAAGAACAAGGGCGTGCAGCTGCTCCTGAACGCCGTCTGCTCGTACCTCCCGAACCCGAAGGAGGCGACGAACGAGGCGCTGGACCAGAAGAACAACGAGGCGAAGGTCATCCTCGAGTCCGACCCGGAGAAGCCCTTCGTCGGTCTGGCGTTCAAGCTGGAAGACGGCCGCTACGGGCAGCTCACGTACATGCGCGTCTACCAGGGCCGTGTTTCGAAGGGTGACTTCATCGTCAACCAGTCGAACCAGAAGAAGGTCAAGGTTCCGCGCATCGTCCGCATGCACTCCAGCCAGATGAACGACATCAACGACGCCACCGCCGGTGACATCGTTGCGCTGTTCGGCATCGAGTGCGCCTCCGGTGACACGTTCACCGACGGCAGCGTGAACTACACCATGACGTCCATGCACGTTCCGGACGCCGTGATTTCGCTCGCCGTGGCCCCCAAGGACCGCTCCGCGCTGGCCAACTTCTCCAAGGCGCTCAACCGGTTCACCAAGGAGGACCCCACCTTCCGCGTGCACCGCGATGAGGAGTCCGGGCAGACCATCATCCGCGGCATGGGTGAACTCCACCTGGAGATCTACATCGAGCGCATGAAGCGCGAGTACAACTGCGAGGTCCAGGCCGGTAAGCCGCAGGTGGCGTACCGCGAGACCATCAGCCAGAAGGGCGAGTTCGCGTACACGCACAAGAAGCAGACGGGTGGCTCCGGCCAGTTCGCCCGCGTGTGCGGCTACCTGGAGCCGCTGCCCTCGGACGCCGTGCAGCAGTACGAGTTCGTGGACGACATCGTGGGCGGTTCCATCCCCCGCGAGTTCATCCCGGCCTGCGACAAGGGCTTCACCGAGGCCGTGAAGAAGGGCAGCCTCATCGGCTTCCCCGTCGTGGGCGTGCGCGTGGTCATCAACGACGGCGCCTTCCACGCGGTCGACTCGTCCGAAATGGCGTTCAAGACGGCCGCCATCATGGGCTTCCGTGAGGGCTACGCCGCCGCCAAGCCCATCATCCTCGAGCCGATGATGAAGGTGGAGGTCCAGGCCCCCGAGGACTTCCAGGGCTCCGTCGTCGGTCAGTTGAACCAGCGCCGTGGCACCATCCTCTCCACCGAGACGGCCGAGGGCTACGTCACGGCGGTGGCCGAGGTGCCGCTGAACACGATGTTCGGCTACTCCACGGACCTGCGCTCCGCCACCCAGGGCAAGGGCGAGTACACGATGGAGTTCTCCCGCTACACGCCGGTGCCCCGGAACGAGTCCGAGGCCCTGATGGCGTCGTACAAGGAGAAGCTGGCCGCCGAGCAGGCCGCGCGCAAGTAGTCCGCGCATCCGCCACTCACTGGCGGTAAGGAAGGCGTCCCTCTTCATTGAGGGGCGCCTTTCGCCTTTTCAGGAGTCCAATCCCGTGACGCTGCTCCGCGCCGCCAACGTCCAGCTCAGCTTCGGAAGCCGCACCGTCTTCCAGGGCCTCACCTTCACCATCGAGGAAGGCGAGCGGGTGGGCCTGGTGGGCGTCAACGGCTCCGGCAAGTCGTCACTGATGAAGATCCTGGCCGGCGCAGCCCGCGCGGACACCGGCGAGCTGCAGCTGCGCCGCGGCGCCCGCGTCACCTACCTGCCCCAGGAGCCGGAGTTCCCCGAGGGCGCCACGGTGGCCTCCGAGCTGTCCGTGTCCCAGGGGCCGCTGAAGGAGGCCCTGGCCGCCCACGCGGAGCTGGCGAAGCGGATGGAGTCCGCTCCGGCCGAAGAGCAGGAGAAGCTGATGGCGCAGTTCTCCGCGCTCAGCGACCGCATCGAGCAGATGGGCGGCTGGGACACCGAGCACCACGCGAAGACGCTGCTGGACAGGCTGGGCGTGAAGGACTGGGACCGGCCGGTGGCACAGCTGTCCGGCGGCCTGCGCAAGCGCGTGGCCATTGCCCGCGCCCTGCTGACGCGGCCGGACCTGCTGCTGCTGGACGAGCCCACCAACCACCTGGACGCGGACACCGTGGACTGGCTGGAGGAGGAGCTGGACAAGCTGCCCGGGGCGCTGCTGCTCGTCACCCACGACCGGTACTTCCTGGACGGGCTGGTGGACCGCATCGTCGAAATCCAGCCCGGTGAGGGCCTCACGTCCTACCCCGGCAACTACCAGGCCTATGTGGAGCAGAAGCTGGTGGCGCAGGAGAACGCCGCGCTGGCCCAGCACAAGCGCGAGCGCTGGATTGCCCAGGAAGTGGCGTGGCTGCGCAAGGGCCCGGAGGCCCGCCGCACCAAGAGCAAGTCCCGCATCGAGCGCGCGCAGAAGCTGATGGCGGAGAAGGGCTTCGAGCGCCCCAAGGTGGCGGACCTGCGCGTGGCGGCGGCGCCCCGGCTGGGCCACACCGTCATCGAGGCGGAGGGCGTGAACAAGGCCTTCGGCGACCGCAAGGTGCTGGACGGCGTGAACTTCCGCCTCCAGCGCGGCGAGCGCGTGGGCCTGGTGGGCCCCAACGGCGTGGGCAAGACGACCTTCCTGCGCGTGCTGCTGGGCGAGGTGGAGCCCGACGGCGGCAAGCTCGTCATCGGGAAGAACACGAAGGTGGCGTACTACGACCAGAGCCGGGCGCAGCTCGACCTGGAGGCCACCGTGTACGAAGCGGCCTCGCAGGGCGAGGACTGGGTGGAGCTGGGGGACCAGAAGGTTGCCCTGCGCGACTACCTGGACGACCTGCTCTTCCCCGTGCCCATGCAGCGCATGAAGGTGAAGGCCCTGTCGGGCGGCGAGCGCAACCGGCTGCTGCTGGCGCGCCTGTTCCTGGAAGGCGCCAACGTGCTGGTGCTGGACGAGCCCACCAACGACCTGGACATCGTCACCCTCAACATCCTGGAGCGGCTGCTGCTGGACTTCGGCGGCAGCACCCTGCTCGTCACGCACGACCGGTACTTCCTGGACAAGGTGGCCACCAGCATCCTCACCTTCGAGGGCGAGGGCCGCGTCACCCGCTACGAAGGCAACTACGCCATGTACCGGCGGCTGAAGGAGCAGTCGGAAGCCAAGGCCGCGCCCGCCGCCGCGCCGAAGCCGGCCCCCAAGCAGGACGAAGCCGCGCCCGCGCCCGCCAAGGCCGCGCGAAAGCCCGGGAAGCTCTCCTACAAGGACCAGCGCGAGCTGGACGGCATGGAGGCCACCATCGAGGCCGCCGAGTCGCGCAAGGCCGCGCTGGAGGCCCAGCTGGCCGACCCCGCCGTGTACAGCAACGGGCCCAAGGTGGCGGAGGTGCAGAAGGAGCTGGACGCCACCGCCGCCGAGGTGGACCGGCTGTACGCGCGCTGGCAGGAGTTGCAGGACCTGGCCGCCGCCAGCGCCTAGCGGGCAGGCGTCCGTCCATTCCCAGCCATGTCTGGGAATGAGACTTCATGGAAACACAGGGAGAATCCGGACCGCGCGCGCGTCAAGTCGGCGTGGTGTTTGGAACCCCAATACTTGCTGGACGCAAGGGACGGCGGGCCCCGCTTGCATGGGACTGGCGTGACGTGCGACTGCTGCGGGACTTCGGGGCCGTCGCACTCACGTCGTGTTTCATTGGAGGCGTCGTCTTGCCGTCCCGGCCTGCGCTTGCGCTTGTCACTGTTGTGTCGTCCCTGGCCCTGTTTCTTGGCCCCGCTGAAACGCGGGCCCAGGGCCGCTCGCTCCCCTCCTTCAACCTCCAGCGGCTGGAGCTGGACCCGGCGGCGCTGGGTTCGCTGATGGTCGGCACGGGCCGCACGCTCCCCCAGGGTGAGCTGCGGATGTCCGTCCAGGGGCACTACGAGCAGTTGCCCTTCCACTTCCAGCGGCGCTGGGAGCCGGGCAGCGGCAGCGGCCTGGTGGAGAACCGCTTCACCATGGACCTGACGGCCGCCTACGGCGTGCTGCCGTGGCTCCAGGTGGCCGCGGAGGTGCCCTTCATCGTCAGCCAGGGTGGCTCGCGGCACCTCGACTTCGACCCGCCCGAGGGTTCGGGCATGGGAACACCGTGGCTGGGGATGCGCGCGGCACTGGTGCGCCAGGACTTCGGCTTCCAGATGGCGGCGGACGTCACCGCCGCGCTGCCC
Source organism: Myxococcus sp. 1LA (assembly GCA_046520405.1). Lineage (GTDB taxonomy): Bacteria > Myxococcota > Myxococcia > Myxococcales > Myxococcaceae > Myxococcus. The sequence continues at coordinate 5,632 of JBKGHI010000213.1, forward strand.
TTGGGCAGCGCCTCCCTGCTGGCACGTGACGACTACGCCGTGCATCCCCGACTCCAGGTGGGCTTCCTCGCGGAAACGTGGCAACTGGGCGGGGAGGCGGGCGTGCTGATGCGCAAGAAGCAGGAGCTGGTCAGCGTGTCAGGCCAGTCGGAGGACGTCATCGGCAACGAGCTGCGGCTGGGGGCCACGGTGACGTCCCGGGCTGGGGAGAGCACGCGCGGAGAGGTGAGCCTGGTGGCGGGCATTCCGCTCCAGGGCGGCCGCACGAGCGCCGAACTGCTCATCGCCATCCGCAAGCACGCGCTGTCCTGGATGGACCTCTACGTCATGGGCGGGCCGGGCGTGGGCGCCGGCATGGACACGCCCACCTTCCGCTTCATGGCGGGCGCTTCGTTCTCCACCTTCCGGGTGGACTGAAGCGAAGCGCCCTGCCCCGCCGCTTCCTCGCCTACTTGGGCATCACCCCGAAGGCCTTCGCCATCGCGATGGCGATGCCCAGCAGGCTCTCTCCCGCGATGAAGCCGGAGGACACCGGCAGCACCGTGTCCTCCGCCAGCTTCGGCTTCGTGCGGCGCAGCAGCGCGGCGATGGCCGAGCCCAGGAAGAAGGCGATGGAGCTGGAGCCCGGAATCACGATGGCCAGCCCGAAGCCCGCGGGGGACGGCACGTAGGCCTTCGCCTTCGCCGGAGCCCAGCGCTCCAGCAGCACCAGGAAGACGCCCAGCATGGCGCCGCACAGCGCGCCCATGCGCGCCGAGTTCGGCAGCGCGGCCACGCCCGTGGCGAGCAGCTTGGACACGCCGGCCCACACCATGGAGGCGGGCGCGGGGAACTCCTCGGTGCCCAGCACGCTGGCGTCCGGAACCAGAATCTTGAACACGGGCACCACCACCGCCGCGCCGGCCACCACGCCGAAGAGCTGCGCGACGAACTGCTGGCGCGGGTTGGCGCCCAGCAGCCACCCGGACTTGAGGTCCGTCAGCAGGTCCGCCGAGTGGAGCCCCACGCCGCCCGTGGCGTTGGCGCTCATCACGTTGGCGGGGATGTTGCCCGGCGCCAGGCCGCCGAAGATGAGCTGCGTGACGGGGCCCAGCGCCTTGGTGGGCGTGGTGTCCGTCTCGCCCGTCACCCGGCTGGCGATGACGCCCATGACGACGGCCAGCGGCATGGCCAGCACGCCCGCCCACCACGGAATCTGGAACAGGTAGGCCATGAGGAACACGGCCACCGGGCCCAGAATCGCGAAGCCCAAGGGGAACCACGCGGGCGGGCACTCGATGCCGGCCAGCGGGTCCGCCTCCTCCTCCTTCGCGTCCTTCCCCCTGAACAGGCCGGACAGCGACTTGAAGGAGCGCGCCACGCTGCGCCACTGGAAGGCGAAGGAGAGCAGGCCCGAGGACACCAGCACCGCCGAGCCCGTCCACACCATCCAACTGTTGATGGAGCGGTACGTCACCTCTCCGATGGCGCCCTGGCTCACCATGGCCGGCGCGAGGAAGCCGTAGGTGAGCACCGCGCCCAGCAGCATGGACCAGCCGGTGCGGAAGCTCACCAGCGCGCCCGCGCCCACCAGCAGCAGGCTGAACTCGAAGGACAGCGACCACGCCGACGCCTTCTTCCCCAGCATGGTGAAGGGCAGGCTCACCTTCTCCGGGATGTTGGTCAGCCACGTGAAGCGCGCGTCCCGCAGCGCCACGAGGAGCGCGCCAACGCCGCCCGCGATGCCCAGCAGCGTCGACTTGCGGCGGGCCACCTCACCGTGGCCGTGGAGCGCGCGGATGGTCTCCGCGGTGGCCGTGCCGGTGGGAAATGGCAGCGCCTCCACGTTGATGAGCTGGCGCTTGATGGGGATGGCGGCGAAGACGCCCAGCGCGGAGATGACGGCGAACCACACCATCAGCCAGCCGGAGGACGGCAGCGTGCCCGTCAGCATCAGCAGCGCGGGCACGGCGGCCATGTTGCCACCGCCCGTCATGTAGCCGGCGGCCGACGCCACCGAGCCCATGGCGTTGTTCTCCAGGTCGGTGAACTCCGTCTTCAGCACCCGGATGGAGCGCAGCGTGCCGAACACCGCGAAGGCGAGGATGCAGGCGGTGATGGTGACGCCCAGGCTCCAGCCCGTCTTGAGGATGACGTACAGGTTGGACAGGCACATCACCGCGCCAATCGCCATGCCGGCGATGACGGCGCGCACCGTGAGCTGGCGCGCCCCGCCCTGGTAGACGTGCTCCAGCCAGTAACGCTCCGGGTCCTGGGCCGCGGAGGCCCCCGCTTCACCCGGTGCGTCGGACGGTTGGATGCGGAGGCCGCTGGGACTGGGCGTCTGGGAGGGGGACTGGCTCATGGGGGCGGCGAAGATAGTTCAGCCCCACGCCCCCCGCGAGCGTCCCGTGTGACGGGCCGGCCTCCCTGGAGGGTGGCCGCGCCGCGTCAGGGCAACCCGTCAGCCGTGGTCGTGCCCGCCCGGCCCGTGGACGTGGCCGTGCGTCAGCTCTTCCTGCGTGGCGGCGCGCACGCCCTTCACGGTGACGTCGAAGTGCAGCGTCTTGCCGGCCAGCGGGTGGTTGAGGTCCACCACGACGGCGTCATCGCGCACCTCCTGGATGCGCAGCGGGATGTCGCCCTGGTCCGTCTGCGCCATCAGCGTCTGGCCGGCCTGCGGCGAGAAGCCGGGCGGCAGCATGTTGCGCGGCACGGTGCGCACCCCCGCCGGGTCGTGCTCGCCGTAGCCCTGGCCCGGCGCCACCACCACCTGCTTGCTATCCCCCAGGCCCATGCCCTCCAGGGCGCCTTCGAGCCCGGGGACAATCTGCCGGTGCCCGTGCAGATAGGAGAGCGGCTGGTCGGGCGCGCTCTGGTCGATGACCTGACCGTCGCCCAGGTGCAGCTTGTATTCGAGTGAGACGACGGAATCCTTGGCGACCCGCATGGGGGCTCCTTGCCGATGACTGCGTTGGGGACTGCGTGTGCTGATGAGGAAGGTGCGGCGGGAAATGCCCGGCGTCAGGAAGCAGAGGGGTCCACGGCTCCCTCTTCGGCCGGGCTGTCGACCGGCTCGCCGCGCGCCACGTAGACGGCGGCGGCCAGGTCGCCGGTGACGTTGAGCGTGGTGCGGCACATGTCCAGGAAGCGGTCCACGCCCAGGATGAGGCCCAGGCCCTCCACCGGAATCTTGAACATGCCCAGAATCATCGCGATGACGGGGATGGAGCCCGCCGGCACACCCGCGGTGCCGATGCCCGCCAGGATGCAGATGAACATGATGAGCGCCTGGTCGGGCAGGCTGAGCGGCACCCCGTAGACCTGGGCGAGGAAGAGCACCGTGACGCCCTCGAAGAGCGCGGTGCCGTTCTGATTCATGGCCGAGCCAGCGGTGAGCACGAAGCGCGACACGTTGCGCGGCAGCTTGAGGTTCTCCTCGGCCACCTTGAGCGCGGTGGGCAACGTGGCGCTGGAGGAGGACGTGGAGAAGGCGGTGACGATGGCCAGCCGGCTGCTGCGGAAGAACTCGATGGGATTGCGCCCGCCCAGGAAGCGCACCGACAGCGAGTAGACGACGAACATGTGGATGCCCAGCGCCAGCAGCACCGTGCCCATGTAGGAGGCGAGCTGGGCGAAGATGCCGAAGCCCAGCCGCGCCGTCATGGCGAACAGCAGCGCGGCCACGCCGTAGGGCGCCAGGCTCAGCACGCCGTCGATGAGCTTCATCATCACGTCGTAGAGGCCCTGGACGGACTCACGCAGGCGCTGCACGGGCTCGCTGGGGGTGAGCGCCACGCCCATGCCGAAGATGAGCGAGAAGACGATGAGGCCAATGAAGTCCCCGTCTCCCGCGGCCTTGATGGGGTTGGTGGGCACCATGGAGACCAGCACCGCGCCGAACGAGGACGCCCCCGGAGCGGCCGCGGCCTGGATGGTCATCCCGCCCTGGGCCAGCGCGCGGGCCTCGTCGCTGAGGCCCGCGCCGGGCTCCAGCGTGTTGACCAGCACCAGCCCGATGAGGACGGAGATGGAGGACAGGACGACGGTGTAACCCAGCGTGCGAGCGCCCAGCCGCCCCACCTGCTTGAGGTCCAGCTCCGCCACGGCCACGACGATGGCGGAGAACAGCAGCGGCACCACGAGCATCAGCAGCAGGCGGATGAAAATCTGCCCGACGGGGGACGCAACGTTGTCCACGACGAACGTCAGCCAGGGCGCGCCGCCCGCGACGAGGTTCGCCACGAGGCCCGCCACCGCGCCGGAGGCAATGCCGATGAGCATCTTCTGGTGCGCCTTCATCGATTCTCCGAGCCCTCCTCGCCGGAGGAGAATGGTCCGCGCCACCGGGCGGTAGGCGAAGATGGCATGCTGTCCTCCTCGTGGAAACCCTCGTTCGACTCACCGAGAACGCCGTGCCCCCCCTGCTCTTCCGCCGCCTGCTGCGGCGCCTGGCGCTCGTGGGCACCGAGCGTTTGCGTCAGACCTACCAGACGACCTTCTGGTACGACTTCGGCCCCGCGGCCAACGTGGTGGAGGACATCATCCTCGCGCTGCGCCCGCACATCGCCGGCAAACGCCGCGTGGCGGGCGTGGAGTGGTGGCTGTCGCGCATGCAGCCCACGGACGTGCGCGTGGACTTCCACCAGGACCGCGACGAGAAGCTGGCGCGGCGCACCGGTGAGCTGGTGCACCCGCGCATCTCCTCCGTGCTCTTCCTCAACCGGGTGCGCGGCGGCGCCCTGGTCGTGACGCGCGAGAAGCCAGACGCGGCCAACCCCTCCCTGGCGCCCTCGCGACTGGACACCGCCGACCTGGTGACGCCCCGGCCCAACCGGCTGGTGGTGTTCGACGGCACGCTGACGCACGGCGTGCTGGACGCGGAGAACCAGATTCCGGACGGCAAGCTGCCGGGGCGCGCGCGGCAGCGGCGCACGCTGGTGATGAACTGGTGGGGCCACCGGCCCACGGACATCCCCGCGTGGGCGGACACGCGCCTCTACAGGGCGCTGGCGCGCTGAGCCTCCTCGCGGGCCGTCTCCCGCAGGCGGTGCGTGACGCGCTCGGCCCACTCCGGCTCGAGTTTCCAGGCACGCGGGCCGCCGGCCAGCCGCAGCGCCGCGGACGGCATGGAGCCGCTGCCCGCGAAGGGGTCCAGCACCGTGTCCCCCGGGCGGCTGTACGTGCGCACCAGCGGCTCCAGGACGGAGAAGGGCTTGTGGTGCGGGTGGCCGCCCCAGCGCTTCGCCTCCGCGTCGTCGTCATAGCCGCCGACCACGGCCCAGACGGTGGGCAAGTCCCCCGGCGCCAGCGGCGGCGCGGGCGTGCGGGCAATCACGAGCGCGACTTCATAGACGCGCAGCATCTGCTCGTTGGCGTTCTTGTCGGTGGTGCGCTTGCCCCAGACGTACTCACCGCGCAGGTGCGGATAGCCCAGCCCGCGCGCGGCGGTGAGGATGGGCTCCTTGCCCAGCAGGTTCGTCCAGATGATGAGCGGCGCATCCGGAGTCAGGTGCGCGGTGGCGCGCGACAGCCAGGCCTCGGAGAAGGCGCGGTAGTCCCGCACCGTCTCGAAGCGGACAATGGGGTTCTGGTCGATCTTCTTGTGCGCGCGCGTGTCCCGCAGGTCGCCGCCCTTGCGCCGCCGGGTGAGCAGGCAGTACGGCGGGTCCGTGTGCAGGAGCGCGGCGCGGGTGTCGCCCAAAGCGGCGCGGTAGCCCGCGGGCTCGCGGGAATCGGCGTTGATGCAGCGAAGGGACTCGGGCGGGGGAATGGAGGTCATCGGCCTGAGCGGCACCCTACACGGCGGGACGCGGGGCTCAAGTGGCGCGCTCACCGCGCCTGGAGTCCTTCCAACTTCAAGGTCCGCTTGCGGCCCTCGTCCCACAGCTCCAGCGTGTACCGGCCGGCGTCCGCGGCCTCCGGCTCCTCCAGGACGATGATGATGGGCGCGCGGCCATCGGCGTCCAAGGGCCCTTCCTGCCAGGGAGGCAGCGTCCGCATCCGGTTGCCCTGGGCATCGGTGAGCGCCGCGCCGGCCGCGCTCCAGCCCTTCCCCGCCTCCGAGGGCACCACGGAAAGCCGCAGCGCGGCCCACGCGGGGGACAGGCGGACGAGGCTCACGCGGCGGACGACGAAATCGCCCGTCACCTTCCGGGACGCCCAGCGACTGTGACGGATGGTGCTCTCGTCGTAGATGCCCGCCACCAGGGACTCGCGCGTGTACTCGCCCCCCACACGGGAGCGCTGGAGCTGCTGCACCTGGCGCTCCAGCCGAAGCATCCCCGCACGGAGCTCCTCCACCTCCTGCCGGTAGGACGCGGCGGACCGCGCATGGCGGTAGAGTTCCACCTGGCGCTCCGGCCGCGTGGCATCCACGACGAGGTTCAACACGGCCCGATCCGGCACGGCGCCATCATGGAACCGGACCTCCAGCCGCAGCCGCTCCCCCTCCCGGAACGTGGGCGAGGGCACCAGCACGAGGTGGTCCTCCGTCACGCCGAAGCGCTGGAACCGCTCACGGCCTTCGAGCGCCAGTTGCTCCGGACGGATGCGCGCATCGAAGAACAGGGTGGTGGACAGACCGGGGCTGATGCGGACCTCTGGCGGCGTGGCCAGACCTCCTGCCTGCACGTCGATTCGCCGCACCACGGCGGCACCCGCGGGCGCATCCACCGCCGCAGACTCCGCAAGGGTGGCCCACAACAAGCCCCACGCGAGCACGATGAAAGTGGGCGAACCAGTCAAGGCCGAGCAACCTCCAGCAAGGACGCCTCCACACCATGACAGGTGGAGGGCTACCTGCGCGTCCCCATTTCTCCGAGAACCTGGGAGATCGCCAGGTTGACGCCCGGAAACATCATCGGTCTGCCGGGCGTGCTGGAAGGGTCATACTCCATCCCCACGGCTTCCCGGCTGGCGCTGTCCACGATGTTGGCGCAGATGGGGATGCGCCGGCCGTCCGGGTACTCCACCTCCGTGAACCACCCGTAGATGGCCGTCTTCCCGTGGTACACCGTCCCATAGAAGCGGCTCCCCTCCGGGAGGCGGCCGCTGTGAGCGCTCCTGACCTCGTCGATGGCATAGAGGGTGATGGGCCCCCCGTCTGGCGGCACGGGCACCGGCGTCACGGAAATCCTGGGCACCATGTTGAGCGTCAAATCGTTGCCAATCATATTGGGCGGGCGGAAGCCCAGCTTCCCCATGGAGTCCAGCACCTCCGTCGGGCACCTGATGGGAGGCGGCTTGTCCCGCACCTGGGGCCCGCTGGCGCACGCGGCCGTGAGGCAGGCCACGGCGGCGGCCTTGCCCAGCGTGCTTCCTGACGAAGGGCGCTTCTTCTGCCGTGACGCGTGGGCCGCGTCCCCCTCCGCGTCGGAGGAAGCCACCTGCGCGGACACTTCGTCCTGCGCGCCCGTGTCCTGGACCGCGCCCGCGTCCGGAGAGGACGGCACCGCCTCTAGGAGGGGCATCTCGGAGGAATTCGAAGAACGACTCGTCACTGCGGGACTTCCTTTCTCAATGGGAACAGGCGGGGCAGCAGCCGGGTCTCCCGCGATGGGCATCGCGAGGCGGCTCACCCCGAACACCACCAACCCCACACCCAGCAGGGCGGCCACACCCCACCCCATGGCGGCCCGGCGCCTCGAACGTGGTCCGGGCGGTGCGGGCGTCTCCGCCACGGGCGCCGCCGATGCGGGCACGGCGGGCTCCTCGACCGCGGGCACGCCAGGTGGCGCGGAGGCGGTGCTGGGTGCACTCGCCTCCGCCAACGGCGCCGCCTCCCGGGGCTCCGGATTGAAGGGCAGCACCGCGGCGACCTCGGACGACTCCCGGGACCGGATGGGCCGCGAGGATGTGGAGGCGTCGGGCACCATGCGCACCCGCGGGGCCTCCGCGTCCGCGCCCTCCGGCGGGCGGTCCAGCGACACCTTCCAGGCCGGCTGCCGCTTCTCCTTGGCCACGTCCCAGAGGGCCTGGAGCAGCGCCTCCGTGTTGGCGTAGCGGTCCTCGGGGCGCTTCGCGAGCAGCCGCAGGGCGATGTCGCCCAGGGCGCGCGGCACCTTCGGATTCACGACGTGGGGCGCGCGCGGCGTCACCGTTTCGATGGCCGGCAGCAGGCGGTCATACGGAAGCTTCGGGTCGAACGCGTAGCCGTCCGTGAGCGCCTCGTACAGCAGCGCGCCCAGCGCGTAGAGGTCCCCGGGAACGCCCGCGTCGAAGTTGGCGCCCTGCTGCCAGGTGCCCTCGCGCAGGAAGGCGACGCACTCGGGCGGCAGCAGGTGCGGCGCGGCGGGCGCCACGCCCACCGTCAGCGACGTGGCACCGGGCAGCCGCACCGTGCCCAGGTCGATGAGGATGGGGCGCTCGTCCTCGCGGCGGATGAGGACGTTGTCCCCCTTCAAGTCCCGGTGGTGCACGCCCCGGCGGTGCAGGTCCCCCACCACGCGCACCAGCTCCGTGAAGACGGTCAGCAGGTGCGCCGCCGTGGGCTTCACCCGCCAGCGCCATTCGTGGAACGTCTCGCCGTCGATGTAGTCGGTGACGAAGTACAGGTAGCCGTCGGGGGGCTCCGGCCAGCGGTCCACGGCGTGCAACGCCGGGAGGTTCTGGTGAGGCGCACAGGCCAGCAGCGCCGCCACTTCGTGCGCCAGCCGGCCGTTGATGTCCTCCTCCTCCGCCGCATGGAGCCCCGCGGGACGAAGCGCCATCTTCAGCGAGTAGTGGCGGCCCGCCCGCTCCACCTGGAAGACCCGGCCGAAGCCGCCCGAGCCCAGCGAGGCCACCACGCGCCAGGGGCCGACCTCGCTGCCCGGGACGAGTTGGTCCGGATGAAAGGGAGGCGACCTCACGGCCACGGCCGCTGCCCTCCTCCCGCCCCACCCGCAACGTCACACGCGGGACGCACGGCCCGTGGCGGCGCCATCCGCGCGGAAGACTCGGTAACCACCCAGGGAGCGGGGCTGGACAAGGGCAACCTCCAGGGTTGACCCTATCCTTTTCGCCGGGGATGTCACGTTTTCACTTACCCGCGAGGTAAGTCCGCTGCTCAGGAGGACCCAACGCCCTCCGTTGGGTCCACCGCCTCGGCGGCGTCCGCCCAGTGCCCGCTCAGCCGCGCCTCGGCGGCCAGGGCTTCGTCCCAGGAGGGGCCGTCCGGCAGCAGGCGCGCGGCGTTCTCCAGGACGAGCCGCTCCAGCGCGACCTCCTCACACAGCCGCCGCAGCCCCAGCGCGTCCAACCCCAGACGGGCCAGGTGGGCCTCGCGGCGCGAGACAGGCACGCGCTGCTCCTGCCACCACGCCGACTCCACCTCGGCCACCTCGGCGGCGGAGACACTCAGGCCCTGGGTGCGGGCCCAACCCGCGAGCAGCGCCCGGCGAAGTCCCGCCTCCGCCAGCGCCGCCGCGTCAGGGACTCCCGGAGGACGTCCAGCACGCGGCCCGAGGACACCGGCCCCGCCTGCGTCGCCGTCACGTCATCCACCAGCCGCCTGCGCCGGACCAGGGACGACGGCGTCCGCGAGGCCACGTGCGGCGCGGGCGCGCCCGAGGCCACCCAGTCCGCCGCCGTGCACAGGCACGCGAGCGCGTCCTGCTTCTTCAAATCATCCGCGCCGCGAACGAACCACGCATCCCAGGCGGCCCGAGTGGACGCGGACCAGCGCGGCGCCACGGCCTCCAGCACCCGCGCCCACGTGCGCTCCTGGTAGAAGACGGCCTGCCCCGCATCGACCAGCGCCTGGGCGGCGGCCCGGCTCAGCACCCGCGCCTGGGCGGCGCACTCCGCGGCGTACCGAACGTTGACCATGGGCACCGTGAGCGGACGCCAGCCATGCTCCGCGTCCGCGTGCAGCAGCGCCACCTCCGAGTCATCCACCACCACGCCATCGCGGTACCACTCGAAGATGCGCCCCACGCCCACCACGCCGTGCGGGGTCAGCTCCGCCGCGCGCAAGGCGCCCATGCTGCCGCCTGCGAAGACGGCCACGCCCGCCTCCAGCGCCGCCAGCACTTCGTGGTGCCAGAGCGAGGGCTGCGCCTCGAAGACGCCATCCACCAGGGCAATGGCCCGGGGCCGCAGGCGCAGCGCGCGCCACACGTCTCCTTGCCGCGCGGGCGGCAGCACCGTGCAGGGCGCCAGTCGCTTCGCCTCCGCCTCCGGCAGCGAGGGCCCCAGGAACACCACCAGATTGTCCGCGCGCCGCTTCATAGGAGCTCCGAGATGAGCATGCCCGGCACCACCACGCGCTGGACGTGAAGGCCGTCCACCGGAGCCGTCAGCGCCACCGCCGCCCGCCCCGCGTGAAGCCCGCGCGATGGAGCAACGCCAGCACCTGGC
>JBKGHI010000214.1:0-15909 GCA_046520405.1 Myxococcus sp. 1LA
TGCAGGGCGAGCTGTCCCGGCATCGCGACCTGCCCACCTGGATTGACGACACCCAAGTCACTCGCGAGGGAATGACGAACCTCATGGCCTACATCGTGGGAACGGAGACTAGCGGCGCGCGTGCCACGCAGACCGGAGAGCTGCGCGCGCGGAAGACATGGCGCTCGCTGGCCTTCATCTCGGGGGAGAAGCCGCTGTTGCAGATTGGAGGCGCGGCGGGCGCGAAGAACCGGACGCTGGAGGTGTGCGCGCAGCCACTGGGGGATGCGGCCCTGGCCACACAGACGCACCAGGGATTGGAGAAGCATCACGGCCACGCGGGACCGACCTTCATCCGCGCGCTCATGGAGCACTACACGGCCCCAGAGCGGCTCGACGACCTGCGCGCCCTGCACCGTCAGCTTTCCGCCCAGTTGGTGACGGAGACGGCGGAACAAGCCCGCTACGCCGCGCTCCTGGTGCTGGCCGACAGGCTCGCTCGCGTCCACGTCTGCGGCGAGGACGAAGCGCGCGCCCAGGTTGCGGCCCTCGAAGCGGGGCAAGCCTTCTGCGCGGCGGTGTTGAAGGAGTCCCGCGAGACGAAGACGACCGCCGATGCGGCTTACGACTTCATCATGAGCTTCGTCGCGTCCAACTGGGTGGGCTTCGACAGCCCGAACACCATCCATCGCCCCGGACTGGTAGTGGACGAGAAGGACGCCAACGGAAGGCGCTTCGTGGCCATCTTCCAGACGGCGATGCTCGACATCGCGCGCGAAGGACGCTTCGACATCCGGCAGGTGATGACGGAGCTTGCCGCCAAGGAACTCGCGACCAAGGAAGACGGTCACCTGACGCGGAAGGTGTCCGTCGACGGTAAGCGAGTGCGGGCCTACTGGCTGGTCCTCGATGAAGAGAAGGTGGAGGCGGGGAACTCGCGCGTCGGGGCTCCCCATCCTCGCTCCCATACGTCACCGGGTGCGAATCACGCGCGGATGGGAGGCATGCACCGATGATCCACGGCACTTGTCGCAAGCCCCCGGCGCGCACAGCGATGGTCCCCCCCGAGGTTCCCGACTTCCTCACCGTGGATGAAGCCGCAGCACTCCTGCGGGTGAATCGGAAGACGCTCTACGAGTCCATCCGGCTCGGACAAATCCCCGGCACCGTGCGCCTCGGACGAGTCCTCCGCATCCGTCGAAGCGCCTTGGTAAACTGGATGCCGGGTAACAGCGGTCCTGCGCTCGGAGCGAAGCCATGAGCGTCAGACTGCGGAAGTGGAAGACAAAGGAGAACAAGGTGCAGGAGGCGTGGTGGGTTGACGTGAAGTACCAGCACCCCGACGGGCGAGTGGAGCGCATCCGCAAGGCGTCTCCACTCAACACCCGTCGCGGCGCCGAAGAGTACGAGCGTCAGGTCCGCCACGCGCTGCTGACTGGAACCTTCGGAAAGGAGAAGGAGCAAGCGAAGGAGGAAGAAGCGCCGCTCACGTTGGCGAAGTTCGTCCAGCGCTTCCTGACCTACAGCGAGAACAACAACAAACACTCCACCGTCGTAGGCAAGCAACAGATTCTCAGGGACCACGTTCTCCCGTTCTTCGGAGAGATGAAGCTCGAAGCCATCGGCCCGGCTGAGATCGAAGACTTCAAGGCTGTGATGAAGAAGAAGCCCCGAAGGCTCAGTGGCCACTCGGACGCGCCCTCCAAGCGCGCGCTCCGGAGGCGCAAGGTCCGCGCGCCAAAGCTCCTGAGCCTGAAGACGATCAACAACGCCCTGGCGGTCCTCAGCAAACTGATCAACCTCGCGAAGGAGCAAGGCGTCCTGGCCCACACCCCAGACGTGAAGCTCTTCAAGGTGAAGAAGCCCGACTACGACTTCCTCACCTTCGACGAGGTCGACCAGCTCATCGAAGCCGCCAATCCCCAGGACGTGGCCCTGTTGACGACGGCGCCCAAGACGGGGCTACGGCAAGGGGAACTCATCGGGCTTCAGTGGCCGGACATCGACCTCGTGCGCGCCAAGCTCCACGTCAAGCGGACCATCTGGCGAGGCGTCGAGGGCACGCCCAAGAGCGGCAGCACCCGGACCGTGGACCTCCCAGAGTCCGTCGTGGAGGCCCTCAAGGCCCACCGGCACCTCCGAGGCCCCTTCGTCTTCTGCCAAGAGAACGGCGAGCACCTGACCCCGGGAATGATGGACCACCTGCTCATCACCACGTTGAAACGGGCGGGCATCACGCGGGAGAAGGGGACCATCGGGTGGCACGACCTGCGCCACACCTACGGGAGCCACCTCGCCATGGAGGGCGTCCCTCTGAAGGTCATCCAGGAGCTGATGGGCCACGCCACCCTGGAGATGACGATGCGGTACGCGCACCTGAGCCCGAACGTGAAACACGAAGCGGTGAAAGCCCTCGACCGCCGCCAGAGGGGCACACTGGGGGCACATGCCCAGGAGGCCGCTGGCTAGAAATGAAAAAGCCCCCAAGTCACAAGGACTTGGAGGCTCATTCGGAGTGCCCAGGGCGGGATTCGAACCCGCACACCTTTCGGCGCCACCCCCTCAAGATGGTGTGTCTACCAGTTCCACCACCTGGGCGTTTGCTGCGGCGTCCATCTACCGGAGCTTTCTGATTCACGCAACGACTATCTCAACCGCTGCGTGAATCAGGTTCTTCCAACTTCGAACCACGTACCGCGAACAGCGACTGCTACTGCGCGGGAGCCGGCTCCTGAGCCGCGGGAGCGGCCTCATTGGTCGCCGGGTTGCCACCACCCTCAACGGGCGGAGTCGACTGCTCGCCGCGCGGCTGCTCCATGCTGCCCGGCGCCGCGGAACCCGGGGTCGCCGGGGCCGTCTGCGCCGGAGGCGTGGCCACCGAGCCACCCGCCGCCACCGAGGAGCGCAGCCCCACGAAGGACAGGCCGAGCGAGCTGAAGAAGAAGAGCGCGGCGAAGACGCCAGTCAGCTTGCTGAGGAACGTCACCGCACCCCGGCCGCCGAAGGCGCTCGTGGCGGCACCACCGCCCAGCGCGGAGCCCATACCGGCGTCCTTACCCGGCTGGAGCAGAATGACGAAGATCATGAACACGCACACCAGGACGTGCACGATCGTGACGAAGGTCAGCATGTGGACTCTTTCAGACGTTCCGTGAAAAGGAGGCGCACCCTACACCAAAGTAGTGAACGGGTGACAACATCTTCCGCCAGCCCTCTGGATCAACCTTGAGTGGCCGCCTTGACGATGGCCGCGAAGTCACCCGCCTTCAGGCTCGCGCCCCCGACAAGCGCCCCGTCAACGTCCGGCTGGCCTAGCAATTCCGCGGCGTTATCCGGCTTCACGCTGCCGCCGTACTGGATGCGCACGCGCCCGGCCGTCTCCCCGTCGTACAGCCGCTCGACCAGGCCCCGGATCGCCGCGTGGACCTCCTGCGCCTGCGCCGCCGTGGCGTTGCGCCCGGTGCCGATGGCCCACACCGGCTCGTAGGCCAGCACGAAGCCCGCCACGTCCTTGGCCTCGAAGCCCTCCAGCGCCCCGCGCACCTGACGCTCCACCACCGCCAGCGTCTGGTTCGCGTCGCGCTCGGCCAGCGTCTCGCCGACGCAGATGATGGGCGTCATGCCGGCCGCGCGGACCGCCTTCGCCCGCTTGTTCACCTGCTCGTCCGTGTCCCCGAAGTACTGCCGGCGCTCGGAGTGGCCCACGATGACGTAGGCGCACCCCAGCTCCGCCAGCATGGGCGCGGAGATTTCGCCGGTGAAGGCGCCCGAGGACTCCCAGTGGCAGTTCTGCCCCGCCAGCGCCAGCGGCGCGCCTTCCAACGCGACGTGGAGCGGCTGCAGCGCCACGAACGGCGGCGCCACCACCACCTCCACCGTGTCCCCCTGTGAGGCCACCTGGCCCCGCAGCTCACGCACCAGGGCCAGCGCCTCCGGTACCGTCTTGTTCATCTTCCAGTTGCCAGCAACGATCTTCCGGCGACGCGCGGTGGCCATGGTGTCCCCCAGGGGTGTGTGGTGTGTCGGACGCGAAGCCTACCGCGTCTCCAGCGCCTTGATGCCCGGCAAGTCGCGTCCTTCCAGGAATTCCAGGGACGCACCTCCGCCAGTGGACACATGGCTCATCTTGTCCGCGAAGCCCATCTGCTCCACGGCCGCCGCGCTGTCCCCGCCGCCGATGACGGTGGTGGCCTGCGCGTTGATGGACATGGCCGCGGCGACGGAGCGGGTGCCCTCGGCGAACTTGGGCACCTCGAACAGGCCCATGGGCCCGTTCCACACCACCGTCTTCGCGTCGCGGATGTGCTGCGCGTAGATGGCGCGCGTCTTGGGACCGATGTCCAGGCCCATCATGTCCGGCGGAATCGCGTTGTCCGGCGTCTCCTGCGCGGGGCTGTTCTCCGTGGGCTCGGTGCCCACGATGTGGTCCACCGGCAGCACCAGCGGCGTCTTGAAGCGGTGCGCCGCCTCCAGCAGGCGCGTGGCCAGCGACAGCTTGTCGCCCTCGACGCGGGACTTGCCCACCTCGACGCCCTGCGCCTTCAGGAAGGTGTATGCCATGGCGCCACCGATGAGCAGCGCGTCCACCTTGGGCAGCAGGCTCTCGATGACCTTGATTTTGTCGCTCACCTTCGAGCCACCCAGGATGGCCACGAAGGGCTTGTCCGGGTTCTTGAGCACCTTGCCCAGGTACTCAATCTCCTTGCGCATCAGGAAGCCGGCCGCCTTCTCCTTCACGAAGGGCACCATGCCCGCGGTGGACGCGTGGGCGCGGTGGGCGGTGCCGAAGGCGTCATTCACGTAGACGTCCGCCAGCGACGCCAGCTCGCGGGCGAACGTCTCGTCGTTGGCCTCCTCTTCCTTGTGGAAGCGGAGGTTCTCCAGGACGACCACCTGGCCGTCCTTGAGCTCCTTCACCTGCTTCTTCACGCCGTCACCGACGCAGTCGTCGGTGAGGATGACCTCGTGCCTGCCGCCGAGCAGCTCGGCGAGCCGCATGGCCACGGGCTCCAGCGACAGCTTCGGGTCCGGCCCCTTGGGGCGGCCGAGGTGGGAGGCCAGGATGACCTTCCCGCCCATTTCGAGCGCGCGCCGGATGGTGGGCATCGCCTCGCGGATGCGGGTGTCGTCGGTCACGCGCCGCCCTTCCAGCGGGACGTTGAAGTCCACGCGGATGAAGACGCGCTTCCCGGTCAGCTGCAGGTCGTCGATGTAGCGGATCATCTGGTCCTTCCCTCTCGGTACCCTTGAACGCCCTTGGGACTAGACGCCCTTGGAGACGAGGAACTTCGCCGTGTCCACCATGCGGTTGGAGAAGCCCCACTCGTTGTCGTACCAGGCCATGACCTTGAGCAGGTTGTCGCCCATCACGAAGCAGTTCGTGGAGTCGAAGATGGCCGAGTGCGGGTTGCCGTTGTAGTCCACCGACACCGTCAGCGCGTCGCTGAACTCCAGCACGCCCTTGAGCGGGCCTTCGGCGGCCTTGCGGAACGCCTCGATGACGGCCTCGGCGGTGACCTTCTTCTCGGTGTTCACCGTCAGGTCCACCAGGGACACGTTCGGGGTGGGGACGCGGACGGCCAGGCCGTGCATCTTGCCCTTGAGCTGCGGAATCACCTCACCGATGGCCTTCGCGGCGCCGGTGCTGGTGGGAATCATGGACAGCGCGGCGGCGCGGGCGCGGCGCATGTCCTCGTGGGTGAGGTCCAGGATGCGCTGGTCGTTGGTGTAGCTGTGGACCGTGGTCATCAGGCCCTTCTCGATGCCGAAGTTGTCCACCAGCACCTTGGCGATGGGCGCCAGGCAGTTGGTGGTGCACGAGGCGTTCGAGATGACGTGGTGCTTGGCCGGGTCGTACTCGTTGTGGTTGATGCCGTAGGCGATGGTGATGTCCGGGCCCTTGGCCGGGGCGGAGATGATGACCTTCTTCGCGCCCGCCTTCAGGTGCTTCTCCGCCGCGTCACGCGCGGTGAAGCGGCCGGTGCACTCCAGCACCACGTCCACGTTCAGGCTCTTCCAGGGCAGCGCCGTCGGGTCCTTCTCCGCGGTGACGGTGATCTCCTTGCCGTCGACAACGATGCCCTTCTCCGTCGCCTTCACCTCGCCCGGCCAGGTGCGGTGCACGGAGTCGTACTTGAACAGGTGCGCCAGCGCCGCGGGCTTGTCGAGGTCGTTGATGGCGACAATCTCGAGGTCCTCCTTGCGGCTGAGCACCGCGCGGAGGATGCAGCGACCGATGCGGCCAAAGCCATTGATGGCAATCCGGGTAGCCATGTTCGTCGTCTCCTTGAGCTGTGGGCGCCAGGCGCCCACGGGTCGTCACGTCAAAATCGAGGGCGGCCGACCGTAGGCATCGCGAACCGCCGAGTCAACGCCCGGCAACATCCCCGCGACGGCGCGCACGCCGAAGCTGAACAATCACCCCGAGCAACACCCAGAGCGCGGCGCCCGTTCCCCCACCCGCCCCGCAGCCACAGCCGGAATCCCCCAGCGGATAGAACTGCGGCAGCACGTTCACGACCTGGGGCTCCGGCTCGGGTTCCGGTTCCGGCTCCGGCGGCGGGTGCGGATCCACGCCCCGCGCCGCCACGCAGGCGGTGAGCAGGCTCGCCGCGCTGGATTCCTCGGCCGGCGGCAAGGGCGCTTCGACGAGCAGGCCCGCCTGCACCAGGAACGAGGACATGAGCCCGGCGCGCTGAACCGGACTGACGATGCCCTCGAAGGGCACGCCCAGCAGCAGCACCCGACCGTTGGGGGCGGACGCCACACCCGCCGTCCACTCCGTCCCCAGGTAGCGCAGCACCGCCGTGCCGCCCGACGCGGGCGTCAGCACGTCCGTCACGCCCACCGCGTAGCCGCCCCGCGTGCCGTCCTCCAGGGCCACCGCGGTGAGCTGCGCCAGCCAGCCGCCCGGTCCCCCCTCCACCGAGAACGGAGGCGCGCCGCTGCCCGGCGCCGCGCGCAGGATGTCCGCCAGGAACGTCTGGTCCTCCGCCGAGCCCACGGCCAGCGCCGACGCCACGTGACTTCCCGACAAGAGCAGGTGCCCGCCCTGCATCACGAAGCCGCCCAGGGCGTCCTGCTCCTCCCGGGACGGCCCGGCGCCACCCACCCCACCCCGGCCGGTGAACCAGTCCACCAACCGGTACGGCGCGCCCACCGTCACCAGGTTCGCCGCCACCGCCGCGCGCGTCGCGCTATCGAAGGCCGAGCCCGCGTGCGCCAGCGCCGCGCCATGACGGCGCACATAGGTGCCGTCATTCATCGTCTCCACCAGCAGGCGCACCGGCGCCTCCAGGTCATAGGCGTCCAGGGGCTCGGCGCAGGCCTGGGATGCGTCCATGCGCTCGAAGCCGTTGACGACCAGCACCGGCGCCGATTCCTCGCTGGCCGGCGTCCGCACGCCCACCGTGGCGGAGGGGAAGCCCTCGCCGCCCGCGCTCACCGCGGCCACGCGGAAGTAGCGCACGGTGCCCGGCGCCAGCGTGGCGCGGAAGGACAGGCCCGGCTCGTCCGTGCCGTCATCCCAGCCCAGCCCGTCCGCGCTCTGGTACACGCGGTAGCCCGTGGGCGCGTCGCGGCCCTCCTCGTCCGGGTTGGCCGGCGGCGCCGCCCAGCGCACCTCCACCGTGCCGGCGCTGCCGTTGAGCGCGGCCACCGCCTCCGGGGCTTCCGGCGGCAGGACAACGGGCACGCCATCCCGGGCCGCGTAGTACTTGATGAGGCCCTGGAGGATGGCGCGCGCGGCCACCCGGCGGAACACCGGCTCCTTCAGCCGGTTCGAATCGGCGACGTTGTCGTGGTAGGCGACCTCCAGCAGCACGGACGGCATCTCGTTGTTGTGCGTGGGGTTCACCTCGCCCAGGTTCGCCGAGCGCAGGTTGCGCACCCGCCAGCTCGGGTCCACCTCGCGGCGCATGTCCTGCGCCAGCTCGTCCAGCAGCGCCCGCGCCAGCACGTCGCTGCCTGGGAATCCCGTGAAGTTGAGCGTGCCGTCCACCGGGTTGGGCCCGTACACGTAGGCCTCCGTCCCGGACACGTTGCCCGTGGTGGACGCGTTGGTGTGCCACGCCACGTACACCGCGTCCTCACCCTCCTCGTGCAGCCACGCGGCGAAGCGCGGCCGGGCGGTGACGTCCGCGTTGCGCTCGTTGGTCAGCGCGTTGGCCCCCGTGGGCGCGTACACCGTGTTCGGCGCGCCGCTGAACTGCACGTGGTAGCGCGCGGACTCCTCGTAGCGGGGCCGGGCCAGGGGCGCCATCGCGTCATCACCGATGACGCCGCTGCCACCGCCGAAGCGCACCGCGTCCAGCGACACCGTGCCGCCCTCGGCCGTGTCGTTCAGCGCCACCACCGCGCCGGAGTCCGGGTGCTGCCCCGCCTTGAAGTAGAAGCGCCCCAGCAGCACCCACGTCCCACCGTGGCGGCGCTGGTTGACACGGAAGTGGCTCTCTCCGCCCGCGTGCTTCACCACATAGTGCGCGTCCGGCGCGCGGCTGGGGTCGGCCGCGTAGGAGACATAGACGTGGTAGCTGCCCTCCGCGGGAATCTCCGGCGTCCACGTGGCGCTCGCGGTGGCGGTGCGCGCGGTGGCCATCAGCCGCGTGGTGCCCAGCGAGAAGGGCTCCACCCCGTTGCCCATGGGCGTGGGCGGCGTCGTCCACCCTGTCTGCGCGGAGGACTCGAAGACGTCGCCGTCCTCCGAGTAGCCCGCCTGTCCGTCATCCACGATGGCCATGTGCCGGTTGAGGTCCGGCTCACGCAGGGGCACCACGGTGGCGCCCGCGCCCGTCAGCATGGGCAGCAGGTACTGGTTGAGCACCTCGGCGGAGATGAGGTCCTCCACCACGGCCCAGGTGTTGGGCCGCTGCGTGGCCCAGCGGTTCAGCGGCGCGCTGCGCGTGAAGCCATGGCCGGGGCTCAGGTACACCACCTTGCCGGAGAGCGCGCCGGTGCGCTGGCGCGTCTGCGGCACGCCCGCCTTCGTGCCCGAAGCGCTCGTGCGCAGCTCGCGTCGGACGACGGGCGGCTCCGCGGCGGACAGGCGGCGCGTCTCATGCGGCCGGGGCCCGGGCAGCGGGACGTATTGCGCGCCCGGCGGCTCCAGGCCGCACGCCCCTTCGTCGAGCGAATGGTCGTGCGCGGCGGGGGATTCGGCGCGGGCCAGGGAGGAAGTCAACAACAGCGCGAGAAGTGCGCCACCCAGACGGACACGAAGAAGGTAGGAAGGGGCATTCACAGGGTCGGACCATACCCCTTCACGCCGACGGGGCAATCCGCCTCGCGGGTGCTAGCCTCCCGCACGCTTTCGCCATCGATGAACGCACCTCCCCGGCCACCCACGTCCTTCCCTCCCCGTCACGGTTCGGGGCTGCTCGCCTCCTTCGGTCACGCGTGGGCGGGGCTCATCCACACCGTCATCTACCAGCGCAACATGCGCGTGCACCTCATCGCCGCCGTGCTGGTGGGGCTGGTGGGCAGCGGCATCGCGCTGGGACTGGCGGAGAAGGTGACGCTCATCTTCTGCGTCCTGCTCATCTTCTTCGCTGAAATCCTCAACAGCGCGCTGGAGCACCTGGTGGACCTGGCCGTCCAGCAGTTCGACGAGAAGGCCCGGCTGGCCAAGGACGCGGCCGCGGCCGGCGTGCTGGTGCTCGCGCTGGGCACGGTGGTCATCTTCGCCGCCATCCTGGTGCACAACTGGGACACGGTGCGCGCCAGCACCGACGCCATCGTCCGGCAGGTGGCGCTCGGGGTGCCGCTGACGGCCTGCATCCTGGTGCTGGTGCTGCCGCGGCGCCGGCCCGTGTGGGTGGACGCGGCCGCCTTCGTCGCGGGCGGCGTGCTGATGGCGCTCCAGGCCATGCAGACGGCCAGCAGCGTCTTCAGCGCCCTCACCGCGGGTCTGCTCTTCATCGCCGGCGCGGCTGCGTACCAGAGGAGGCGGGAGCAACACACCGCCCCCCGCGCCTGATTCGGCAATCAGCCGAAACGAAAAGACCGGCTCGCGCCGGTCCCTTTCACCACCTTGACGCCTCCACACGCGGGCGGGAGCCCCGGAAACCCGTCCGGAGCCCGCGCGCCCGCGGGGGAACCGCTGCGAACCTCAGGCGTTCGGGCGAAGCTCCGGGGCCTGCTCCTGCGCCGCTTGGACGGCCGTGGCCTTGTCGCCTTCCTTGATGTCCGTCGTCACCAGCTCGAGCAGCTCCGTGGCGATGCCAATCACCTGGTGCGGGGTATAGCCGCTCGCGCGCAGCTGGTTGAAGAAGGTGCGCGCCAGGATCCGGGTGCCCTTTTGATCGGTGCTCAAGGTCAGTTCCTCCAAAAAGCGGCCGGGAAGGAGCGACGCCGCCTAATCACGATACGGCCCTGTTTCAACCCCCGTGCCAGCCGTTCTCTTCCAAACGGATTCCTCAACATTTCCCGGTGGTTGAAGTAGACCAGGGGCCTGAACGGCCCTGGAGGGCAGTGCGAACGCGGTTGCGCAGTCCTCGGTGGAATGGGGGATTGGCGCAGGGGGGTGCATCAGCGGGTTCGCACCCGGATTTCAAGGGCTTGCAATCTTTCAACGGGGCGGCGAGATACGCGCCCCACCAGGAGCGGATGGCAATGGCGTATCGGGTGAACAACATCGGGCTGTGGCTGGACGAGCCGGAGGAGCTGCTCGGTCAGCGCGCCGCGGAGAAGCTGGGCGTCACCCGCTCCGACCTCGCGTCCGTGCGCGTGGTGCGCTCCGTGCTGGACGCGCGGAAGAAGGGCAGCCCGCGCTACATCTACACGCTGGAGGTGGAGCTGGCCCGGGGCAAGAAGCCCACGAAGCTGCCACCGGACGTGGGCGAGGCGCCCCCTCCGCCGGAGCCGCTGGCCCCGGTGAAGGCGCCGGAGCAGTGGCCCATCATCGTCGGCACGGGCCCCGCGGGGCTCTTCGCCGCGCTGGGCCTGCTGGAGCGCGGCGTGCGCAGCATCCTGCTGGAGCGCGGCCGCGAGGTGGTGTCGCGCCGCAAGGACGTGGCGAAGCTCATGCGCGACGGGACGCTGGACCCCGAAAGCAACATGAACTTCGGCGAGGGCGGCGCGGGCGCGTACACGGACGGCAAGCTGTCCACGCGCATCAACCACCCCATGGTGCGCAAGGTCATTGAAGCCTTCGCCCGCTACGGCGCGCCGGACCAGATTCTCATCGACGGAAAGCCGCACATCGGCTCGGACCTGCTGCCCGGCGCGGTGGCCAAGCTGCGCGAGGAGCTCATCGCCGGCGGCTGCGAGGTCCACTTCGGCACGCGCGTGGAGGACCTCCTCTACAAGGACGGCCGCATCGCCGGCGTGAAGCTGTCCGACGGCCGCACCCTGGAGAGCAACCGCGTCATCCTGGCCCCCGGCAACTCCGCGCGCGAGCTGTACGAGCGCTTCGCCGCCGACGGCCGCGTCATCGTGGAGGCCAAGCCCTTCGCCCTGGGCTTCCGCGCCGAGCACCCGCAGACGCTCATCAACAGCATCCAGTACGGCAACGCGGCGAAGAATCCGCGCCTGCCTCCGGCGGACTACAAGCTGGCGGAGAACCTGGAGGTGGACGGCGAGGTGCGCGGCGTCTACTCGTTCTGCATGTGCCCCGGCGGCATCGTGGTGCCCACGCCCACGGAGGAAGGGCTCCAGTGCACCAACGGCATGAGCAACTCGCGGCGCAACGCGCGCTACGCCAACGCGGGCATCGTCGTGTCCGTGTCCGTGGCGGACTTCGAGCGCGAGGGCTTCCGCGGGCCGCTGGCGGGCCTGGCGTTCCAGCGCCACTGGGAGGCCAAGGCGTATGAGCTGGGCGGAGGCCAATTCTACGCGCCGGCCCAGACGATTCCGGACTACCTGGCCGGGCGCGTGAAGAAGGACCCGGGCGGCACCAGCTACCGCCCCGGCCTGGCGCACGTGGACCTCAACCGGCTCTTCCCGGAGCGGCTCACCGAGTCGCTGAAGCAGGCCCTGCGCACCTTCGAGCGGAAGATGCGCGGCTTCATCAGCGAGGAGGGCAAGCTCATCGGCATCGAGAGCCGCACCTCGTCGCCGGTGCGCATCACCCGCGGCGAGGACCTCCAGTCGGTGTCCATGAAGGGCCTCTACCCGGCGGGCGAGGGCTGTGGGTACGCGGGCGGTATCGTGTCCTCCGCCATTGATGGACTGCGCGTCGCTGAGCAGATTGCCACCGAACTGTCCTGACGGACGGCCGGGAGGAGGGCTCATGGGATACGTCGTGCGTACGCCGGAAGGCGAGCTGGTCTACCCCAGCCTGCTGGACGTGGAGCGGGCCTACGTCCAGGGGCTGGTGGACGCGGAGGACGAGGTCCGGGAGGAGACGGCCACCACCTGGCGCAAGGCGGCGAGCATCCCCGTCCTGGCCCAGGCGAAGCCCACGCGCTCCGGGGCGTTGCAGCGGGGACAGGTGCTGCGCGTGGCGGCCGTCGTGCTGCTGAGCGCGCTGGCCCTGTCCCTGGTGTTCCGCGACGAATTGCGGCTGCGCGGCATTGGCATCGTCCTGGCGCTGGTGGCCAGCACCCTGCTCTTCCAGGTCACCACCAAGGCCTTCAAGCGCACCCCCAGCGGCGGTTGAGGCCAGCGGGGGCGCCCCATGCGCCCGCCCCCCCGGCTGCCCCCCGACGTGGCGCTCCGGGACGGGCAGCCATCCGGAGGCCAGCACCCCATCTTCTCCCCTGGCAGCACGCCCCGGGCGCCGGTGCCCTCGGGTCGCCGCGAGAGGAGAACCCATCGTGCTCAGCACCTATCTGTCCCGCGACGCCGCCCGCCGATTGCGCCATGGCGCGCCCTGGCTGCGCCGGGAGGACATCGTCTCCATGGAAGGCACGCCGCTGCCCGGCGAGCCCGTGCAGCTCCGGGACGAGGACGGCTCGGTGCTGGGCCTGGGCGACGTGGACCTGGAGGCGTCCTACGCGGTGCGGCGGCTCGGCCAGCCGGACGAGGTGGTGGAGGGCCTCATCCCCCGTCACCTGCGTCACGCCTTCGAGCGCCGCGGCCGGCTGGTGGACGACCCGCGCTTCTGCCGCGTCGTCAACGATGACGGGGACGGACTGCCCGGCCTCATCGTGGACCGCTACGACACGCACTTCGTGGTGCAGACGCTCACCCGCGCCATGGACGCGCGGCACGAGGAGCTGACGCGCGCGCTGGTGGAGGTGGCCGGCGCGGGCTCGGTGCTGCTGCGCAACGACACCGCGCGGCGCAAGGCGCTGGGCCTGCCCACGCAGCGCCCCCATGTCCTCTACGGCACCCCGCCCCGCTGGTGCCGGCTGCTGGAGCTGGGCGCCCGCTTCACCGTGGACCTCACGTACGGCCAGGGCACGGGCTACGCGTATGACCAGCGCGAGGTCCGCCGCTTCGTGGCGCGCATGGCCCAGGGCTCGCGCGTGCTGGACGCGAACTGCAACGTGGGCGGGCTCTTCGTCCACGCGGGCGTCCACGGCGCCCGGCACATCCTGGCCTTCGACGCCAACCCGGACGCCGCGGACCTGGCCCGGGAGAACGCGGAGGCCAACGGTTTGATGGGCCGGGTGACGGTGGAGACGGGCAAGCCCCTCCAGGTGCTGCGCGCCGTCCGCGACACCTTCGACCTGGTGCTCCTGGACACGCCGGATGTGGCGACCGACGAGGAATTCGTGGAGTTGCTGCGTCATGCGCTTCGCAGGACGCGCCACGGGGGCTGGATGATGGTGACAGGGTACCATCCGCCCCTCCCCCAGGGCCGCTTCGATGACCTGGTGGCCACCGCCTGCGAGGGCGAGTCCCGCATCGCCACGCGGCTGGCCCGCCCCGGCCTGCCTCCGGACCACCCGACCCTGGCCGGCTCCCTGGGGGCCGAGTCCCTCGACGCCGTGGCGCTGGAAGTCAGCTGAAGCCGTCCACCCGCGCGGCCGCTGGAGTGGTAGTGTCCGCCGCCGCAATGACCAACGAAAACGTGCCCGAGTCCGCGTCCCCCACCCAGGAAGGCTCCGTGGAGACCGTCCGCAAGGTGTATGCGGCCGACCTGCGGGAGAAGGACAGCGTCCATACCGTCTTCCGAGTCACCAAGAAGGAGAAGGTGACCGCCCGCAGTGGGAAGGTGTTCGTCTCCGCCACGCTCGTCGACAAGAGCGGCGAGGTCGACGCGCGCATCTTCGACAAGGTCGACGCGCTCGAGCCCCTCTTCCAGCCGGGCGACTTCGTGCTCGTCCAGGGCAACGTCATCCAGTTCCACGGCCGCACCCAGGTCGTCGTCGAGGCCGTGGAGCGCCTGGACCCCGAGCCCCTGGATCCCAAGGAATTCGAGCCGCCTCCGGCCCCGCCCGCCGCCGAGGCGAAGCCCGCCGCGCCCGAGGCCAAGGCCGCCCCGGAAGCCAAGGCGGAGAAGCCCGAGAAGGCCGACAAGGGTGAGGCCCGCGGCAACGAGGGCCCGGGTGGCGCGCGCGCCGCCGGTCTCATCCGGGAGATGGTCACCGAGCGCATCGGCGACGCGTTCGTGAAGCAGATTCTGCTGGCCTTCCTGGACGACCCGAAGATTGCGTCCGGCCTGCCGACGGCCAGGGCGCCCGGGGCACGCACCACGCGTGGCGCGG
Source organism: Myxococcus sp. 1LA (assembly GCA_046520405.1). GTDB lineage: Bacteria > Myxococcota > Myxococcia > Myxococcales > Myxococcaceae > Myxococcus. The sequence continues at coordinate 14,571 of JBKGHI010000214.1, forward strand.
CGGTCTGGCGGAGCACATCCTGTCCGTGATGCGGCTGACGCTCCGCGTGGCGGACCAGTACCCCATGGCGGACCGCGACCTGCTGCTGGCCGGCGCGCTCCTCCAGCAGGTGATGAAGGCGGCGGACGCCGCCGAGGCCTCCGACGAGGGCCGGCTGGTGGGCAACCTCGTCCTGACGGCGCAGAAGCTGCGCGAGAAGGCGCTGGCCATCCCCGGCTTCCCGCCGCTGCTGGAGCAGCACCTCACGCACCTGGTCATCTCCCAGCACGGCGACGCGCAGCAGGGCAGCCCGAAGTCGCCGGTGACGCTGGAGGCGCAGATCATCCACTCGCTGGAGTCGCTCGACGCGCGCATCGCCTCGTGGCTGGAGGCCATGCAGCGCGACTCGCACGACAAGTGGACGGACGTGGTGCGCCCCTACGAGCGCCAGCTCTGGAAGGGCCCCTCGCCCACCTCGCGGGGCCGCGCCCCGGTGGAGGGCGGTGGCCGCCGCAAGGGCCGCGAGGAGAAGCGCAAGGCCCGGGCGGAGAAGCCGCAGCAGGGCGGCGCCCCGGCCGAAGGAGCGGCTCCGCAGCAGGAGCAGGCCCAGCGCCCGCCCCGAGAAGACCGCCCGCGCAAGGAGCGTCCGCCTCGCGAGGAGCGCCCGCGTGAGGAGCGCCCGCCCCGTCCGCCCCGCGAGGAGCGGCCGCCGCGTGACGCGAGCTCGCTGCCCAAGGAGCTGACGTTCAAGCCGTTCAGCGCGCTGACGACGTTGCCTTCTGACAAGGGCGGCGAGGGTTCCTCGGAGAGCTGAGGCAGGCCACATGGCGAAGAGGTTGGGAGAGCGCCTCATCGAGGCGGGACTCGTCAACGCCGGGGCCGTGGAACAGGCCCTGGAGCACCAGAAAATCACCGGCCACAAGGTCGGTGATTGCCTGGTGGAGCTGGGACTGCTCCAGGAAGCGGCGTTGCTGCGCTTCCTGGCGGCGGAGTTCCAGACGCGCTTCGTCAGCGCGGACAAGCTGGCGAAGGCGCGCATCGCCACCGAGGTGCTGGACCGGCTCCCGGTACGCCTCGCCGAGGCGCAGAACGTGCTGCCGCTGGCGGTGGACCCGGAGCGCAAGCTGCTCTCCGTGGTCGCAGCCGAGCCGCAGAACAAGTCGCTGATGGACGAGATTGCCCTCGTCACGGGCATGTCGGAGGTCTACGCGTACGTGGGCCTGCGCAGCGCCATCTCCGCCGCCATCCGCAAGCACTACTACGGCGACCCCACTGCCTTCACCGCGCTGCTGGAGGGCGCCAAGCGCCGCAGGGCCAGGCCCCCGCCGCGCCGTCCCGCACGGGCGCGCCGGAGCCACGG
>JBKGHI010000215.1:0-15813 GCA_046520405.1 Myxococcus sp. 1LA
TCAACCCGAAGTGCGGCAGCTTAACGAACCTGTCCACGAAATCGGGGCAAGCCCAGGGTGAAGCTCGCCAACTTCGGTGCCGCGTACTCGCTCATGGTGGGCCGGCTTGAATCCCCCGCGAATCTCGTCCGGGGTGACGTGGCCTATGCCTCTCCTGAGTACCTGGAGCGCCTGCCGTTGTCCCCGGCCTCGGACGTATTCAGTCTGGGCGTGGTGCTCATAGAGCTGCTGACGGGCACACACCTATTCGACGTGGAGGACGTGCCTTCGGCTCCCAAGGGGATGAGCCCCCTCTTGGCCGAGCAGTTTCCTTCCTTGCCTCTGACGCAGATGCGCGTGCTGCTCTCCAGCTTCAGTCCGGAGGATGTGGAGACGGCCGTAGCTGGGCTGTCAGCGGATGTGAAGGACATGCTCCACACGGCCTTGCGCATTGTCCCAGGGGAGCGCTTCGCCACGGCGGCGGACATGGGGGCCATGCTGCGAGCGGCTCTTGCGAAGCGGCATCCCACGTATGGGCGCCAGGATGCCCAGTCGGAGGTCGCCCTCGTCATCGCGGAGGGCAGCTGCCTGCGTGACGTGGTGGAGTTCGGTGAAGGCGGCCTCTATCCGGAGGGGCTGGACGCGCACGAACTTGAGGCGCTCGCGAAGAAAGACTAGCGAGTCAGCGCGGTAGCGACGTGGAGGAGCGCATCCAGCTTCTCCGCGTCCAGTTTCCGCGCGAGCGCCAGCAGCCTGCGTAACTCAGGCGTCTCGGCTTCTAGGGCAGGGGAGTGTGTTGGCTTCTTCCCTGTCCCCAGAGGCGTCGCGCCCAGCAGAACTTCGGGGGAGATGCCCAGCGTCAGGCCGAGGCGGTGGAGGACGGGAACACTGGGCAACACCTTTCCCCTCTCCAGGCGCCCGTAGGCGGGCTCTACGAGTCCCACGCGCTCGGCCACTTCGGCGCGCGTCATCCCCAACTTCTCCCTCGCTTCACGCGCAACCGTGCCGATGGTGATTGCCAGCTCTTCATTCATGGAACGTCCCGAAGGAAAGGAGGGCGAGCATCGCTCGTGCCCGAGTCTCGTCCAACTGTCGCACTCGGTAGAAGAGGCGACGACGGGCGGGCGAGTCCGTGCCGGGAGGCATGGCGCGCGTGTGGCCCATCAACTCGTTGGGCGACGCGTCCAGCACCTCGCAGAGGCGGTGCAGGGTGGGGACGCTCGGCAGCATCTTTCCACGCTCCAGGCGACTGTAGACGGTGTGGGCAATCCCCAGGTGCCGGGCGACTTCGGCTTGCGTCAGTCCCAGGCGGCTTCGAGCGGCGCGGGCGGCGGGGCCGATGAAGGTGGCGAGTTGCTTGCGAAGTTCGTGGGCGGCGGCGACTTCCTGCATGCCTTCTTCCTAGTAGAATTAAATGCCAGACGTCTAGCCAATGGCACTGGATGTCAGAGGTCAATCGGCATAAGTCGGTCGAAAGGAGGGACTCCCTACAGGGTAGTCCATTTGGTAGGGTGCGCAGATGGTTGGGAGGGTGCGCACATGAGCGAGGGCCGGAAGGCCGGGAGACGGACGCCGTGAGGCCGCGTGGGCCTGCCTTCGCGGCGCTGGCGCCCGGTGCCCAGGTAGTGGGCTACACAGTGGAGCGTCGGCTGGGCAGCGGCGGCTTCGGTGCCGTGTACCTCGCACGGTGCGAGGGGCAGGCTTACGCGCTGAAGTTGGTGGACCTGGCGCGCGTGGGTGCGAGGGTCGAGCGCGAAGTCTCCATTTTGCTGAAGCTGAGCCACCCCAACGTCGTGGGCATTCACGGCTTCGGGAAGTGGCCAGTAGCGTCTCCAGAGTTCGGCGTCATCGTCATGGAGTACGTAGAAGGGCGGCAGCTGGACGTCTGGGCGTCCGAGGAGAACCCTTCCGCGAGGCAAGTGGCGCGCGTCATGCTGGACGTGGCGCGGGCGCTGGAGGCTTCACATGAAGCAGGGGTGCTCCACCGTGACGTGAAGGAGGCCAACGTCATGGTGCGCGCTGCGGATGGCGCGGCCAAGCTGGTGGACTTTGGCGTCGGGGACTACGCGGGCGCGCCAGGAATCACGGCGGACATTCTTCCTCCCGGGACACCTGAGTACCGCTCTCCGGAGGCGTGGAGTTTCTTCCGTCAGAATGCCCGTGTGCCTGGGGCCATCTACACGCCGGGCCCCTCGGACGACTTGTGGGCGCTGGGCGTGGTCCTTTACCAGTTCCTCACCGCGCGTCCTCCCTTCACGGGGGACCATTTCACGCTGGCGGATGTCGTCATCTCGAATGATGCGCTTCCTCCACGTCAGGTGAACGAGCGTGTGCCTGCGGCACTTAGCGACGTGTGCATGCGGCTCTTGGAGAAGACGCCAGTTGCGCGGGTGCCAAGTGCCGGGTTTTTGCGTGCTGCACTTGAGGAGTTGCTGCAAGGAGCGGACGCAACGTGGGACGTGCCGCTGTGCGACTGGCACGGTGAGGACACCGCGACGACGGAGGGCGGCAGGGACACTCTCGACAAATGGCTGCACGAACCGCTGCACCGCCCCCGGCGCGGCAAGCGGCCGAAGATGGAGAGTCCGCCTTCGCTGGAGGTGCGGCCTCCCTCGCTGGAGGAGAAGAACTCCGCTATGGCACGGGCGTCGAATCCTGCGCCGGTTTCCCGAGGTTGGAGCACGGCTATCCTGACGGTGCTCTTGGTGCTCGTCGCGGTGGTGCTGGTGTGGAGCTTGCGGACGTCACCCGTTGCAGATGCCATGCCGCCCCGTCAGGAAGTAGCGCGTTCCGAGAGTTCGTCCCAAGCTGTCCACGCCGCAGCTCCCCCCTCCGGAAAGGAGTCCACCCCTGCGGCCGTCGCTGCCCCTGCGATGCTCCCTGAGGCCACAACTGTGAAGATGGAGAAGACCGAGACCCCGACGCCACCGAAGCCTGGAAGGAAGGGCGCGGGCATCATGAGCAAGGCGATTGTCGCGGTGGCCGCATGCACGGGTTTGGCGTGCCCTGGTGCGCAGGTGCGCCCGCCGCCGCCTCCAGAGCCGTGCCCAGCGGGAGCCGTTGAGTCGATGGAGAAGTGGGGTATCGAGGCAGGAGACCACCACGGCGTGACGTTCCTGGTCAGGAAGCCGCAGATCATCGCGGTGACGGATGGCCCAACTGAATTGCTGTTGCTTGGTAAGTGGAAGCGCATGCCCGACGGCACCGTCTTCTCTGGACGGCTCGCGGTAAGTGATCGCGTCTATGGTCGATTCACCCATGCGCGTACTCGTGATGGGAAGAGCTTCCCTGTGTGCTTGGAACTCTTGTCTGAGTCCCTGGTGAAGGGGTTGGAACGAGAGTCGGGGGATGGCAGCTCCACCTCGGCCCGTGTTTTCACGACAGGGGATGTGAGGGCAGTGAGCGAGTTTGAGTGATGCGGCTTGCGCGAGATGCCGCATGAGGGAGTCGCGGAAGGATGCATGCAACATCATCAATCGTTTCCCTTTGGCTCTTGCTCATTGCAGGAGGGGCTGCGGCTCAGGGAGGCGTGGGGCTCGGAAACGGCTCTCGGCGCATTGAATTGGAACCAGGTGATTCCGGCGCGTTAACAGAGGTTGCCGTCAGTCCTGGTCTCTCCACGGTGTTTCTTTTCGACTCCGAACTCGCACGAGAAGGTGTCGACCTGGATGGGAACGGAGCTTTTTCGAACGTCGATGTGGGCCGAACGACGATGCGTTTGGTCCCTTCTGGAAAGGCCCTTCCTGGTGAGAAGTTCCGGGTGTCGGTGAGATTCCGCGACGATGCGGCGCCTACCGGCGCTTCGTTCTTGTTGGTGGTTCATCCCGGGCGAGCGGACAATCTCGTCGAGGTGTATCGGAACAAGAGGACCGTCGAGTCGTATCAGCAAGAAGCGAGGGAATCGCGTGCCGAGACTTTGCGGTGCCAAGAAGAGATCGCGCGCTTGGTGTCGGAGCATGACGCTCCGGAGGGCTTGGCGGGATTGCTCGCGATTGGTGGCATCGATGTGAACGGTGTGGATGGTCGGATCGTGACCAAGACAGTGTCCTCGGACCCGAGGAGCGCGCTACAGCCCTTCAAAGTGCATAGCTACCGCGCGACGGGGCGTGTAGCACTCGAAGTTTTCCTGAGGGATCTGAGAGGAGAGCGGCCGTGGGCTGCAATAGGCGCTGCACTTCGCCGTTCCCCTGGAACGGATTTGAAGGTGCTCCGCGTGTGGCAGGAATTACCCATTGCATCCGGTGGAACTGGGCGCGTGGTGATTGAAGCAGAGGCTTCTCCCGACTCCTCACGCGGCCCGTTTTCGCTCAAGCTGTGGGAGTCCGATGGTGCTCGCACGGTGACGATCAGCAACGTCACTTTTCCCTGAAAGGTGGGGGGCCGGCGTGCATCGCTACGGGAGTCATGCAGGGCGCTGGGCAGATGCGCCCGGGCGGTCGAGTTTGCCGGGGCAAGTGCTCCACGCTTCGGGCAATTGGTCGGCACGGATGGGGCTGGCGGATGCTCTGGCGTAACGCACCGGTAACGCAGTCCCGTGGACGTGCCTGGACGTAGCTGGACAGTTCAGGTACGGTCCAAGTGGGTTGGGTGGGGCGTAACCCCTCGGAAGTATTGGCGGTAGGGCACGAGAATCGAACTCGCCAAGGACGCCTCTCGGCGCCCCTCATCGGTTTTGAAGACCGAGCCGGCCACCAGGTCCGGAGGCCCTACCGCTAGCGATTACGCCGGACCCTCCGGACCCCGTCAACCAAGGGGCTCCGGGCTCACCGTGCTGTCTTCTGCGCCCGTCCCGCCTTCAACCCCGGCAAGCCCTTCACCAACGTCGTCACCAGCACCTGCGTCAGCTCCTCCGCGGGCGTGCCCGGGAAACCCGTGCACGTGAGCCTCAAGCTCACGATGCCGTGCACCCCCGCCCACAGCACCTCCGCGAGCTGCTCCGGCTTCGTGCCTTCCTCCAGCCTCCCGGCCGCCAGGAGGTCCACGAACACCTGCACCAGCACCCCGAAGGACCTCGGGCCCGCGCCCTCCGGGCTGTCCGCGAACAGCGCCGTGGAGAGCTTCGGGTCCTCCATGAAGATCAGCCGGTACGTCTCCGGGTGCTCCAATCCGAAGCGGACATACGCCTCCGCCAGCTTGGGCAGGCGCTCCAGCGGGTCCTCCACCTGGGCCGCGGGCTCCAGCAGGGCCAGCAGGTCCTGGAAGCCGCGCACGCACAGCTCCTTCGCGATGGCCTCCCGGTTCTCGAAGTGGAGGTAGAGCGTCGCGGGCGCGTACTCCACCGCGTCCGCCAGCTTGCGCATCGAGAGGGCAGGGAAGCCCTCCTTCACCACGATGTCCCGGGCGACTCGGAGAATCTGCTCGCGCAGCTCCGCCCGCTGTCGCTCCTTCCGCTCCGCAATCCCCATGTTCCCAGTGTAGGCCTTGACGCACCGAACGGCCAGCAGTAGATGAACCGTGTTCACCGAACGGTGTTCACAAATCACCCGCTGTTTGGAAGAGGGAGCGGCACATGGGGACGGTCGCGTTGTTCGGCGCTTCGGGCGTCATCGGGCACAGCGTGGCGCAGGCGCTGCGAGGGCAGGGGCGGCCGTACCGGGTGGTGGGGCGCTCGCGGGCAGGGCTCCAGCGGGAGTTCGGGGCGGACCCCCAGGCGGAGCTCGCCACCTGGGACCCGGAGGACGAGTCCTCCATCCGGGCGGCGGCGCGGGGCGTCCAGACGCTCGTCTACATGGTCGGCGTGCCCTACTGGCAGTTCCGCCTCCACCCCGTGCTGATGAAGCGCACGCTCGACGCCGCCATCGCCGAAGGCGTGGAGCGCATCGTGTTCATCGCCAGCGTGTACCCCTATGGCCGGCCGCGCACGGACGTCGTCAACGAGTCCCACCCCCGCATGCCGCACACGTTCAAGGGCCGCATGCGCAAGGAGCAGGAGGAGCTGCTGCTCGCGGCGGACAAGACGGGCTCCATCAAGGTCACCATCCTCCGCCTCCCGGACTTCTACGGCCCGGGCGTGGAGAACAGCTTCCTCCACCGCGCCTTCGTCGCCGCCTCACAGGGCAAACGCGCGCAGCTCATCGGCCCCATCGATACGCCTCACGAGTTCGTCTACGTGCCCGACGTGGGCCCCGTGGTGACGTCACTCATGGACCACCCCGGCGCCTACGGCCGCTTCTGGAACCTCGGCGGCGCGGGCGTCACCACCCAGAAGGCCCTGGTCGAGGACATCTACGACCTGGCCGGCGCCCCCGCGAAGTACTCGGTGCTGGGGCCGGGGATGGTGCGCCTCATCGGCCTCTTCAACCCGTTCATGCGCGAGCTGCCGGAGATGCACTACCTGCACACCACGCCCGTCATCATGGATGACTCGGCGCTGCGGGCGCTGCTCGGCGACATCCGGAAGACGCCGTACCTGGAGGGCATCCGCCAGTCGCTCGCGGCCCTCAGTCCAGCCCCCGTTGCCACAGGTCATCCTCATCCAGTCCCATGAGGTGACCGACCTCGTGCATCACGGTGATGCCAATCTGCTCGATGAGCTCCTCGCGGGTGCGGGCGAAGCGCTCCAGGTTCTTCTGGTACAGCACGATGGATGCGGGGACGTGGTCGAACGCGTTCGTCACGCTGCGCTCGCCCACCGCCAGGCCTCGGAACACGCCGAGGATGCTGGGTGACAGGGGAGGGTCCTCCGCCAGCAGGTCCTCGTCCGCCGGCAGGTCCTCCACCGCGATGGTGACGTTGTCCAGGTACTGCTTCGCGTGGCGGGGCAGGGACTGCACCGCGGCCTCCACCGCGCGGTCGAACTCGGCCTCGCCCAGCTCCACTGGCGGGAAGAACTCCGCGGGTACCAGCGCCTGGGCCTTGGCGAAGCGGCGCTGGGCCTCCTTCTCGTCGCCTCGCCGCTCCGCCAGCAGCCCCAGGTACTGATGGGCCCACGCCTCGTCCGGGGCGTCCTTCATCACCTTGTCGAAGGCGGCCTTCGCCTCGTCGAAGCGGCACAGCTCGAACAGGGCGATGCCCCGCTCCACCTGCGCGTCCACCGAGCGCGGCATGTGCCCCAGCGCCGCGTCCAGGCTCGTCAGGGCCGCGCGGCAGTCTCCCACCTGGTTCAGGCCCATGCCCTCCAGGAGGAGGAACTCGAAGAGCAGCTCCACGTCGCCGGCCTTCTGCGCCAGGCGCTTGCCCTTCGCGCAGAAGCCCAGGCCTTCCTCCACGGCCTCCCGGTCCTCGCCCGCGCGGCAGATGAGGCAGTCCGCGGTGCCCAGGAGCACCTCCAGGTCCTCGGGGCCCACCCTCAGCGCGGCGCCAAAGGCCCTGCCGGCTTCCTCCAGGCGGCCCAGCTCCACCAGGGCGGCGGCGCGCAGGGACAGGGCGTCCAGCATGTCAGGGGTCTGGGTCAGGATTCGGTCGGCGGCGGCCAGGGCCGCCTCGAAATCCCCCGCCTCGAAGGACTCTGCCGCCGCGTCCAGCGCCTCCATCCCGCCCGCCCCCATCTGCTTCGACGTCCGCGTCCCCATGGGGCCGCGACATATGAAGCCGTGCACTTCGTTGTCAACGCCGCGCACGGCTGTTACGTTCGCTCGCCCGTTCTGGTGCGGCGCACGGTCCCGTGAACATCCTTGTCGTCGACGACGATCTCGAACTCTGCACGATGCTCTCTCGCTTCTTGGAGATGCATGGGTTCACGGTCTACTCGGCGTCCGACGCGCTCCAGGCGCTCGACGTGCTGGAGCGCAACCAGGTCAGCATGGTCATCACCGACTACGTGATGCCCCATATGGACGGCATCCAGTTCACGGAGATGCTCAAGGCGGACCCCCGCTTCCAGAGCGTCCCGGTCCTGCTGATGACGGGCAGCGAGGACGGCTCCGTGACGGACCGCGGCCTGCGCAAGGGCGTGGCGCTGACGCTCCACAAGCCCCTGGACATGGGGCAGCTCCTCACCCTGGTCCGCTTCGCGCAATAGCCCACGGCGCCCCCTCCCGACAGGGTGCCCCGGGCCGTCCGCTCGCCTACACGCCCACCCTTCCTGGTTGACATCGTTTGCCCGGCCCTTATGTTGGCGCTCGCCATGGCCGAGTGCTAACGGCCCGTGTCGTACCAGTAAAATCCCCCAGTGAACTCAGGAGGTTGCGATGGCAGCGAAGGAGATTTTCTTCCATCAGTCCGCGCGTGAGGCCATCCTGCGCGGCGTCCGCATCCTGTCGGACGCGGTCGCGGTGACCCTCGGCCCCAAGGGCCGCAACGTGGTCATCGAGAAGAGCTTCGGCTCCCCCACGATCACCAAGGACGGCGTCACCGTCGCCAAGGAGATCGACCTCGAGAACAAGTTCGAGAACATGGGCGCGCAGATGGTGAAGGAGGTCGCGTCCAAGACCTCCGACAAGGCCGGCGACGGCACCACCACCGCCACGGTGCTGGCGCGCGCCATCTATGAGGAGGGCCTCAAGCTGGTGGCCGCCGGCCACAGCCCCATGGACCTCAAGCGCGGCATCGACAAGGCCGTCGAGGTCGTCGTGGGCGAGCTGAAGAGCCTGTCCAAGCCCACCGCCGACAAGAAGGCCATCACCCAGGTGGGGACCATCTCCGCCAACGGTGATGAGACCATCGGCGCCATCATCGCGGACGCGATGGAGAAGGTGGGCAAGGAGGGCGTCATCACCGTCGAGGAGGCGAAGGGCCTCGAGACGACGCTCGACGTGGTCGAGGGCATGCAGTTCGACCGCGGCTACGTGTCCCCGTACTTCGTGACCAATCGCGAGCGGATGGAGGCCGTCCTGGACGACCCCTACATCCTCATCAGCGAGAAGAAGGTCTCGTCGATGCAGGACATGATTCCGCTGCTCGAGCAGGTGGCCCGCTCCGGCAAGCCGCTGCTCATCATCGCGGACGACATCGAGGGCGAGGCCCTGGCCACCCTGGTGGTCAACAAGATCCGCGGCGTGCTGAACGTGTGCGCGGTGAAGGCCCCCGGCTTTGGTGACCGCCGCAAGGAGATGCTGCAGGACATCGCCGTCCTCACCGGCGGCACGGTGGTCAGCGAGGACCTGGGCCACAAGTTCGAGACGCTGACGCTGACCGACCTGGGCCGCTCCAAGCGCGCCACGGTGGACAAGGACAACACCACCATCGTGGACGGCGTGGGCACGAAGGCGGCCATCGAGGGCCGCATCAAGCTCATCCGCACCCAGATTGACTCTGTCACCAGCGACTACGACCGCGAGAAGCTCCAGGAGCGTCTGGCGAAGCTGGTGGGCGGCGTGGCCGTCATCAACGTCGGCGCGGCCACCGAGACGGAGATGAAGGAGAAGAAGGCCCGCGTCGAGGACGCGCTGCACGCGACCCGCGCGGCCGTCGAAGAGGGCATCGTCCCTGGCGGCGGCGTGGCCTACCTCCGCGCGCTGCCCGCGCTGGAGAAGCTGAAGCTGGGTGGTGAGCAGGACTTCGGCGTGGCCATCATCCTCCGTGCGCTCCAGGAGCCGCTGCGGAAGATCGCCAGCAACGCCGGCGTCGAGGGCGCCGTGGTCATCAACAAGGTCCGCGAGGGCACCGGCGCGTTCGGCTACAACGCCCGCACGGAGACCTACGAGGACCTGGAGAAGGCCGGCGTCATCGACCCGACGAAGGTGGAGCGCACCGCGCTGCAGAACGCCGCCTCCGTGGCGTCCCTGCTGCTGACCACCGAGGCCATGGTCGCCGAGCGCCCGAAGGGCAAGGCCAAGGGCGGCGCTGGCGCCGGGACGCCGGACTACGGCGGCGACGACATGGACTACTGAGCCGCTTCGGACGGGCCGGGACTTCTGAGTCCCGGGCCGGCTGAGCCTCGGTAGCGGACGGCCCCGGATGCCTCGTCATGAGGCGCCGGGGCCGTTGTCGTTTCAGGAGGTCTTCATGTCGAGGTGCTGGGCTGCGCTCAGGGCACGCGGCCCACCACGCCGCCCGTGCCGCTCTCCTGGGACGTGTAGAGCAGGGTGTCGCCGTCCACCACCAGTCCGCCGGGGCCCACGCCCTCCGGGCCCACGGGCTCCACGGCGCCTGTGGTGCAGGTGCTCACGCGGCGCAGGAAGTCGGTGCCGCCAGTGCTGACGTCCTTGAAGTAGAGCGTCCCATTCAGCTCCACGGGGAAGGCGGGCCCCTGGAGGTCCGTGGCCACGACTTCCGCCGCGCCGCTGTCTTCACGTGGCAGGCGCAGCACGCGGCCGTTACCACCGCCGCCCTCGGTGATGAGGAAGTGCGTGGGGGTCACCTCCAGCGAGGTGCCCGCGGTGATGGTGCCGTCACGCAGGGTCGCGGGGGCACTGCCATCCAGCGGCACGCTGTAGAGGCCGGGGACTTCGCTCGCGGCGACCAGGAACCACACGTCCTGGCCCACCACCCGCGCGCCTCGCACCTGCGTGTAGCCCGTGCCCGCGTAGAGCTCGCGGCGGTTGCCACCCGCGGCATCCACGCGCACCAGGCGGCGGTGCGCCGTCGCGATGACGAGCACGTCCCGGTCACCCATCCGCGCGGGCAGGACTTCCGTGCCGCCAATCGTGACGTTGTTCACCGTGGCGTCGAGCGGCCGCGCATCCTTCTCGCCCGTCGCCTTGTCCACCCGCCACAGCCCATCCAGGTCGAGCACGTAGACGGCATCCGACGTGACGGCGATGGCGTCTGGTGCCCGGAAGCCCGTCGTCACGGGCACCGCGTCACCGCCCGCGCGTGGCAGCCGGAGGAGCCGCCCGGGCCCTGGCTGCGGCTGCTGGGGATTCAGGGAGTGAGACTCCGCGATGTAGATGTCCGTCCCGTCCACCGCGAGCCGGCGGGGCGTGTTCAAACCCGTGAGCAGCGGCGTCCCCGGCCCCGGGGCCAACGGCTCGCAGCCCGCGTCACCGCTGCCCGCGTCCTCCGTGCCCGTGCCCGCGTCCTGCCGGTCCTGCGTTGGAGGCTTGTCGGAGGAGCAAGCAACACCCAGCAGCAGGACGGACAGGAGCGCGAGTCTCATGGGGCCTCTCGTTTGAAGGCGCGGTTCAGCTCGCGGCTGAGCGCCGTGGCATCGGACATCAACTTGGGCAGGCACGCCGCGGCGCCCGCGCGCAGGGACTCCAGCGCCGTCTCCATCGTGAGGTGCTCGGCCAGCACGACGAAGGGCGCGCCCTGGGCCAGCGCCTTGCCCAGCTCCAGCGCCTTGCGGCCATAGGCGGGCGAGAAGTCCCAGCTCACCACCACGCCCGCGGGCGGCGCCAGCGCGGCCAGCTCCGTCGTCGACAGGATGCGCGCCTCCAGCCCCACCAGCGACAGGGCATGGGTGATTTGCGCCGCCGCCACCGGGTTGTCCTCCAGCACGTCCACCCGGCGCATCGCGGGGTTCGCCTCCAGCGGTGCCGGAGCGGGGCGCCGGGTCAGCGTGGAGCGCAGCAGGGAGCGGACCTCGCGGATGTCGTCGAAGGGCTTGAGCAGGTAGTCCACCACGCCCAGCTCCAGCGCCTGCTGCGTCGTCACGAGCGACGGGTAGCCCGTCATCAGGATGACGCGTGAGCCCGAGTGCAGCCGCCGCGCCTGCTGCGCCAGCTCCAGGCCGGACATGCCGGGCAGGTTCTTGTCGGTGACGATGAGGTCCACCGGGGCCTGTTGCAGCAGGTCCAGGGCCTCCTCGGCGCTGGCCGCTTCGATGACCTCGCACTCCTTGCCCATCAGGTCGCGGAAGACCATGCGGATGATGATTTCGTCATCCACCACCAGCAGCCGGTGCTTCTGCGCGGGCGGCGCGTCCGTGGCGGGGAAGAGCACGCGGAACACGGTGGCCGGGGGCGGCACGTCGCGGAGCACGCTCGGCGGGCCAGCTCGAGGCGCGCGTGGTGCTCACGAGCGATGCGCTGACACACGGACAGGCCCAGGCCGGTGCCTCGTTTGTTGGCGGTGACGTAGGGTTCGAAGATGCGCGCTCGCAGCTCCTCGGGGATGCCGGGGCCCCAGTCCGCGACGTAGAGGGCAGGGGAGGCGCCCTCCATGGTGAGCACCACCTTCACCCTGCCACGCCCCGACATGGCGTCGCGCGCGTTGTTGAGCAGGTTCAGCGTGAGCTGCTCGATGAGCCGCGCGTTGCCCTGGATGGTGATGTCCTCCGGGGCCTCCACCTCCAGGGAGATGCGCGAGGAGTCCGGGTTGATGCTGAAGTGCTTCGCCGCCGCCCAGATGGGGGCCGCCAGGGAGAGGCGCTGCTGAGAGGCCGGCCGCTCGCTCGACAGGCGGATGAAGTCGGAGACGATCTGCTCCATCCGCTCCACCTGCGACAGCAGCAGGCGCAACGGGCCGGGCGCGGCGCCATCCTCCGCGAGGAGCTGGGCATAGGCCTTCACGCCGAGCAGCGGCTGTCGCAGCTCGTGCAACACCTCCGCCGCCAGTTGTGAGGTGTGTGCTCCCGCACGATGCAATGCCGCCGCCGCGATTCGCGCGGCCGTCAGGTCCCCTGCCTCCACGGCCTGGAGCAGTTGGGCGAGCGGCGCGGGTGTTTCCATGTGACGAGCATGGCGGAGGCAACCGCTTGTACGCAACGCACCCGGAGGGAATCCGTTGACCCCAGCCGTTCCGGCGCGGATGCTGGCCGCGTTCGCCTCACGCCGTCCGGAAAAACCGGATATCGCGCCACCGGCCTCGGGAGGGCCTCCATGCCGCAGACCAACCCGTTCCACTCGCTGGTTCCCCGCAAGATGACGGACACGGAGTTGGCCCGCTCCATCCGGCTCAACATCGAGGCGGAGCTGGACGCCATCAACCTCTACGCCGCCCACATCGACGCGACGGACAACGAGGACGCCAAGGCCATCCTCCAGCACGTCATGGACGAGGAGCGCGAGCACGCGGCCCTCTTCTGGGAGCTCATCGCCCGGTTGGATCCGGAGCAGGCCGCGCACGCGAAGGAGGCCGTTGAAAAGTATCGGCTCATCACCTCCGGCGCCTCGCACGAGGCCGTGGAGGCCGTGGGCAAGGAAGGCGCGGCGCCGTCTCCGGCGGACGTCACCCCGGAGAAGCGGCTGACGGTGGGCAGCCTGCGGCGCTAGGCCGCGTCACGACGCGGAGTGGGCCTGCCGGCGCTCGGCCGGTGGGGCCTCCAGGTCCTTGGCCGCCATGTAGACGACGTTCCGCGAGCCCCGCTTGCCGCGATACATGGCCCGGTCCGACAGGTCCAACAGCGTGGCCTTGTCCTGGGCGTGCTCGGGGAAGCTGGCCACGCCGATGCAGGTGGTGAGCTTGAGCGACAGGCCCTCGCGCGCCAGGAAGTTGTGCGTCTCCATGGTGCGCCGGATGCGCTCGGCCACCTTGAGCGCGCCGCCGGAGTCGGTGTTGCGCAGCACCACCACGTATTCATCTCCGCCGTAGCGGGCGACGACGTCGTGGTCTCTCACGCAGCCCTTCACCACGCGCGCGGCCTCCACCAGCACCTTGGAGCCCACGAGGTGGCCGTGCGTGTCGTTGATGGACTTGAAGTGGTCCAGGTCCAGGAACAGCAGGCTGAAGGTGCGCTGGGACTGGAGCGCGTCCTGGACCTCGCGGTCCACCACCAGGTGCAGGTAGCGGGTGTTGAACAGGCGGGTGAGGTCGTCGACGTACGCCAGGTCCTCCACCGCGGCGAAGCGGCCGAGGTTGCGCAGCGCCAGCGCCCAGTTGCGCACCAGGAAGCTGGCCGTCTCGCCCGCCCACTCCGCGCCGGTGCCGCCGAAGAAGAGCACCGCGTGCCCCAGCACGGCGTCACCCTCCAGCGCGGGGAAGGACACGGCGCGAGGGAAGGGCGCGTCCAGGCCTTCCAGATCCCGCGTCCCGCGCTCGTTGGAGAGCCGGCCGATGAGCTCGGCGATGAGCGGCTCCTCCAGCGCGGTGGGCAGGCCGCTGGTGCCGTGGCGGCGCAGCGCGAAGGCGGAGTCGCGCTCCAGCAGCACTACGGCGCTGGCGGAGGCCATGCTCTGCAGCGCGCTGGCGGTGGCCGAGGCCAGCTTCTCGCGGTCCAGGGTGGTGGCGATGCGCTGCCCCGCCTCCAGCATGGCCACGTGGCGGCGCAGCGACGCGTTCTCCTGCATCAGGTCGCGCGTGGTGAGGGCGCGGCGCACCGCGTGTTGCAGCGCCTCCGGGGCCACCGGCTTGACCAGGTACTCCGCCGCGCCGCTCTTGATGGCGCGCACCGCGGGGTCCACCTTCTCCAGGCCGGTAATGACCACCACCTCCACGCCCGCGTGGTGTTCCCGCACGTGCCGGAGGACTTCCATGCCGTCGCCACCGGGAAGGATGAGGTCCGTCACCACCGCGTCGAAGCGATCGCCCGCGAGCGCTTCCTTCGCTTCCTGGAGCGCGCCCACCGCGGTGACGGCGTGTCCAACGGCGGTGAGGTAGTCGCCGTAGAGCGTTCGGGCGATCTTTTCATCGTCGACGAGGAGGATACGCGCCATCTCCCATCGGCTTAGCACCAACCCGTGGAAGGCTGCTAGGGTCGCCCCCCGTGTCCCCCTTCGAAAGCGGCCGTCGGCTCTGTCTTCTCGTAGAGGCCGGGGAAACCCGCTACGCCGTGGAAGCGACGTCTGTCATGGAAGTAGCGATGCCAGGCGCCAACGGCAGCAGCCTGCGGGGGGTGCTGGAGGTGAAGGACCTCTGCGCGCTGCTGGGCGGGCCTCCCGAAGAAGGGCCGGGCATGGTGGTGGTTCTGGACGTGAGCCCCACGCTGGCCGTGCGCGTGCGCTCCGTGGTGGAGGTGGCGGATGTGGCCCGCGCGCCCTTCTTCCTGTTGCCCCCGGGGCTGGCGGACTCCCTGGCCCCGCTGAGCCGAGGCGCGGTGCTGCACAAGTCGCGGCTGTACCTGGAGCTCATCGCGGAGGCGCTGCCACACCGGGTGGGGTCGATGGCGGCGGCCGTTTCCGCCCGGCCCGTGCATTGGGCGGAGGCCGCGCCGGAGCGGGCGCTCGTCTTCGAATCACAGGGGCGGCTCTTCGGCGTTCCCCTGGGGCTGGTGTCGCAGGTCATCAGCCGGGGGGAGGCCTTCAGCGTCCTGCCCGTGCAGAGTGGGCCGGTGGCCGGTATCTTTCCGCATGACCAGGTGCTGTGGCCCGTCTGCTCGGTCCCCGCGTTGCTGGGGGCGGAGCCCCTGCCGGAGCCCTTCATCGTCCTGACGGAGCTGGCCGGCCGGAACGTGGGGTTGACGGCCACGCGGGTGCTCGGCGTCCTGCAACGTTTCGAGCCGGACGACACCGCGGGCAGCTTCCGTGCTCCCGGGTTGAACGAGCCCGTGGCGTTCCTGGACCTGCAACGCATGTTTTCTTGATCGTCGCGGAGCGCAACTCGTAAGCTGCCCCGCTTATCAGACTGCCGCGAGTCAACCCTCGCGGCGGGAATCACCAACGAATTCAGGGGAGTGGATGCTCCCCGAGGCCCGAACCGATGCCCAAGAATCTGCTGGTCGCCGATGACTCGCTCACCATCCGCAAGGTGATCGGGATGATCTTCGCGACCGAGGACTTTCAGGTGACCGCGGTGGACAACGGGCTGGACGCCATCTCTCGCTCCCGCGAGCTGCGTCCGGACGTCGTGCTCGCGGACGTCATGATGCCGGGCAAGAGCGGCTATGAAGTCTGCGAGGCGCTGAAGAACGACCCGGCGACCCAGGGCATCCCGGTGGTGCTGCTGGCGGGCACCTTCGAGGCCTTCGACGAGAATCGCGCCCGCGCCGCCCGCGCGGATGACCACGTCACCAAGCCCTTCGAGAGCCAGGTGCTGCTCGACAAGGTGAAGGCGCTGGTCGGCCAGAAGTCCAACACGATGCCCGCGTCGGCCGCCACGCAGGTGCGCCCCGTTAGCGCGCAGCCCGCCCCCGCCGCG
>JBKGHI010000216.1:0-15566 GCA_046520405.1 Myxococcus sp. 1LA
CGCTGCTGTCCACCGGCGCGGCCAGCGGCTCGTCGCTGGCCCGCTGGCTGCGGCTGGGCCCCGGGCAGGCCCGCCTGCTGGTGGCCTGCGGCGCGTCCGCGGGCATGGCCTCCGCGTACAACGTCCCCATTGGCGCGGCCCTCTTCGGCCTGGAGGTGCTGCTGGGCAGCTTCGCGTTGGAGCTGTTCGGCCCCATCGTCGTCTCGTGCGTGGTGGCCACGCTGGTGTCGCGATTCCTCATCGGGGACCACCCCAGCTTCGTGATTCCCGACTACGCGCTGCTGCACCCACGCGAGCTGATACTGGCCATGCTGCTGGGCGTGGTGCTGGGCGCCGCGTCCGCCTGCTACGTGCGCGGCATCAACGTCATGTCGGACCTGCTGGACCGCGCCTCGGCATGGCTGGCGCCCTTCCTGCCCCTGCTGTCCATGACGGTGGTGGGCGTGACGGCGGTGTGGCTGCCGCAGCTTCTGGGCAATGGCTATGACGCGGTGAACGCGGCGTTGCTCGGCAAGCTGGCTTTGCCCTACCTGCTGCTGCTCCCGTTGGCGAAGCTGGCCCTCACCGCCACCTGCGCGGGCGCCGGCGTCCCCGGCGGACTCTTCACCCCGTCCCTCTTCTACGGCGGCCTGCTGGGCGGCGCCTTCGGGATGCTCGCCGAATGGGCGCTCCCTGGCGGCGCGCCCAGCGGCGCCTATACCCTGCTGGGCATGGGCGCGGTGCTCGCGGGCACCACGCACGCGTCGGTGTCCGCGGTGCTCCTCATCTTCGAGCTCACGGGCGACTACCCGCTGGTGCTGCCGCTGATGCTCAGCGCGGTGGTGTCCGCGGCCGTCAGCCGGCGCCTGGAGCCGGAGTCGCTGTACACGTCCGTGCTCAACCGCCGCAACGTGCGCGTCCCCGCCACCGTGCCGCACTGGCTGCGCCAGGAAGGCGCCCGCGCGCTGCTCAAGCCCGTGCACCAACGCGTGCCTCCGTCGGCCCCGCTGCAAGAGGTGCTCGCCTTCCTGCTGGAGCAGCCCCTGGGCCAGGACCTCTACGTCACCGATGAAGTGGGCCGGTACCGGGGCGCGCTGGTGCTCGACCAACTGAAGGGCCACCTGCCGGACCACTCGCAACTGCACGCCACCATCGCCGCGGACGTGATGGACGTGCGCGTGCACCCGATTACCCCCGGCCTGTCCCTGGGCGAGGTCGCCGCCCGCTTCACGCAGACGTCCCTGGAGCGGCTCCCCGTCGTGGACGGCGAGCGGCGCCTGCTGGGCACAATCTCCAAGCAGGACGTGTTGAAGCAGGGGACCTTCTGAGGGACACGGCGTGGAAGACAGGCGGATGCTGCACGGACCGGCGCGAGCATGGAGCATCGTGCTCATGTCCCTGCTGTGCATGGTGTTGAGCGCCGTCCTGCTCCGCCGCCCTCCGCCCGCGCACCCCGAGCCATCCTCCGCGCCCCCCGAACGGCCCCTCACACACGAGGAACGCCGGTCCATGTACCGCGGCTGGCCCATGTTCGGCGGCTGGCCGCTGCCACAGTTGCCACCGGAAGCACCCGCCCCCGAAGCGCCGCCGCCACACGACGAACACCGCCCCGACGAGCCACCGCGATGACCCGCGCGATGTCTGTCGCGTGGACGCATGTGATTCACCGCCAGCGCCGCGGGCACTGAATGTCTCGCGCGTCATGTCAATCGCGCCCAAGCCGCACACGCGGCGCGTCAGGGCCGTGAGCATGAATTGCACATGTGTCTTGAATGCCTCGGGTGAACCCGCCTCGGGGTGACGTGTGACCCTCACGTGAAGGTGATGGCTGTCATGCGTTCAAGACAGGCATGCGCCCGCTTCCCCGGGCGCTTTGCTTGCATGAATACCCAGAGCGGTATCCTTCGAGCGAGCCCCCCATGCCCTCACACGCCGCTTCTCCTGCCTTGCCGCGCGGCGCACTCGCGCGCGTCGCGTTCGTCCTCGTCACGCTGACGGGTCTGCTGCTGACCGGGCCCGCACGGGCGGCCACCAACGCCGAGTCCGCGCAGCGCGCCATCAACTACCTCAGCGCGGACGCGGCGAACTGGTCGGTGCGTTTCGGCTGCACGTCGTGCCACCGCCACGGCGCGGCGATGTTCGGCCTCGCGAACGCGCGCACCACCGGCTACGACCTGGACGCGCTCACGTACAACGGGCGCACCAACCGGGAGAACCTGGAGTTCATCGCCGGGCGGCTCGTCTCCGAGCAGCGCGCGGACGGTTCCTGGTTCCACGAGGGCGTCCACTACCCCATCGCCAAGACGAGCTACTCCGCCTTCGGGCTCGCGGGCTACGACGCGCACCTGGGCTCGCGCTACTCGGACGCGCTGGTGCTGGCCGCGGACTGGGCGCTGACGCGGCAGGAGACCACCGGCCGCTGGCGCGAGGACTTCCCCTTCTACCCGGTCGGCTACGGCAACATCGGCGTCACCGCGCGGATGATGTCGGCCATTGCCCAGGCCCGGCAGCGCGTGGACCCGGCCCGGGCCGCGCAGTACCAGGACGCGTTGGACCGCGCCGCCGCGTACGTGCGCGCGCACATGAATGACTGGACGGATGGCCCGGCCAACGACGGCCAGCGCTACACGCACCAGGTGGCGTGGGCCATGGTGGGCCTCAAGGCCGCGGGCCCCGGCGCGGACAATGTGAATGCCCAGGCCCTGGAGACCCTGGCCACGCGGCTGCTCACCACGCGCGCGGGCGGAGGCGCGCCGGGCTGGGGCTCGCTGGAGGGCGACGTGCCGGACGAGTTCGCCACCGGCATCTCCCTGTACGCGCTGTGCCTCGCCGGCCGGAAGCCCGGCGCGGACGGGCGCATGTCGGAGGCGCTGGAGTGGCTCAAGTCGCGGCAGGCGGCGAACGGGAGCTGGGGCGCGGACACGCGCTACCCGGACATCCCCACCACCTTCGCCTCGCTGGGGCTGGCGTGCTTCGGCGACTTCAGCGTGGGCGTCACCGTCAGCGGCGGCGCGCGCCGGCCCTTCGAGCATGATTTGCCGCGCAGACAGTCCGTCTCCTACCCCGTGACGGTGCGCAACCACGGCTACCGGACGGACAGCTACCGGCTGAGCACCACCGGCGGGCTCTCCGGTTGGACGGCCTCGCTGAGCCGCACCACGCTGGAGCTGGCGCCCGACGCCGAGGCCACCCTCACCCTCACCGTCACCGCGCCGGAGGGGCTGGCGCCGTCGCTCTCCTCGGACGTCATGGTGGTGGCGGCATCCCAGGAGGCCGACGGGGTGAAGGGCTCGGTGCGCGTCACCACGTACACCAACCCGCCGCCGCCCACCGACGGCGTGCCCACCACCACCACGCTGCTGGCGCCCGTGGATGGCCAGCTCACGGTGGCGCTGAACAACACCCTGTCCGCGCGCGTGGTGGATGACCGCGGCTGGGAGGCGCGTGGCCCCGGCATGGGCGTGGTGACCTTCTCCGTCGCGGGCGTCACGGTGGGCGCGGACAACGACGCGGACGGGGACGGCGTGTACACCTTCGTGTGGCGGCCCCGCGCCTCCACCTGGAGCGAGCTGGGCGTGCAGGACCTGCGCGCGGTGTACTCGGGCGTGACGCTGGCGCCCACGCGGGAGAACCGGCTGGGCAGCGCCGCGGCCTTCGCGGTGGAGGTGCACCCGTCACCCTACCCCGCGCCCTCGGTGACGCTGTGCGGGCTGCCGGACTTCACGGACGCGCTGACGCTGGACGTGTGCGGCTTCGTCACCCCGCTGGCGGCGGGCGCGGAGATCGACTCGGCCACCTTCGTCATCCAGGGCGTGAGTCACCCGGTGGCCCCCGACCCGAGCGGCGGCTTCGTGGAGACGGTCCTGCCGCTGGTGGACGGGCCCAACGTCATCCGGCTGGTGGCCACGGACACGTTCGGCGGCATCGCCAGCGAGGAGGCCGTGGTGATGGTGGACAACACCGCGCCGGAGCTCACCTTCCTCTCCCCCACGCCCGGCGCCGCCATCACGACATACAGCGTGGACGTGCGCATGGTGGTGCGGGACTGGTCACCGGTGCGCGTGGAGACCAACTGGATTCAGGTGACGGACGTGCCCGCGGGCGGCGGGGACGTGACGCACCGGGTGGACCTGTGGCCGGGGGAGAACCTCATCCTGGTGCGGGCCACGGACTCGGTGGGCCACGTCACGGAGCGGATGCTGACGGTGTGGGTGGACGCGGAGGCGCCGTGGGTGTCCACGGGCCTGCCGGACGGGTGGCTGGTGGGGCCGCAGCCACAGGACGCCATGCCCTACGACATCGGCGTGTACTCCGCGTCCGCCACCTCGGTGACGCTGTCCACCGGGCGCACGTACGCGCTGCCCCGGGGCGGCGGCGGGGTGCAGGCCACGTTGGACCTGGTGCCCGGGGACAACGCCTTCACCATCGACGTGACGAGCGAGACGGGCATGCGCACCACCCTGTCGCGCACCGTGCGCTACGACAACGCGGCGCCGGTGGCCACGCTGCTGATGCCGGTGCCGGGGCAGGCGTACAGCGGGGTGATTCACATCACCGCGCGGGTGACGGACGCGGTGAGCGGGGCGCGGTGGGTGGCCTTCACGCGGGATGGCTCGGGCATCCGGGCCGCCACGCTCCTGCCGGACGGCACCTGGACGGCGGAGCTGGACACGCGCGAGCTGGTGGACGGCGAGCACACCGTGGAGGTGTGGATGGACGACTTCGCGGGGAACTTCGCCATCCAGACGTTCCCCTTCGTCACGCGCAACCAGCCGTAGCCGGCCGCGGCCTCAAGGCCTACTTCTTCTTGTGCTGCATCGCCGAGGCGACCAGGTTCATCAGCTTGAGCTGCACCGCCGTCAGCTTGCGCAGGTTGCGCATCAGCCGCCGCATCTCCGGCGTGTCTTCCTCGCGATGCTTGGCGGCGGCCTTCTCCTTCACCGGCGGCGGGGCGGTGAAACCCTCGCCCAGGCCCAGCAGCTCGTGGGGCGGCACATTCAGCACCATGCACAGCCGGCGCAGGTTCTGGACGCTGGGCAGCATGTGGCCGCGCTCCAACCGCCCGTACACCTCCGACGCCATCCCAATGCGCTCGGCGACATCCGCCTGCGTCAGGCCCATCCGCACCCGGGCGGCTCTCGACGCGGCCCCCAGCATGCTCGCCAGTTCTGTGTCCATGCGTGTGTCAGTCCACGGAAGGGGGGCCGGCCCGCCTCCGTTCCGCAGATGCCGGGCAAACCCTCAAGGTCGGGTACTTTCACCATACCTTCCGCGTTTTTTCAAAGCGCTCGCGCGCCTCAGCGGGCGGGGGTGCTCTCCGCCGCATCCAGCAGCAACCGGCGACGCTCCGCGGCGGTGAACAGCGTCGACAGGGGCAGGCCCAGGAAGACGGCGTGCACCACAATCTGGGGGAACTGCGGCACCTCCAGGAACCATGGGTAGGAGCCGCGCCCGACGAACTGGAAGTTCACCAGCCACACGAAGATGCCGTAGAGCATCCCCACCGCCGCCTGGAACTCCCAGCGGCTGCGCCCGTCCGGCGGCAGCCACGCGTCCAGCACCGAGTAGAACAGCCCCACCACCGCCGCAATCACCAGGTGCACGCCCACGCCCAGCAGCAGGGCCGTGCCGTCCGACACCTGGGCCGTGAAGGCCTGGGGCCCCAGCAGCACCCCCGCGGACATGCGCACCGGCCGCATCGGGCTGTCCCCTGACGCCACCGCCAGCACCACCTCCGCCAACGCCAACACCACGCCCGCGGCCATCCCGAAGAGCAGGCCGTTGGTGGCGGACCAGGGAGTGTACCTCCGCCGAGCCATCCTTCCTCCTTGCCAGGGGCCGCCGCATGCCCGGCCCTTCGTTCAACCTGGGCACGCCCGCCGTGGGCGGGCAGCCAGGGCGCGCCGAGGGCTCGCGATGCCGCCTCCCCGGCCGTCCACCGGGCCGGCCTCGCATTTCCATGGCCGCGTCCACCGCCGGGACAGACGCGTCACGCACCCCTGAAGGGTGTCGGAGCGGGCTGCCCCGGAAGACACGCCAACCGTGACTCCCGGGACTTCGAGCCTGTCCTTTCTTCCGTCCCGGAGGTCGCCAGCCTGTAACTCCTGCAGCACGGGTCGCCGGGCACCTGCCCAGCTTGTTGAAAATCCAAGCGATAGGGTGTGGGCACGCCGTTGGCATACGAAGCATCTCCGGAAAGGACGAAGGACACCGGGACATGCCGCAGCTCCGCCAACGACAGGGCCCTCACCGCGTGCATTACGCGCCACAAGCGTGGCGGGAGGTGGGCCGCATGACGGCGGAGACGTTCCACGCACTGCAGCAGGTGCTGGAGCGCCTGGGAGACCCGGCCCTTCGCGAGCCCGCCGCCGCCAACGGACTGGTGGCGCGGCATGTCGTGCCGCAGCACGGGCTGGAGCTGGAGTACGCGTGGGATGAGCGCTCGCGCACCCTCACCCTGCTCGGCCTCGCCCGTGTCCCCAGCGCGCCTTGAGTGGCTCCACGGGCCTTGGCGGGTAGAGTGTTTGAGCTTCAACCTTCATGGCGGATTTCCCGTTCAGGACCGGGACGTGGATCCGCGCCAGGCGTAGAGACAAGGCGTCGGGGGCGCCTGGGCAACGTGCGCTCCTTCACGCGTGGCTCGGGCGTCGGTGAGGCGGGGGCTTACCTCCGCGCCGGGCGCCTCCCTACCTTGGGCGGGTGATGTTCCAAATGGTCGAGGAACAGAGTCGCCCGCCCAAGGAAGGCGGGCCCCCTTCACCCTGGAAGTCCCGCGCCTGGAGCGAGCTGGAGACGGCGCGCGCGCGCGTGCTGGCGATGCTCGGCGGGCTGCCCGAGGCGGAGCTGCGGCGTCAGCATTCGCCCCTCATGTCGCCGCTCATCTGGGACGTGGCGCACGTGGCCAACTACGAGGAGCAGTGGCTGCTGCGAGCGCTGGGGGCGCCGGCCATCACCGACCCGGCCTTCGACACCATCTATGACGCCTTCCGGCACCCGCGCGCCACGCGCGCCGAGCTGCCGCTGCTGCCACCCGAGGCCGCCTTCGCCTACGCGCGGCGCGTGCGCGAGGCGGTGCGCGAACACCTTCACCGGCTTCCCGAGGACAGCGCCGTGCCGCTGCTGGCGGGCGGTTACGTCTTCGGCATGGTGGCGCAGCACGAACAGCAGCACGCGGAGACGCTGGCCGCCACGCTGCAACTGATGACGGCGCCGGAGTACCACGTGCCCTCCGCGCGCCCGAGGCCCCGGCCCGGCGCCGTGCCGCAGGGGGAGGTCTTCATCCCGGGCGGCGAGGTGCGGCTGGGCAGCACCAGCCCCTGGGCCTACGACAACGAGCGGCCCGCGTTCTCCCAGCACGTGGCCCCGTTCCTGATGGACGCGCACCCCGTCACCAACGGCGACTACCTGGTGTTCGTGGAGTCGGGTGGCTACGAAGACGCTCGCTGGTGGCACCCCAGGGGTTGGGCGTTCATCCAGGCCGAGGGCGTGAAGCATCCGGGCTTCTGGCTTCCCCAGGGACAGCACACCTGGCTGCGGCGGCGCTTCGGTCAGGTGGAGCCGCTGCCCAAGGACGAGCCGGTACAGCACGTGTGCTGGTACGAGGCGGACGCCTACGCGCGCTGGGCCGGCAAGCGGCTGCCCACCGAGGCCGAGTGGGAGAAGGCCGCGCGCGGCGGCGATGGCACCCCGCGCGAGTACCCCTGGGGCGACACGCCGCCCACGCGGGCGCACGCCAACCTGAATGGCGGCACATGGGGCCCGGCGCCGGTGGGCAGCTACCCGCGAGGCGTCAGCCACGACGGCGTCTGGGGGTTGTTGGGTGACGTGTGGGAATGGACGGCGAGCGACTTCCGCCCCTACGCGGGCTTCAGCGCCTTTCCATACCCCGAGTACTCCGAGGTGTTCTTCGGCGAGTCCTACAAGGTCCTTCGGGGAGGCGCGTGGGCCAGCGCACCGGTCGCGGTGCGCAACGGCTTCCGCAACTGGGACTTCCCCATCCGCCGGCAGATTTTCGCCGGCTTTCGCTGTGCACGGGACGCGAGGTGAGGTGAGGCGATGCGGGTGACGACGGTACCGACGGCGGTGGCGACTCCAGGTGAAGACACGCAGCACACGCCGGGAGTCCAGGTGGACGTTTACGTGAAGCCGGGCGACGCGAAGCGCGCCCTGCGGGAAGAGGCGCTCCAGGGCCTGTGTGGCACGCCCAAGGAGCTGTCTCCCAAGTGGCTCTACGACGAGCGCGGCAGCCAGCTCTTCGACGACATCACCCGGCTGCCGGAGTACTACCCGACGCGGCGCGAGCGGGAAATCCTGCTGGCCCACGCGGGCGACATCGCGCGGCTGAGCGGCGCGGACACGCTGATTGAGCTGGGCAGCGGCACCAGCGAGAAGACGCGCCTCCTGCTGGACGCGCTGGAGGAGGCGGGCCAGCTGGCGCGCTTCGTCCCCTTCGACGTGAGCGAGGCCTTCCTGCGGCGCGCGGCGTCGGGCCTGGCGCGCGAGTACCCCGGCATCACCGTGCACGCGGTGGTGGGGGACTTCGAGCGGCACCTGGGTCAGCTCCCCAGCGGCGGCCGGCGGCTGGTGGCCTTCCTGGGCGGCACCATCGGCAACCTGAAGCCGGCGCAGCGCGCGCTCTTCCTGCGCCAGCTCTCCGCCGGACTGCAGCCAGGGGACGGGCTGCTCTTGGGCACCGACCTCATCAAGGACCGCGAGCGGCTGTACGCCGCCTACAACGACAGCGCGGGCGTGACGGCCGCGTTCAACCGCAACGTGCTCAAGGTGCTCAACCGCGAGCTGGGCGGGGACTTCAAGCCGGAGGCCTTCGAGCACATCGCGCCCTTCGACGAGAAGAACGCCTGGATTGAGATGCGCCTGGTGTCCCGGCGCGCGCAGAAGGTGTGGCTGTCCACGCTGCGCAAGCAGGTGGACTTCGCCGAAGGCGAGGTGCTGCGCACGGAGGTGAGCTGTAAGTTCCACCAGGAACAGGTGGCATCCGAGCTGTCAGCCGCGGGGCTCACGCTGGCCGAGTGGTGGACGGACGCGGCGGGCGACTTCGCCCTCTCCCTGGCCTTCAAGCGCTGAGGCGGGGTGCTTCTGGAGGGGCGCGAGGCGGGGACTCACCCCGCCTTCCGCGCCCTTCGCCGTTTCCAGAGGATGAAACGGCGTCAGTGACCGCGGAGCTTCTCTTCTCTTAGCGGCGCGGGTTGCGGCGCGAGCCGCTGCGCACCGGCACGGGCACCGGCTGCGGGGACGGCCGCGTCCAGGCCGCCCAGAGCGCCCCCAGCCCGGCGACCACGAGGCCGCCCACGGCGATCAGCTGCTCCCCGACGGGTGTGATGTCCACGGTGGCGAGCTGGAGGGGGAGCATTCCGGAGAACGACATGCGGGGACTCCTTGCGAGGGCACTGCGTGGAGGTCCTGGGTGGGTCCGAGGCGAGCACCCAACGCAGTCCGGGAGGGTG
Organism: Myxococcus sp. 1LA; assembly: GCA_046520405.1. Taxonomy (GTDB): domain Bacteria; phylum Myxococcota; class Myxococcia; order Myxococcales; family Myxococcaceae; genus Myxococcus. The sequence goes on from JBKGHI010000216.1 coordinate 9,444, forward strand.
AGGTTAGAGATTCGTGACGGCCAGGGGAAGCCCCCTGGACGTCGATGTCGGCGTCGCGTGCACGGAAGTGCACCCTGGATTCATAACGGTGTGACACCCGAACCGCGCCGGATGTTCACGAGCGGGTAACGGACGCCTGCTCGCCTGCATCCACACCGCCAGGAGCTGACACTCCCACCTGCCTCGACGTGTGATTGCGTCGGACACGCAGTGCTGACTTGGGGGACGCGCGCTACGGCAGGGAGCCCTGCACCTGGATTTCGCGACAGGCCTCGGTGGCCCGCAGCACGTCCTCGGGGGACGCGCCCGGCAGGCTGGCACAGAGGAACAAGTCATTGCCCACGCGCCGCGCGCCGAAGAAGCCGGGGGCCTCCGGGCCCACGCCGCCATCAGCCAGCTTGGGCGCCAGGGTGATGCGCAGGAGCGAGTAGCGCTCCGTCTCTTCTTCCTGGTCCAGCGAGAGCTCGAAGCCCTTCAGCTCCTCGCGGACGCGGTCGGCCAGGGTGTCCACGGAGGGCAGCTGCTCACCCTCTCCGCGCTTGAGGTCCACCCGCAGCACGGGGCGGCCGGGAGGGCCCGCCTGGAAGCTCTCATCTGGCGCCACCTGCGCGGACCAGCCCTCCGGCAGCGGCACCTTCACCCCGGAGCGGATGGTGGACGGACGGCCATCCTCTCCGGTGTCGGAAGCAGCCCCCTCCTGGCCGCAACCCTTGCAGCCGCCCAGGAGGGAGAGCGCCAACAGTGACGCTGGCGCCATGTGCTTCCAGGGACGCACGCCCTACTTCTTCTCGCCACCCGGCGGAGGCGGACGGGGACCGGTGCCCAGGTTCTCCATCTTCAGCGAGCCCTCGAAGATGACGCCGCGGTCCATGGACAGCGACGGCGTCTCCAGGTTGCCCTTCACGCGGCCAGGCGTCTTGAGCTCGATGATTTGGGTGGCCTTCACGTTGCCTTCGACCTGGCCGTTGATGATGACGGTGCCGGCCTGGATTTCGGCCTGGACCTTGGCGCCATCCCCAATGACGAGCACGTCCTTGGTGATGATCTGCCCCTGGAACTTGCCGTCGATACGGACCTGCCCTTCGAAGGTCAGCTTCCCTTCGAACTCGCTCCCCTTGCCCAGGAGCGTGTGGACCTCACCAGAACGCTGCGACACGGATTCCTCCTCCCGCCTGAACAGAGGCTTGCTGGGTGCTTCGTCTTTTTTCCCGCCAAGGAGCGCCACGTCCTACTCCTTCCTGAGAAGCTTCAAGAGCCGGTCGAGGTCATCGTACGAGAAGAAGTCCACCTCGATGGTGCCCTTTCCGGGGCTTCGTTCGGTGAGCCGGACCTTGGTACCCAGCCGCCGCTGAAGCTCCTCCACCAGTGCCTTCACCTGCGGGCTCTGCTTCGGTGCCGCCTTGCCCGCGTCCTTCTTCCCGTTGGAGCGACTCTGCTGGACCAGCCGCTCCGTGTCACGCACGGAGAGCTTCTTCTCCGCGACTTGCTTGGCCAGGTTCTGCAGTTCCGGCAGCCGGGGCACGCCCAGCAGCGCGCGTGCGTGGCCCATGCTGAGCGAGCCATCCGCCACCATGCCCTTGACGTCCGTGGGCAGCGCCAGCAGGCGCAGGGCGTTGGCCACCGTGGAGCGCTCCTTGCCCACGCGCACGCTGACCTGCTCCTGCGTGAGCTTGAACTCCTCCACCAGGCGCTTGTAGCCCTCCGCCTCTTCGATGGGGTTCAGGTCCGCGCGCTGGAGGTTCTCCACCAGGGCGAGCTCGAAGGCCTGGACCTCCGTCACATCGCGGACGATGGCGGGCACTTCCTTGAGGCCGGCGGCCTGGGAGGCGCGCCAGCGGCGCTCGCCCGCGATGATGCGGTAGCCGTCACCGTCCTTGCGGACGAGGATGGGCTGGAGCACCCCCTGCGCCTTGATGGACTCGGAGAGCTCCTTGAGCTTCTCCTCGTCGAAGTAGGTGCGCGGCTGGTCCTTGTCGCGGTGGATGGCCTCGATGGGGAGCTTGAGGACGCCGGCCTTGGGGGCCTGCTCGCCGCCCTTGCCGGACCCGGTGGCGCCCGCCTGGGGGATGAGGGCGGACAGCCCGCGTCCCAGGGCTCGCTTCTGTGCGTCTGCTTTCACCACGTCGTGACTCCAGCCAGGGCGCGGCTCAAGCCACGCGCCTGCGAGGGCTCTTGGGGGTGTCCCGCTTCATCAGCTCGCGGCCCAGCGCGAGGTAGCTCTCACAGCCCTTCGACTTGATGTCGTACAGGATGATGGGCTTTCCGAAGGAGGGGCACTCGGACAGGCGCACGTTGCGCGGGACGATGACCTCGAACACCTGCTTCTTGAAGTACCCGCGCACCTCTTCGACGACCTGGTGGGCGATGTTGGCCCGCGAGTCGAACATGGTGAGCAGGATGCCCTCCATCTTCAGGTCCGGGTTGAGGCCCTGCTTCACCAGGTCGATGGTGTGGGTGAGCTGCGAGAGTCCCTCGAGCGCGTAGTACTCGCACTGGAGCGGGATGAGGACGGAGTCCGCGGCGGACAGCGCGTTGAGCGTCAGCAGGCCGAGCGACGGCGGACAGTCGATGATGATGTAGTCGTATTCAACGGCCAGCGGGCGCAGGGCATCGCGGAGGCGGAACTCGCGGTTGTCCTGGTTGACCAGTTCGACTTCGGCGCCGGTGAGGTCCGGCGTGGCGGGCACCACCTGGAGGTAGCGCAGCTCCGTGGGGTGGAGCAGCTCCTTGATGGGCCGGTCGTTGAGCAGCGCTTCGTAGATGGTGCCGTGGATGTTGTCCTGCTTGATGCCCAGGCCGCTGCCCGCGTTGCCCTGTGGGTCCATGTCCACCAGCAGCGTGCGGCGCTCCGCCGAAGCCAGGCTCGCGGCGAGGTTGATGGCGGTGGTGGTCTTCCCGACGCCGCCCTTCTGGTTGGAGATGCAGATGATACGACCCACGGTGGCCCATCCTCTCTCTCCCCGGCCGTTGGCCAGGGCCCCGCGCGTGATGCAGTGCACGGTTGCGCGCTGATCCACGCTGCTAGCACGCGGTTTGGTATCGGATCAAATTCACGGCGAGCCTTGCTTCCCTGCTCTCTTCACGGGGGTTTGCGCGAACCTGGAGGCTAGGTGGCGGGTGCCCGGAAGGGGCCTGGAGGCTGGCCGGGTGTGCCTCCTTATATAAGGAGGCGACGCGCCAGGGTGCCAGTCGAACGGGGCCTCGGAGGGCGTGTGTCAGCCCCCTATATAATGACGCGGCCGGGCGGCGGGGCTGTGGCGCCCACGCTTCCGTGACGGCGCGCCGTCGATGCGCTTCCGGGTCGCGGCTGGCCGCTTGTTCCCTGTGGAACCGTTTCGAGGGCCCTCCGCTGGTCGGGTACAGCGGCCGGGCGAGCGGGATGTGGGCGGGCGGGAATGGGCTCGGTCTGGTCAGGTGCGGGGGCCGGCGGACCTTTGTGCCAGTTTTCAGGGGGTCGGCGGCGGTGGACTTCGTTCGGAGCCGACGTGGGCTCGCCGTGTTCGCGCGCGCGGCGTGGGTGGGGCGTGGCTGAACGTGGATGCAGCGCGGTGGGTTCCGGGCTGGCGCGTGTGTCCGCGGGTCCTGGCCTTGCGTGGTGACGTTGTCGCGGGCGCGTTGGGGCCTTGGCCCGCGGATGTTCTTCCACGGGAGAGTCCTGTCCTCATGCGGTGACGCTGTCGCGGGCCGTGAGGGACACAGGAGCGGATGCGTTTCGCACATGTCCGCGTGAGGCCGCAGCGACGGTGTCGTGGGCCGTGACGCGGGAGCGGATGCGTTTTCGCCCGATGCCCGCATGAACTGCGGTGACGCTGTCGTGGGCCATGACACGGGAGCGGATGCGTTTTCGCCCGATGCCCTCGGTCGGGGGTTCGGCTGGAGCACGGGAGTCATGTGCTGATTCGCCGGTGCGCGGCTTCGGCGAATCGCTCGCTGTGGGTCGGGAGTCGCGAGCATGCGCCTCGGCGCCATCACCGGCGCTTTGTCTGAGGCTTTCGGATGGAGCGGCCTGACTCCGCCCGTTGGCGAGGGGAAGCCGGTGCTCCAGCGCTCTCGGTTCCGGCAGGCCGCGGCACTCCATCTGAGCTTCTTCGCTCGCACGAGGCGGCACCCTCGATGAACTCCGCTTCCGTGCTGCGCGTGGCACGTCGGCGCAGTGGAGGGACGTCGCGGGCGCGTCTAGGTCGCGCAAACGAATCCTGTGTTGCCGACCCGCGCGACGCGCATTGAACCGGCCCACGAGTCACCTGTTCGCAGCGATGAACCGTCGGCGTGGGTGGTGCTGACGCGCCGCCCTGATGTTCCGCGTGGAACTGGCGCTGAGTTCCTCCGTGCGGCGACGGTGATGTCGCATGTGGTCCGCCTTCAGCGCTTCGCATGAGCCATGGCCACACGCCCCCTCGTCCTTGGCTGCGGCGAAGTCCTGTCGCGGAGCCCCCCTGCCCTCTGGGTTCACTCGCGATGCATCAACGCTTGCCGTGTGTTCACAGTGGACGGCCGACGGTGGAGCCGACATGCCGTCGCTTCGGCCAGGGACTGACGCCATCAAGCCGACGCAGTCCGCCCCTGCACCGGGGTGACTCAAGGAACGCGCCGCGATGAACAAACAGCGCGCGCACCGAAGAGCGCCGCGATGAACGGCAGTGCGGATGGCGACTCAGGTCTCCACGAGGTTCTCGTCGCAGAGGCGGTCCATCTGGGATGCGCATCGGGTCGCGGCAAGTGAGTGCCCCATCGGGCATCGCCCATCACATCGGTTCACTTCGGGCTCACCACTCGGGCCAGAGGCAGACCACGCGACATGAGTGCTCGGCGCCAGAAGCCGTATCGATGAGTTTCTGCGGGTGGCAGCGGCACGAACGGAGCGCCTCACGAATCGCCATGCGGCATGCCGTCGCATCGATGCCTCAGCCGGAGTGCGCTGACTCCCCAGCATGAACGGGCATCAACTCCGCGCCGCCGCGAGGGGTCGCATGGCCTCGGCTTCGGTTTCTTCGCGCCTGGCTCTTCGATGAGTCAGCGATTTGGGGCGGCGTGGCCTACGGGTCGTTCACACCGACTGCCCGGGATGAGGCTCGCACCTCGTTGAGTCGGGACGTTCGGCGACCTGCCGCTGTGCGGCGACGGCTGTTCGCGCTGCCGCCGCACTCGCCAACTCCGCCATACGGAACGCACTCCTCGTTGCGCGCGAGTTCCTGACGCCACGCCGCCGCAGCGAAGTCCCAGCCCGAGTTGCCGCCAGTCCCCGCCAACTGCGCCAGACTGAACTCACGCCTCAGTCGCCATGAACGCCGGACAGCATGCGGATGTGCCGACGTTTCGGCCCAGGTTGCCGCCACGCCGCGCCATCTGAGCCACGCTCACCTCGTGTTTCGAGAGCATGGACTCCGGACGCTGAGCGCGATGTCGCTGCCGCAAGCCGCACCACCACCTGTTCTCGGCACCTGCCCATCCGTCCGGACCTCGAACCTCGGCATGCGTGAGTCAGGAAGTCGTGCAGCCATCCCGGGGCCGGAGTCCGAATCACCGACGGCGCCATCCACTCAGGGCGCGCGCCTCGCCACGAGTGAGTTCCAAAAGGTACGCGACCGTGCCGATGCGACGACTGTCCTACTCGCCGACTGCTTCGTGCGGGACTCGCATCTCGCAGCCATCACCTGAGCAGCGCGTGTAGCCATGCCGATGCGGCAGGCAGAACCATCGCCATGCTTCGCCACCGGAGTCATGTGGGGTTCGCATCTCGTCTCGCATGCGTCTGGGAGGTGAGCGGCTGTGCCGGTGAGTGCCGCAGTCCAAACCACCGCCGTCCTCGCTGTCCCTGCTCCACACGCTCGCCTCATCTCATGCCTACGTCGGCACGGGCGACACGCGGCCATGCGGATTCGACAGTCCTCGCCGCATGCACCACTCGGCCCCCTCATCCCCTCAGCCCATCCGCGCGCAGGAACGAGGCGGCATGAGGCCATGCCGTCAATCGTCCGCGCCGCATGCGCCACATGCCCCCTCAGCGCATCCGCGCACAGGCACGAGGTGACATCCAGCCCTGTCGATACGGCAGTCCGCAACGTCATTGAGCCTGCCCCGATTCCGTGGACACCCGAGATGTGATGGAAAGGGTGTCCAATG
>JBKGHI010000217.1:0-15526 GCA_046520405.1 Myxococcus sp. 1LA
GCAGTCGGAGCGACTCCGCGGTCGCGGGCCTCGGGGCTGGTCGGCCGAGCCCCAGCAACTCCTCCACCGGCAGGGCCGCGTGGACGGTGCCGTCCCCAGGGCGTGCGCGGTGGCCGCCTCGATGCCCTCAGCGGCGAGCGCGTCCGCGACGGACACCTCTGCCTCGCGCGCGGCCTTCTTCGCACGCCTCAGCGCCTTGCGGGCGTGGTCCGTCACGTAGACGGGGCTGCGCTCGCGGGTGGCGGCGAGCACCATGGCCTGGCGCGCCAGCCGCATCGCGTGGGCCGGGAAGGCCGAGCGCCCTTCGCCGGCCAAGCCGGGCAGGAAGGGGTGGCGCCGCTGCCGCTGGAAGACGGCGAGCAGCCCCTCCTGGACCAGGTCGTGGGCGGACACGTCCCACTCACGGGCCACCGAGTGCGCGACGCGGACCAGGTGCGGCCGAACGAGCTCCGCGAGACGGGACTCCGCGCGCCGCGCCTCCCGGCAGTCAGTGGGCAGCTCGCGCAGCAGGTGCAGCAGCGCCTCCATCTCCACCTCGGGAGACGGGGCCACGGCACGCGTGCTTTCCTCCAACGGCGCCGGCAGAGGCTGTGGAACTGCGCAAGTCGTCATGGGCTATCTCCTCCATGCCGGACGCGAGCACGACGCGAGCCGGACACGGCTTCGTTTCGCAGCGACGAGGCCCACGCGTCGAAGAGCGGCTGCATCTTGAGGACGCACTGGCGCACGCCCTCGCGAGTCATCCCCATGTCGCCTGCAATCGATTCGAGCGTCGCTCCGTGGAAGCTGTGGCGGATGAACACCTCGGCATCGCGCATGGCCCGCGCGACGTCGGCCGGGGTGTCCCGCTGGCTGCGCCTCAACTTCCGGCGTGCAAGCTCGGCCTGCGCATCGGCCGCCAGGCTCGCGCAGTCGATGGCGTCAGAGGGGTCCACGAATGGGCCAGGTTGAATCTCATGGAAGGTGTCGCCGCTGTCTCCGATTGCGGCGTCAAGGCTCACGCACACAGCTCGGGGCGGCGGACGCTTCCACGGCTTGGGCTTCACGCCTGGCACACAGCGCGAGCCACGCCGTTGGAAGGTATGGAGCCGAGCGGCCACCCACCAACCGACACACGCCGCGACGCTGCCCCGCTCCGGCTCCCAGCGCTGGACACCCTCTACGAGCCCCACCAGTGCCTCGGCGAGGACGTCTTCCTCCTGCCGGCGCAGGTGGGCGTATCTGCGAAGGAAGCCCCGGGCAATCTTGAAGGCCATGGGCTGCCATTGCATCGCCAGCGCTTGCTGCGCCTCATTGAGGGCTCGCGGAGCACAGGTCATGACGCCCTGCCCTTCTTGTACGAGGCGGACAACGCGAGGTCTGCCAGCGACTTCGGCAGGCGCAGCTGGGCGCGCTTCTTATCGGCGCGGTTGCGTGCCAGCGTTGCCCTGCGCTTCCGTGCGCGCTCAGCACGGAGCGCGCGTTCGGCTTCGACTTCCTCACGCGTCGCCCACTCGTGCCCGGTAATCACCACCTCTACCCGGGCGCCATCCTTGCCATACGCGCCATCAGCGAAGGCAACGTCACGGTACCGGCGGACCTGGTCGTCGTTCAGGTACGCCACGAACTCGAGCGCGTCCTCCAGCACCTTTAGCCGGTTCCCGAGGTCGCACTTCTGGAGCGTGGGCGGGTACAGCGTGGCAGAGAGCACCACTCGACCTTTGAGCGCGCGCTGCCCTGGGAAGGCGGCCGCCACCCATGCCTTGTACTTCTTGCCTTCCGGGCTGACGTGGGGCGCGTCTCCCCGGTCGCTGCGCCAGTACTTGTTGCCCGACGGCGGCCAGCGCAGCGTCAGCCGCACCTCACACACGTCCGATGGTTCGTTGCAGTTCATCGTCTGCAACGGGTAGCGCGTCTGTTGAAAGGTTCAAATTGTGCGGCGCGAGACGCCAACGTGGAGCGGCCGGCTCATGTCGCCGCGTCCTCTTCATCGGGCGTGAGCACCCGCTGGATGCGCAGGTGCAGGCACGCCTCCAGGACATGGGACTCGCAGCCACAGGAGCCGCACTCCACCTTGCGCCCCAGGTCGCCAACCCGCTCGACCAGCGACGTCGCATCCTCCGCGGCCAAGTGGGTGAAGTCGCCGAATGTGCCGCACCACGGGCAACGGAGGCTGAAGACGTCCCCCTCCTGGACGGCTGTCTCCGCGCAGCGCTGGCAGAAGTCGGCGTCCTCGATGGCACTCTCCAGGCATGGCACCGTGGCGCCGTCGTCCGCCACGGTGACGGTGGAGCACTGGCGTGTCATTGGAGCACCCCAGCCGCAGCTCCAGCGGGTTGCTGGTCCGGCTCATGGAAATGGACGCGGAAGCCGAGCGCCCTGGCGTGCTCCATCAGCTCGACGTCCCACGAGTGCTCCGCCATCCAGTTCCGCACGAACCTGTCGCGGAGGCGCAGGTGTAGCCCCGCGTCATCCAGCCGCACCGGCACCACCATGCCGGGGAGCTTCCCGGCCGCGTAGTGGAGCTTCCTGTGTCGCATCGCATCCAGGACCCGGCCTAGGGCCCGGCCCTCGGGGGTGTCTGGCAACTCCTCGCTTCCGTCCTCACCGGCCCCCACACTGAGGTCGACTCGGCGCCGAGCATCAGCGGGGGTTCCGGCCTGAGCAGGTGCAGAGCCCTCGTGCTGCCCTGGGACGTGCTGCGGCCACACGGCGTCCGCGATGAACGCGCTGGCCGGGCACGGCGTCCGAAGCTTGCTCCCCCACGGGTCTGCAAACCATCTCCGGCACGTCTCACGGAGCTTCTCCAAATCGCCGTTGATGAGCGGATGCGCGAGCGCGCGGGGAAACCACTCCGACCACCTGGGCAGCAGCTTGGAGGGCAACCCATCCCCCGCACTGGGATGGAAGCGCCGCCGCTCCTCCTCGTACCAGCCGAGGAACTCCTTGTCGGGGCTAGGGGTGGTGGGCTCCAGCCACTTCGGCTTTCGGCGGATGGCGGGCGGCACCGCTGCCGGAGCGGCCATGTCCCCGGGGGGGACAGCCGATGGGGACGGGGGGGACGCGTCCCCGGGGGATGGGGGGACGAGGGGACGCCGCACGCGCGCGTTCAGCAGCAGCGTCTTTCTCAGCCTTCAGTCGGTCTCTCTTCTTCTGCTTCTTGAGTCTGTCCCTCTCTCTCTCCTTCTCAGCTTTCGACGCTGCTGTTGCTGATCCCCCCTTCCCCCCCTTGTCGTCCCCTGTCCCCCGGGGGACAGCCGGCGGTTTGTCCCTCTGGGGCCGGGGGGACGTAGGGGGGGACGAATGGGGATGCGTCCCCCGGGGACGGGGGGACAGCGATGGGGACGGCAAGGGGGACAGGGGGACGCGCCTCCAGCACCTGCGCGAGGGCCAGCCGGAAGCCCTCAGCCACACCCGCGCCGTGGGCCTCGGCACGGATGCGGGCCTCGCGCTCAACGGCGAGCGTGGCGCGCAGTAGGCCCAGCTCGTCGCGGGGGCATCCGCAGGGCGTTGGCGAGGCCTCCGGCGTGGGCTCGGGCTGCTCGTCGACCGCCGGTGTGGCGGGGCGCGGCAACCGCGGGGACGGGAGCACCTGCTCGGCAACGGCCTCGGGGACAATGTCGCCGCCCAGGAGTCGCCGGTAGCCTAGCGGCACGGCCGCAGTCGTGTCGGGAAGCATCAGGGCACTCCAGCGTCGGGCGAGGTGGTGGCGTACGGCGCGGGCGGGCAGCACACGGGAGGCACGGGGCGGTTGCGGCAGTCAGCCCGCCAGGGGTAGCCGTGCTGGCAGGTTGGCCACGGCCCCGGGTGGGCGGCGCGTGCGGCCTGGCCAGCGGCGGTGGCTCCATGCGGCGCGAACGCGCCGTCCTCGGTGACTTCCTCCCCGAGCTGGACGGCGCCGCAGTGGGCGCACCGGGTGGCCCGCATCCGTTCGATGCACCGGCTCAACGTGCACCTCCGGCGACCCGGTCCAGCGGCAGTCCATGGAGCGGAAAGCAGGGCGTGTTCATGCCGCCACCAGCTCCCGGGCCTCGTCGCCCATGTTCGCGCGCACCACCGCTTCGGCCACCTCGGGGCACACGCTGTTGCCGATGAGCCGAACCTTCGCGGCCTTGCTCGTGGCTGCGCTCAGGTCGTAGCCCTCGGCGAAGCGGCCGAACTGGGCACGGAGGAGCTCCTCCGGCTCAAGCATGCGCATGCCGATGTCGACAATCTGGTGCTGGACGCCGTGCACCATCACCAGGCCCAGCCGCGCCAGGGCGGTGATGGTGCGCATGGGCCGGTCCGCCCGCTGCCCCGTCGAGCCCTCGCCGTAGTACGTGGTGAGGAAGGCCCGGACCTCGGCAACGTGGTCGCGAGCAGGCGGCACGTTGCGCGGGTCGAACGCCTCCCACTCCTGCTCAGACAGCGGCCCGGCGAACGGCTCTAGCGTGGCGGCGGCGAGCGCGTGGTGGTCCGTGGCGGTGATGGTATCCATCGGCCTCCCGTCGAAGGGCACGCCCACGACGCCGCCGTAGTGCTTCGCCATGAAGGACGTGACGAGCGCGTGCTTCTGCCCATCGGCCACCACCGTGCCGAGCGGCTCGTGCAGGTCCAGGTAGCGCGCCCGCTGGCCGGGGCGCTCGCCATAGCCCGTCTGCACGAGGGTGGGCGCGACGACGGCGTGACGGTTCTCGGTGGTGATGGTGCCCAGCGCCGCGTCCGCAGGTGCCTTGCCCGCTGGCGAGGAGCCGTGGTCGATGGAGACCATCGTCGGGGTGACGAGCGCGTGCCCGCGCCGAGCTGCCGTCACCGTGGACAGCGGCGCGTCGATGGGCTCCCCTCGGTCCGCCTGGCCGCCGTGGTTCACCTTCACGATGGAGGGCACCACCAGCGCGCGGTCGTTCTTCGCAGTGATGGTGCCCATGGGGCGGCTGGCCGGCGTCGCAGGCGTCTGCCCTGCGCGCCCACCGCACCCGACGATGAAGGGCTCGGGGTTCTCCAGGACGAACCGGCGCAGGCCCTCCGCGATGCGCCACATCGTCTTCTCCGCGAGCGGCTTCTTGCGCTCGAAGATGGACGGGCACGGAATGCTCCAGTCGATGCATTCTGCCGCCGTGCGAAGCGGCAGCTTCCCCGGGCCGTGCGTGGGCTCCGGCCAGCGGATGGGCTGCCCGTCGCACCGGGCCACGAGGAAGAGGCGGCGGCGCTTCGTCGGGGCGCCGTAGTGGCTCGCGTCCAGGACGCGGTGCTCCACGCGGTACCCGAGAATCTGGAGCGCGCCCATCCACTGGTCGAACGTCTCACCCATGCGCGCCTTGTCGGGGCGTCCGTCCGGGCCCAGCGGCCCCCAGGTGCGGAACTCGCTGACGTTCTCCAGGAAGATGACGCGCGGGCGCACCTTCCGCGCCCAGTCCACCACCACCCACGCCAGCGAGCGGATGTTCTTCTCCCGCGGCGTGCCCCCCTTCGCGACGCTGAAGTGCGTGCAGTCCGGGCTCGCCCAGAGCAGGTCCACCGGACGCCCGCGCGCGGCCTCGCGCGGGTCCACCTCCCAGACGTCCGTCGTGTAGTGGCGCGCGCGTGGGAAGTTCTGCTGGTGCACGGCGATGGCCGTCGGGCTGTGGTTGATGGCCACATCGACGTGACCGACGGCGGCCTCAATGCCCAGGTCGGCGCCACCGCAGCCCGCGAACAGCACGACCTTCAAGCCCTTCTTGCTGCGCTTCATGGGTGGCTCCGAACGAAGGGGGCGAAGAACGCCGCGATGACGACGGTGCAGAACGCCGCGCTGGCCGCGTCCTGGAGTTGCCGCTCACTCAGCCGGGGCAGCACGAGCCCGGCGGCGGTTGCGCCCACGGCGAGGGCACCGAGAGGCATGAGCGAAGCGCGCGAGCCCACCTGGCGCACCGTCGGAGGCGCCGGTTCCTGCAGGCCGGCGAGCAGGGCAGCCTTGGCCGCCTCGTGCTTGGAGGACTCGTGGGCGCGCGCATCCCGCCACAGGCGCTGGCAGCGCCTGTGCTGGCACGTGGCCACCGGCCGCTCGTTCACCTCGCCATGCACGTGCTTCCGGGTGCGGACCTTCCAGCACACGGCGCAACGGACCTTGACGCAGTCGCCCGCGACGGTGTCCCACCGGTCAGCGGGAGTCTCCGCGTAGAGACGAGCGCGCAGCAGCCCGCGCTCAGCCTCTGGGCACCGCGAGATGAGCGACGCCACTTGGCGGCGACGCTCTTCAGGCGTGGGGAGGTGGTCACCCATGGACCACCTCCCGGCTGCGCTTCTCCTGCGCGACGAGCCGCTCCCCTTCCGATGTCAGCCGAGGGGAGCGTGCCTTTCCGGCCTTCAGGCGCAGCAGTCCTCGACGCTGAAGCCGACGGAGGACGTCCGCGGCGGCGTTCGGCGAGGACCACTGGAAGTGGTCGCACAGCTCCTGGAGGGTGGGCACCTCGTCGGCGGTCGCCTTGCGTTCGGCCAGGTAGACAAGGACGGCGCGCTGGAGGGCTGTGGGCCCCTGCACGGCGGGGCCGTGCTCCGGTGGGGGGCGTGGAGAGCATGCCGTGGCGGTCATGCGGCCTCCACGGTGATGCCGTAGGTGGCCAGGGCCACGGGACGCCCGCCCCGCGCCGCGCGCAGGCCAGGCGCGTCAGGGCCGCCGTGGCGTCCTCCTCGGCGACCTCCCGCGTGCGCGCGTGGACCTCGACCTCAGCCAGGCCATCGGCGCGCGCGGTGACGCGCCAGCCGAACCGGCAGGGCTCGGTGCAGTAGACCAAGTGGCCGGGCAGTGGCTCGGGGCAGGTCATCGGCCACCCCCAATCCCGGTCATCCGGTCCGCGGCGTCCGGCGTCCCGGACGGATGTCCCGCCTCAGCGACCTGGCGGACCTTGGCCAGGGCGGTCCCGAAGGCGTCCAGAGCCGTTGCCCCAGACACCACGCCACCGCCGAAGTCGACGCACCAGCCGCCGCCGGGCAGTCGCGTGAAGTTCAGGGTGAAGTTGTCTGGAAGCCCAGGTCCCGCGCCGACCGGAATTAGACCGGAAGAGACACCGGAGGACGTGCCGCCGCCCTTGGGGGCGGACGGCGTTTCCTCAACGATTTCAGGCGGATAAGTTGGCGCCCCAGGCAGGACTCGAACCTGCGACCCCCGACTTAGAAGGTCGGTGCTCTATCCAGCTGAGCTACTGGAGCTGGCCGGGCCGCCTGCTTCCGATGCTGCACTTCAAGTCGGGGCGAGAGGATTCGAACCTCCGACCCCCTGCGCCCAAGGCAGGTGCGCTACCAGGCTGCGCTACGCCCCGAGAAGTCCGGCATTGTTGAACCATCCCGAACGGACGCGCAAGGCCGACGTGACTGACGGCCTCGCATTCCGAACGGCTACAAGCCCAGCAGGTGAGGCTTCATCTTCTGGAAGGCTTTTCCCCGGTGGGAGATGGCCGACTTTTCCTCCGGCGTCAGCTCCGCCAGGGCCCGCTCTCCTCCTGGGAGGACGAAGATGGGGTCATAACCGAAGCCGTGGCTGCCCTGGGGCGCGTGGCCGATGCGGCCATTGCACTGCCCCACCTCCACCTTCGCCTCCCCTCCTCCGGGCCGCACCAGCGCCAGCGCGCAACGGAACGACGCGGTGCGCTGGGCGTCGGGCACACCGGAAAGCTCGGCCAGCAGCTTCTCGTAGCGGGCCCGGTCGTCCCCCGGGGCATACCGCGCGGACTGCACGCCGGGCCGGCCGCCCAGCGCGTCCACGCACAAGCCGGAGTCATCCGCCAGCGTGAGCAACCCGGTGGCATCCGCGTAGGCGCGGGCCTTCATCACGGCGTTCTCCTCGAACGTGGCGCCGTCCTCCACGGGCTCGGGGATGGGGGGCAGGTCCGCCAGGGACACCACCTCCACCGCGTCTCCGACGAGGCCGCGCAGCTCGCGCAGCTTGCCCTTGTTGGTCGTCGCGAACAGCAGCCGGGGCTTCGCCGTCATCCCAACACCTGCGCCTGCGCGGCCGTCAGCTTCTGGATGGCGGCCAACCCGCCGTCCACCATGGCGTCCAGGGCCTTGCGGTCGAAGAGCTGGTGCTCCGCCGTCCCCTGCAGTTCCACCATGCGGCCGTCCGCGGTGGCCACCAGGTTCAGGTCCACGTCCGCGGTGGAGTCCTCGTCGTAGTCCAGGTCCACCCGGACCTCGCCCTTCACGATGCCCACGGACACGGCCGCCAGCGGCGTGAGCTTGGGCATCTTGGAGAGGGTTCCCGCCTTCTGCAGCGAGCGCAGCGCCAGCACCAACGCCACGTAGGCCCCGGTGATGGAGGCGGTGCGCGTGCCACCGTCCGCCTGGAGGACGTCACAGTCCAGCGTCAGGGTGCGGGTGCCCAGGGTGGACAGGTCCACCGCGGCGCGAAGGGAGCGGCCGATGAGCCGCTGGATTTCCATGGTGCGGCCCGTCTGCTTGCCCTTGGCGGACTCGCGCTGGTTCCGCGAGTGCGTGGCGCGCGGCAGCATGCCGTACTCCGCCGTCACCCAGCCGGTGCCCTTGCCCATCAGGTGCGGCGGAACGCGCTCCTCCGTGGAGCAGGTGACGAGCACCTTGGTGTGGCCGAACTCCACCTGCACCGAGCCCTCCGCGTAGCGGGAGACACCGGGGGTGAGGACGACGGGGCGAAGGTCCAGCGCACCACGTTGGAAGGAACGCACAGCAGGCTCCTGGGAAATGAGGACGAGCGCCCCCTTCTCTACCAGAGCCTCGCCACGCGGGTGTCGATTGCCGTGGCGCCGTTGCACTCAGGGCGACACGGGGCCCGCCACCTCGGTCCCCCGGACGGCGTCCCGGCGCCGCGTCTCCTTGAGGAAGGCGAGCACGCCCTCGGTAATCGCCTCGGCCAGCTTCTCCTGGTACTCCGGCCGGCCCAGCCGGGGGCCCTCCACGGGATGGGAGATGTAGCCCACCTCCACGAGGACGGCCGGGCACTCCACGCCGGAGAGGACGAAGAAGGGCGCCTGCTGCACGCCCCGGTTCGCCGCGCGGGTGCTGCGCACCAGGCGCGGGTGGATGGCGTAGGCCAGGCGCGAGGAGTCCGCGTGCGCCTCCGTGCGCGCCAAATCCTGGAGGATGAAGGCCAACGTGGAGTCCGTGCGCGCAGCGCGGGACATGGGCGCCTCCGCGTTCTCCCGGTCCGCCACGGCGAGCGCGGCGTCACCCGAGGCGCTGGCGGACAGGAAGTACGTCTCCACGCCCTCGGTGCGCGCGCGCATCCGCTTGGTGGGCATGGAGTTGGCGTGGATGGAGATGAACAGGTCGGGCGCGTGGTCATTGGTCCACGCCACGCGCTCCGTCAGCGACACCAGCGTGTCGCGCTCGCGCGTCAGGAACACGTCGCCGCCCGCGGCCTCCAGCTTGTCGCGGAGGCGGAGCGAAATCTGGAGCGCGACGTCCTTCTCCCGCAGCTTCCCCGGGCCCTTGGCGCCCTCCTTCGCTCCTCCATGGCCCGGGTCGATGATGATGCGCGCGGGACGCTCCGCCGCCCCGGCGATGACGGGGACCAGCCAGAGCAACGACAGGAGGCCGAGGAGGGGCGGCGCGGCGACGGCATGCGAGGCCGCATGCTACCGGAGCCCGGCCACCAGGGCGAAATCCGGGCCTCAGCCCACCACGTCGATGCCCGGCTTCCCCGCCTGGACCTCGCCAATCAGCGCCGCGTCCACGCCGGCCGCCTCCAACGCCTTGAGCGCCTTGAGCGCCTGACGTGCGGGGACGCTGGCCAGGAGGCCGCCGTTGGTCTGCGCGTCCGCGAGCACCCACTGGATGCACTCGGGCAGCCCTTCGGGGAAGCGGACCTTCTTGTGGACGTGGGCGAGGTTCGACTTGGTGCCGCCGGGCACCACGCCTTCCTCCGCCAGCGCGGGCACCTCGGCGATGAGCGGGATGCGCTCCAGGTCCAACGTGGCGCGCGCCTTGGCCGCGGTCATCATCTCCAGCAGGTGCCCCAAGAGGCCGTAGCCCGTCACGTCCGTGAGGGCGTTCACCTTGAACTTCCCGGAGGCGAACACCTCGCCGGCGGCGCGGTTGAGCGTCGTCATCACGCCCAGGGCCCGCTTCGTGAGCTGCTTGGACGCCACGCCCCGCTTGATGGCCGTGGTGGCGATGCCCGAGCCCAGGGGCTTGGTGAGGAAGAGCACGTCCCCCGGCTTCGCCCCCGCGTTGGTGAGCACCTTCTTCGGGTGCACCACGCCGGTGACGGCCATGCCGAACTTGGGCTCCGGGTCGCGGATGCTGTGGCCGCCCAGGATGGGGATGCCGGCCTCGTCCGCCTTGGACTGGCCGCCCGCCAGGATTTTTGACAGCACCTTCAGCGGGAGCTCGTCCGGGAAGCACACCAGGTTGAGCGCGAAGAGGGGCCGCGCGCCCATGGCATAGATGTCCGACAGCGCGTTGGCCGCGGCGATGGCGCCGAACTGGAACGGGTCGTCCACCACGGGGGGGAAGAAGTCCACCGTCTCCACCACGGCCATGCCGGGCGCCAGCCGGTACACGGCCGCGTCGTCATTCGTGGAGAACCCCACCAGGGCCTGGGGGCCCTTCGTGGACTTGAGGCCTCCCAGCACGGTGGCCAGGTCCGAGGCCCGCAGCTTCGCCGCGCAGCCCGCGCAGTGGCTCAGCTCGGTGAGGCGCTTCGCCGTGTCCTTCTTCTTCTCCGCCATGGCCCGCTCCCCCGCGCCTCGCCGTCCCGGCACGGGCCCCGACAAGGGCCCGCCCATTCACCGCTCAGGCCGCGCGGATGTAGTCCCGCTTGAGCAACTGCACCACGGCCTCGGCGGTGACGACGTCGTCCGCGTCCGCGTGGTCCAGCACCGCGTTCAGGGTGCCGTAGTTGTGCACCAGTTGGAGCACGTCCAGCAGCTCCGGCGCCAGCTCCTTGAGCGGCGGCGTCAGCGGAGAAGCCAGCGCCAGCGAGGCATCCGCCGTCGGCAGGCTCGGCTGCAGGCGCTTGATTTCGTCCAACTGGCGGAGCGCGTCCATGAGGAGCGCCTCGGTGGACGAGTCCAGCTCCACCATGAACTCCTGGTTCTCCGCCGGGCGCAGCTCGAAGTCGCCCTCTTCCCAGGTGATGATGCGGTTGAAGCTCTTCTGGGGACCCAGGTTGTGGTTCTCGCCGATGACGGCGTAGTACACGCGGCCCTGGCGCAGGTAGATGCGCCCTTCCTGGTCGCTGCGCTGCACCACCAGCACGCCGTTCTTCTTGGACGTGTGGAAGAGCTGGAGCAGGTCCGGCAGGGGAATCTCCTCGATCTTCCCCGTCATGGAGCTGGCCTTGTTGGTGGTCCGCGCGGCCTGGGCGGCGGCGGCCTCCTCCAGCTTCAGGCGGGCGGTGCCCTCATCCACGCTGGCGCCCTCGGCGCCCTGGTGCACCAGCTTGAGGATGGACGTGCCAATGAGGATGCGGTCGCCCTCCTTCAGGCGCGACTGCTTCACCTTCTCGCCGTTGACGAAGGTGCCGTTGGTGGAGCCCAGGTCCTCGATGGTGATGCTCCCATCGGAGAAGCTGATGCGCGCGTGCTTGCGGGAGACCATGTCCTCCACGAGCACCATGTCCAGCTCACTGGAGCGGCCGATGACGATTTGCTTGTCCGCCTTCAGCGGGAATTCGCCGCCCTGGTACTTCCCAGAGATGAACTTGAGGGCGTAGGTCTTTTGGATGTCCATGGTCGTCAGCCAGCCTGCTCCGCCTTGCCGGGGTCCTTCACCAGGTTGAGGTACATCTGCGCGCTCTTGTTACCGGGGCTGCGCACCAGCACGTCCTCCCAGACCTGCACCGCCTCCGCCCTCCGCCCGGCCGAGTACAGCGCGACTCCATACTGGATGTGTCCCGGAATGAAAGCCGGGTTCTGGGCGATGACCTGCTCGTATTCGATGAGGGCCGCCGCGTTGTCACCCGCGTCGCGCAGGGCGTTGCCCAGCTTGAGGCGGATGTCCACGAACTGCGGGCACAGCGCGAGCGCGCGCCGGTACTCTTCAATGGCCTTGGCCCACACGCCACTGGAGGCGAAGACGTCGCCAATCTCGCCGTACATGTTGGCGATCTTCTTCTCGACGTAGGGGTCCAGTTCGCCGGGGCCGCCTTTCTGCTGGGAGAGGGCGGCCTGGTAGACCTCCTTCGCCTCGGCGTACTTCCCCATGTCGTTGTAGATGACGGCCAGGTTGAGCGCCGCCTCTGTATAGGCGGGGTTCAGCTTCAGCGCGGATTCGAACGCGCGCTGCGCCCGGGCGAACTGCCCCTGGTCGTGGTAGATGATGCCGAGCATGTTGAATACGTCCGCGAACGTCGGATTCTGCTCGACGATCTTCGCGAGGTATTGCTCGGCCTGGGCGTACTGCTTCTTCTCGAAGTAGCCGCGCCCGAGGGTCAGTAGCTGCTTGAGGGGCTCTTCCATGAATCGGCCCGCCAGGGCCCTGCCTCCGAGACGGCTAGCCTACATGAGGCTGGGAGAAAACAAGAATTCATCACCACTGAGCGACAACGAGAGTCGCCGCTCGCCTCGGGTATCCACCGGCTTCGCCGGCAGCGCCCCCCGCAGGCGCCAATGCTCCGTCACCACCGCCTCGTCCCGCTCCAGCCGGACGTACCACGCCTCCACCTGGTAGGCCCGCGCCCGGACCTGCCGCAACTGCTCCCACTCCGGCCCGCCTGGCCCGGGCGTGCCCGGCCCCGCGAGCTGCCCCAGGCCATCCGCGTCCGCCGACTGAAGGGCCCTGCGGCGGGACTCCAGCGCCGCCACCACGGCCTGGAGCCGGGGCGCCGCCGTCGTCTCCGGCACCCACGTCCCACCGCGCACCACGAAGGGTACCCGTTCCACGCCCGCCGTGCCCACCCGGGTGTCGCCCAGGGCGCCCTCGAAATCGAGCGTGGCGAGCGCCTCCGCCCGCTGGCCTCCGGGCGCCACGTTGACGGTGATGCGGGCGAAGCGATGCTTCTGGGCCTTCAGGGGCTGGGGCGCGCCGCGCACTGGCAGCGACAGGCCGCTGGACTCCGTCTTCTTGAGCGCGGTGATGATTTCCAGCTCCGGCCCGGCCGCCGCGCCCAGGAAGCGCGGGACGAACAGGGCCAGGGTGGCGCCCAGCGCCAGGAAGACGATGAGGCCGCCTCCGAAGCGGCTCCAGTCCTGGGTCGTTCTCACGAGCCCAGCATACGCTGGGCGCGCTCCGCGGCGGGCGTGCCGGGCAGCCGCCGCAGCACCTGGCGCAGCGTGTCCTGCGCCTTCTGCGTGTCATTCAGCTTCACGTACGCGTCGTGCAGGCTGAAGAGGGCCTCCTCCTCGTACTCCGTGCCCGGGTAGCGGCGCAGCAGGCCCTCCAGGCGCTGGGCCACGGCCTTCCAGCGCTCACGCTTCTGGTAGAACTGGGCCGCGTACAGCTCGTGCGAGGCGAGCCGGCGCCGGGCGTCTTCCAGGTGCTTCTTCGCGTCCGGCACGTACTGGGACTGGGGGTACTGGCGAAGGAACTCCTCCATGGTCACCAGCGCGGAGCGGATTTCGCCCTGGTCCTTCTCGCGGGAGGGCGGCAGCGCGAAGAACTCGGAGGGGTAGGCCCCCACGTGCGTCATGGCGGCCTGGAAGGCGGCGTAGTCCACCTTGGCGTGCGTGGGGTGGAGCTTGATGAAGGCCAGGTACTGCTCCTTGGCCTCGGGGAAGGCCTCGCGCTCGAAGTCCACGTCGGCCAGCTTCAGCTCGGCCTCGCGGGCGGCCTCCTGGTACGGGAACTTCGTCCGGACGTACTCGAAGTACTTCTGGGCGCGGAAGAAGTCCTTGTTCTCCAGGGCCTCGGTGCCGAGCCGGAGATTCTCATCGGCGACGGCGGCGTAATCGGGCTCACCGGCCTGGCCCTGCGTGAGGGACGCACAACCGGTACCGAACAACAGGAAGGCGGACAGAAAGGCGACGGCGGAACGCATCCCCACCACGCTATTCGTCCGGCCCCGAGGGGTCCAGCGAAGCTTCGCCGAGCAACCGGTAGATGACGTCCTCCGAGAAGCCCCGGCTGTCCAGGAGCCGTCCTGCGCGGGCCCGCTCCCTGGCCCCCAGCGGACGGCCGAGCAGCCCCCGCTTCTCCAGCACCGCGCGGGCCGTGGCCAGCGCGTCGAAGGCCACCGCGTCGCTCGCCTCGGAGATGGCCTGTTGGGCCGTCCCCTCCTCCAGGCCGTGCGCCGCAGCCGGTGCGCCACCGCCTCCGGCCCCAGCCGGCCCCGTCCCAGGAGCAAGGAGGCCCGCTCTCGGGCGAAGCGTTCGTCGTCCAGGTAGCCCCAGTCCTTCACCCGGGCGAGCGCGGCCTCGCGCACCGCTTCGGTGAAGCCCTTCCGGGTCAGGGCCTGCTCCAGCTCGCGGCGGCTGCGCCCGCGCATGGACAGGAGCTTCAGGCACGCGTCCGTGGCACGGCGAACAGCGTCGGGCCCTTCATCCTCCGGATGCATGGCGGGATACCTAGCATGTGGTAACAGGCGCGGCCATGCACCCCGTACTCGCCCGCTTCCTCGCCGCCGACGCCGCTCGGGAAACGCTCAACAAGCAGCAGTCCGGAGGAGAGCTCTCCGCAGAAGAGCAGGCCTTCACCGACGCCGCCTCCGCGAACCCGAAGCACAAGGCCGTGCTGCTGGGCGTGGGGGGCCGCACCCTGTCCACCGACGCCCAGGCCTCGCTGGTGCTGCTGGCCGCGCACGCCGCGGCCCGCGCGCTGGACCAGGACGCCACCCTGGCCGAGGCCACGAAGAAGGCCCGAGAAGCCCTGGCCGAGGAAGGCGCCAGCCCGGAGGAGACGGACGCGTTCCTGGCCTCCATCCTCCTGGAGGAGGCCTTCGGCTACGAGCAGGACGTGGACGCGTTCGACAGCGAGTACGTGAAGGAAGCGCTGGGCGAGGTACCCGCGCTGGCCGCCCTCACGAAGGAGGCGGTGGACGCGCTGTTCCTCACCTTCGTGAAGGGCGCCGCCAACGACGCGGAGCGGAAGGTGCGCGAGGGCATGGCCCGCGCCCTCTTCGACATCGCGTGGTCGGAGGGGCCCGCGCCCATCAACCCCGAGCACATGGAGGCCGTGCTCGACGCGGAGGTGGTGGACCGGCCCGAGGAGGAGCAGGAGGCCAAGGTGCAGGCCACCGCGCAGTTGCTCCAGGCGCTGTCCAAGGAGGGCCTCGTCGGCCCCATCCGCCTGTCCCGGCTGCGCGCGCTGCTGGGCGAGGACGACGCGTAGACGGTGTGGGTTCTGGCGCCCTGCCCGCTCCGGGCTGGGCGCCGCGAGCCGACAGGGACGCTTGAGATGGAAGCCGCCGCTCACGGCGAGCGGCACGAAGCGTTTGAGCCGGAAGCCGACGCGCCCACCTCCCTCGGCGGGCAGTGCCAGCGGCGCGGAGCGCATGGGCTGGAAGCCGACGCGCCCGTCTCTCCCTGCCGGCGGTACGTCGCATGGCCTCACAGGGAGCGTTCGAGCCTGCCCCGCCGGCCGCGTGTGCCGGCGGGACGAGCAGGCCCTTAGAAGCGCTCGATCTGGAAGTCGTCGTCCCCACCGGCCGCGGCGGGCGCCGGAGCCGGAGCGGGCGCTG
>JBKGHI010000218.1:0-15409 GCA_046520405.1 Myxococcus sp. 1LA
GCGTGCTCGCCAGCACGGTGCCCGGGCGCCGCGGCCAGGTGCTGACGCCGGAGTTGAGCGCGCACCTGCTGGCCCCGGCGGCGGCGCTGGTGGAGCCGGTGCGCAGCTTCCGCGTGGAGTCTCCCGCCCGGCGCGTCAGCGTGGCGCGCGTGCCACATGGCATGCGCTTCGACGTGCTGGTGGAGGTGGACGAGGCCGCCGCGCTGGCGCCCGTCCACGGCATGCGGCGCACGGTGCTGCTGTCCATTGGCGCCACCTTCCTGGTGCTGCTGGGGCTGGGCGCGCTCTTCACCCGCCGCCTCAACCTGCGGCTGGCGGAGGTGGTGCGCGGCGCGGAGGCTTACGGACGCGGCGAGCTGGACACGCGCGTGAAAGTCGCTGGCCAGGATGAGCTGAGCGAGCTGGCCGCCACCTTCAACCGCATGGGCGAGGAGCTGGAGGCGGCCCGCGCCCGGATGCTGCGCTGGAACGACGATTTGCGCGTCCGCGTGGATGAGGCCACCGCGGAGCTGAAGGCAGCCCAGGCGCAGTTGGTGGAGGCGCAGAAGCTGGCCGCGGTGGGGCAGCTCGGCGCGGGCGTGGCGCACGAAATCAACAACCCGCTGGCGGGCATCCTCGGCAACGTGCAGTTGCTGATGCTCGACCGCGGCGCCGCGGATCCGGATTTGGAGTCGCTGCGGAAGATTGAGCAGAGCGCCAAGCGCTGTAAGGAAATCACCCAGAACCTGCTGCGCTTCTCCCAGCAGCGCGAGCGCGCGGAGCTGCGGCCGGTGGACCTCAACGCCGTGGTGCGTGACGCGCTCACCCTCACCGAGCACCAGGTGCGCGGCGAGGGCGTGGTGCTCACCAGCGTGCTGGAGGATGGGCTGTCGCGCGTTCGCGCCGACCCGGGACACCTGTCGCAAGTCGTGCTGGCGCTGGTGTCCAACGCGCGCACCGCGATGCTGAAGTCACCGCAGAAACGGCTCACCCTGCGCACGGGCGAGGTGGACGGCTTCGGCTTTCTGGAGGTGGAGGACACGGGGAAGGGGATTGCCCCCAACTTCCGGCCCCGCATCTTCGAGCCCTTCTTCACGACGAAGGACGTGTGGTCCAACGTGGGGCTGGGACTCAGCGTGGCCTGGCGTGTGGTGACG
This sequence comes from Myxococcus sp. 1LA, assembly GCA_046520405.1. Taxonomy (GTDB): domain Bacteria; phylum Myxococcota; class Myxococcia; order Myxococcales; family Myxococcaceae; genus Myxococcus. The sequence continues at coordinate 1,137 of JBKGHI010000218.1, forward strand.
GAGGCGGGCGGTAGCATCGAAGTCCGCTCGGAAGTCGAGCAGGGCAGTTGCTTCACAGTGAAGCTGCCGAAGGCGTGATAGCTAGCGAGACGTCCATGGCTGATTCCCGCCCATCGCGCCGACAAGCGCCCTTCTTCATCGGCCTCGTGCTGATTCTCGCGGCGTTGCCGGTGGGGTGGTTCGTCTTCCTGCGCCAGCCTCCTCCGCCGCCCCCTCCGCCCGTGGTGCCGCCCGCCCAGAAGGTGCCGGTGGTGCACAAGCCGCTGGAGCTGGAGCTGACGCAGGTGTCCGGCAAGGTGGAGGTGCAGAACACGGACGGCTCGTGGCGCGAGGCCACGGTGGGCACGATGCTGCGGCGCGACGAGCGGGTGCGCACCGATGACGGCTCGTACGCCATGCTGATTGGCGGCGAGGCGGTGGAAGTGCACATGGACCCGGGCACGGAAATCTCCGTGGACGAGCTGACCGAGTCGCTGTCCCGCATCCTGCTCCAGCGCGGTATGGCCACCGCCGTGGTGCGCCCGGGGCAGCGGCACACCTTCGAGGTGAAGGCGGCGAACTCGGATGCGAAGGCCACGTTGCAGCAGGCCGGTGAGTTCACCATGAGCAACAACGGCGAAGGCACCGTGGCCGTGGGCACGCGCGAAGGCGAGGTGACGCTCGTCGGTCAGGGCAAGGTCGTCATCGTCCGCGCGGGGCAGCAGGCCGTCGTGCGGCCGGGACAGGCGCCGTCGGAGCCGTCCGCCATCCCCACCAGCCTCCTGCTCAAGGTGGACTGGCCCTCCGAGCGCACCCGCCGCGAGCGCGAGCTCGTCGTGCGTGGACAGGCCTCACCCGGCAGCCGCGTGCAGGTGGATGGCGTCACCGTCACGTCCGATGCGGAAGGAAACTTCCAGCGAAAGGTGGTCTTGCGCGAAGGCCGCAACACGGTGGACGTCCAGGCCTTCGGCGTGGGGCGCACCCTGCAGAAGGACACCAAGGACGTCGTCGTGGACACCACACCGCCGCCGCTCAAGACGGATACCGAGAACATCTGGAATCAGGCGCGCGACGACTGACCCAGCAGCCATGGGGACAAGCGGGTGTTTGCCTTGACCCATGGCGAGGGGGCTCCCTACACTTCCGAGAGGAGTCATTCCTGTTCAAGGGCAATCCCGGGCGAAAGCCCAGGTGCGCAAAGCCGCGGGGCCTGAAGTCCGGCCGGCCGTGACCGCCGTGGGAAGTCAGCACCGGAAGGGTTCCGGGCCCACTGCGCCTTGAGCGTGGCGTGGGTCTTCGTTTCGGAATCCCCGGGAGGTCCTATCCGATGCTGCGGACACTGGCCCTGAGTTGCTGCCTGTTTTCCCCGCTCGCCTTCGCCTCCAGTCCGGAGCTCCGCACCCTGACGGGCACCTTGCAGGTGGTGGCCGGTGGCCCCGGGGACCAGACGGACCCGCACGTGAGCGGACCCCTGGTGGCGTATACGAACGAATCCCGGGGCACGAGCGAGATTCGCTACCACGACCTGACGACGTTCGTGGACGCCGCCATCCCCAACGGCGGTGCGTTCGACTTCGTGTCGGACATCTCCGGCGGCACCATCGTCTTCACGCGCGTGAGCACCTCCAGCGCCATCTACACGTTCGACGTGGGCGTGGACACGGCGCCCCGTGAGCTGGCGCCGGAGGCGGGGAGCAGCCGTCGCTCCGCGGTGATTGGCGGCCGCACGGTGGCGTGGCAGGACTTCGGCTACACCGGCGTGACGTCGCAGCCGGAGATCGCCATCTACGACCTGGACCAGGGCGCGCTCACGCGGCTCACGGACGACACGTTCCAGGACCGCGCGCCCGCGGTGTCGCCGGATGGCTCGACCATCGTCTGGGCCAAGTGCGACGAGCAGGGGCTGCGCTGTGACATCTGGCAGGCGCGGCGGAGCGCCACAGGTTTCAACTCGCAGGCCCTGACGGGCAGCGAAGGCGAGGAGTCCATGCCGGACACCAACGGCGACATCGCCGTCTACGCCAGCACGCGGACCATCGACGGCGTGACGGACCGGGACATCTACTGGAAGCCGCTGGACGGCGGCACGGAGCAGCGGCTGGCGCTGCCGGGGATGGACGCGAACCCCAGCATCAGCGGCTCGCTGATTGCCTTCGAGCGCAGGGACCCGGCGAAGAACGACTTCGACATCGTGCTCTACGATTTGAGCACGGAGACGCTCTACGCCATCACCGAGACGCCGGAGAACGAGAGCCTCACCGACCTGAGCGTGGACGCGGACGGCACGGTGCGCGTGGTGTGGACCGTTTCGGAGAGCGGCGACTTCAACGTCCATGCCTTCACCTTCAAGCTGGATGATGAGCCGGGCTGCAAGCTGGCGGCGGTGGACTCGCCTTCTCCCGAGGAGGTGTGTACGCGGCCCGGTTCCTGGCTCATGCTCGCGGCGCTGGAGGTGGCGCGCACCAGCGGGCAGCCCAATGGCGTGGCGCTTGGCTTCGCGGGCACGGGGAATGGCGTGTTGTGCGTGGACAACGGCTACAACGGCGAGGACTCCACCGCGGGCTGGGTGTGGCTCAACGGCCGTGAGCTGGTGGACCCATCCCGCTTCAAACAGGGCGTTTCGTTGGTGGCCACGCGTGCGCCGCTGGATGGTCACAACTCGCTGACGGCGCTCATCTCCGGCAGGCCGGGCAGTGCCTTCCGGCTTCGCGTCTACGCGCCGCCCGCCGTGTGCCAGCCCGTGACGGACGGGCCCACGGGAGCACGCGTCATTCCGGGACGTGCGTTGAAACCGGTGTCATCTTCGTCCTCCTCGGTGTCGCCGGTGACCTTCATTCCCGAAGGGCCGGTGCGCGACGAGGCGCTTCGGGGCTGTAGCACCAGTGGCGGACCGTTGACGCTTTCCGGGTTGATCCTGTTGATGGCGTGCTGGCTTCGGCCGCGCGCGTCGATGCGGAAGGCACTTCGGCGAAGCCATCGCGCCCTGTAGACTGACTCGGCCCTGAACCGGTTTCTCCTCTTAGGATGGTTGCTGCTGTGTGCCCCGGCCTGGGCGGACACGCTCGAGATTCTCGGGCCGTCGTCCGCCGTGGCGCCGGATGGATTTCCCGTGGCGCTTGTCCGCAAGGATGCCTCGGGCCGTCCGGTGCCGATGGGCAAGCCCTCCGTCCAGGCCGATGGCGCGGAGCTGCGCGATGACACCGCGCAGCCGCCGCTGCGCACCTTCGTGGTGGTGCCGAGACCGGGCGCGCGTGACGTGGTGGTCCGCGCGAGCGTGGATGGGCTGGAGGCCCGCGCGCGCTACGTGCTGGGCCCGCCGGCCGCCGAGGTGCGGCTCGCGCTGGAGCCCTCCGCGCCGGTGAAGGGCAAGGACAAGGAGGCGCAGCTTACCGTCCAACTGGTGCGGCCGGATGGCACCGCGGATGACAGCGGCGCGCCGCCCGTGGTGCGCGTGAGTGTGGGCCGCGTGGAGGGACTGGAGCGGACGGGGCCGGGCACGTACCGCGCTCGCTATGTCCTGCCGGACACGCGTTACCCCGAGGTGGCCATCCTGGTGGCGTTCTCCGCGTGGCCCAGCCCGCAGTCGGTGCACGGGGCCTACGGGCGCGTGCTCGTGCCGCTGGCCGCGTCGGTGAACCTGCCGGGGACGACGGAACCCGACGCGGAGATTGCCATCGACATCGCGGGGCAGACGTTCGGCCCGGTGGCGGCGGGCCCTGATGGCCGCTTCCGCGTGCCCATCATCGTTCCGCCCGGACATCGCATCGGGCAGGGGCGGGTGGTGGACAAGGTCGGCAACGTGCGGCGGATGCCCATCGACCTGCGGTTGCCGCCCACTGACGGTCTGGCGTGTGTGCTCCAGCCGCAGCGGCTCCCCGCCGACGGCGTGTCCCAGGCCCGGCTGGTCTGTGCGACGAGTGACGCGATGGGCCTGCCCGTGGAGGACGCGCGCGTCACCACGCAGGTGCGTCACGGCACCCTGCGGGGCCCCACGCGCTCGCCGGGCGGCCTGCTGGAGTGGCGCTACACGGCGCCGCGGACGCTGGCGGGTGACGAACGCATCGAAGCCGCGTGGCCGCAGCGTGGTCCCGGCTCGCGCGAGACGCCGGCGCTGGAGTTGGTGCAGGGGCCGGTCGCGGAGAGCCGCATCGAAGGGGCCGAGGCGTTGGTGCATTACGGGGCTCGCACGCGCGTGGCGGTGACGGCTCGCGACGCGTTCAACCGGCCTCGGCCGGGCGCCACGGTGGAGCTGCGCGCGCCGGTGGGGGACTTCACACCGCCAGAGGAGCCGCAACCCGGCAGATTCATCAGCGATTGGACGCTACTGGCGACTGGCGAGGCGACGGAGGTGGACCTGCATGCCCGCGCGTGGGGCCCCGCTGGCACCGAGCCCGCGCGTATCACCGTGTGGCGCGTCGATGACGAGCTGTACGCGGGCGTGTCCGACCTGGCGGGTCTTCCGGTGCCGGAACAGCCGCTGCGTGTGGATGGTCGCGAGGTGACGACGCGCTGGGATGGCACGGTGCCCCTGGGGCCAGCTCGCCCGGCGACGCTGGAGATTTCGCACGGTGTGTGGACGGGCCTGACGCGGACGGTTCACGTGTTGGGTCCGTTGGGGCCCGTGTTCCCACTGGAGGGCCCGCTGGTGCCGTCCGACGCGACGCTGCGCGTGCGGCTGGCGCCGGAGATACCGGTGAACGTGCGCCTTTCGGTGAACGGGGCGCGGGTGACGTACTGGGTGGAGGACGCGAACGGACAGGTGCTGGCCGGGCGCGATGTGTTCGTCTCGCTGACGGGCGGTGAGCGCGTCGAGGAGCGGGCGGAGGAGGGACGCACGTCCTTCACCGTGCGTGCGCCGGGGCCGGTGAGTGTCTCCGTCGCGGATGTCGCCACGGGCGTCACGGCGTTGGCCGAGGTGCGCCCATGATGCGCGCGCTGGCTTGCCTGTTCGCCGCCGTGTGGCTGTTGCCCCTGGCCGCCCGGGCGCAGGCGTTGTCGTTGGACACGCCGTCGCAGGCCTCCACCATCGCGGGCCGCGTGTGCCAGGACCTCAACGGCGATGGGCTGTGCGGCGCGGACGAACCGGGACTGCCGACGTGCGGCTGGTGCTCACCACGGGCCGCGATGTCCGCACGGACGCGCGAGGGCGCTTCCACATCACCGGCGTGGATTCCCGCGTGCCGGACGCGACGGGCGGACTGCACCTGCGTCCGGGCCGTCAGCGGTTGAAGGTGGATACACGCTCGTTGCCCGTCTCCAGCCGCGTCAGTCCCGAGGCGGCGACGGTGGAGGTGCCCTGGGGTGCGGTCGTCCTCCAGGACTTCGCCGTGCGCAGCGTGGCGGTGGAAGCCGCGCCTGTGCGGCTCTCCTTCACCGAGGCGCCGCCGGTGGCGGAGGTCGCGCCAGGGCAGGACGCCGTGCGCTTCCGCGTGGCCGGGCAGGCCGCGGCGGGGGACGTCGTCACCGTGGCGGGTGTGGCGGCCCAGGTGGACGCGAAGGGCGCATGGCAAGCGCAGGTGCCTCTCGTCGCCGGAGAGAACCTGCTCCCCATCACCGCTTCGGGAGCCGAGGGCACGGTGCGCCTGTACCGTCAGCGCGTGGACGTGGTGTCGCGAGACGGTGGCTGGTTGGTGGCTCCCCGGCCGATGGTCCCCGTCGCCACGCTTCAGCTTCCCGCGGGACGGGATGCGCCCGCGGCCAGTGGCACCTCGCGCGTGCAGGTGGAGGCACCCACCGGCACGCGCATCCGCACCCCCGAGGGCGAAGTGGTGGTCGGTCCCGAGGGCCGCGCCGACGCCCTGGTGGTGCTGTCGCCGGGCCGCAACCAGGTGCCCGTCCGGCTCACGTTGCCTGAAGGCCCGGCGCGCGACGAGACGCTGGAGATTGCCGCTTCGGTGCGTCCCTTCGCCGTGGGCCTGCTGGATGTGGAGGCCAGCTACGCACTGGGGAGCGGTGACGTCCAGCTGCGCGGACGTGGCTCCGCCCACGCGGAGCTGCGGCTGGGGGCGGTGGACCTGGTGGGCGAACTGGACCTGCGCGACACGGATGGGCGCACGTTGAACGGCGCCAGCCTGCCGGACTGGCTGCGTCCGCGCGTGCCGGAGCGCTTCGACCGGGCGGCGGACCCGGACCTGGCGCCCGCGGAGTGGGGCGATGACTCCGTGTCGCTGACGCCCAACGCCACCGAGGCGCGTCTGCGCGTGGAGGCGCGTCACTCGGAGCACGGCCGCGCGGGCCTGGGCACCTACCGCGCGCGGATTCATGACCGCGAAGTGGGCCGCTATCACCGTCCGCTCTTCGGGCCCTACGCGGAGCTTCAGGTGGGCGCGGAGCAGGCGCGCGTGGGGGTGAAGGCGTTTGGCGGGAGCCTGTCGGACCCCGTGCGGCAGGTGTCCGCGGTGCCCGCGCACGAGGAGCTGCGCGCCACGGGCGGCAGCCTGTACTACCTCGGCGCGGCGTCGGTGGCGGAGGGCTCGGAGCTGGTGCGCGTGGAGGTGCGGGACGGCGTCACCGGCCTGCCGATGGGTGAGCGGCACCTGATTCGCGGCGTCGACTACGACATCGACTACTTCGCCGGGCGCATCCTCCTGGCGCGTCCGCTGTCGTTCCTCGCGGGGGAGGCCTGGCTGCGGACCAGCGCGCCCACGGAGTCTCCGGAGCCGGTGCTGGTGGTGGACTACGCGGCGCTTCGGCTCTCGGACGCGGGCGACACGGCGGGCGGTGAGGTCTGGGGCGAGTGGCGCGGTTCGCGGCTGGGTGTGGGCGCGGTGCGCGAAGGCCGGGAGGGCCGGCCGTATTCGCTCTTCACGGGCCGCGCGAGCACGGCGCTGGGGGGCTACCGCGTGACTGCGGAGGTGGCGTCCAGCCGTGGCACCGCGGTGGATTCGTCATTCTTTGGCGTTTCGGATGACGGCGGCCTGAGCTTCCTGCGCCCCCGGCCGGACGCGGGCACCGGCGCGGAGGCCGTGAGCCTTCAGCTTTCGGGGCCCGGGTTGTACGGCGAGGGCACGGTGGACGCCGCGTTCCGCCTGCGCGGTCGAGGCTTCTCCGATGGCGCGCACACCGACGCTGCGCCCTTCCGGCAGTCGTCCCTGCGTGTGAACCAGCCGCTGGGCAAGCTCCGGTTGACGCTGCTGGCGGACGAACGGCGCTCGGCCGACCCGCGTGCGCCCTTCATGGACTCGCCGTTCTCCGCCCGCGTCCTTGCCGCCGGAGTCGGCTGGGAGGAGTCGCGGTGGGGTGTGCGCGCCGAGGTCCGGGACTCGCGGCTGAACGCGGCGCAGGTGGCGGGTGTGGGGCCCTCGCTCTTCGGTGGCCGCACCTCCGCGGGCGTGGCGGGCTCGCTGCGCGTGTTCGAGCGGCTCCAGCTCCGCGCCGCGCATCGACAGGCGCTGGCGCTGCATGGCGAGGGGCCCGGGCGCTTCGACGACACCTTCACGTCCGCGGGCGTGGATGTGCAGGTGGACCGCGACACGCGAGCCGGTGTGTTCGGTGGCTGGGGGCCGGAGCTGGGACCTCGGGCCTGGGCGAACGTCGAGGCGCGGCGAGGCCAGGACGTGTTCTACGGCGGATACTCCGTCGACGTGGACGGGCCCGACTTCGGCGCGGGCCGCACGCTGACGGGCGCGCGCACCGAGCTGACGGGGAGCGGCACCGCGCTGTTCGTGGAGGACGTGGGCTCACACGACGCCACGGCCGTGCGGCTGGCTCGCGCCGTGGGCTTCCAGCAGCAGGTGACCGGCGGCTTCAGCGTGGGCGTCCGGTACGAGCGCGGCGTGCGCAGCCTGCTGGACGTGGACAGTCCGCTGGAGCGTGAGGCAGGAGGCGTCTTCGGGCAGCTCGTGTTGCCGCGCCTGCGCCTGGATGGTCGCGTTGAGCTGCGCCGGGAAGAGGGCACGCCGGAGCGAGGCTCGGGCATCGCGGTGGACCGGCTCCAGGCGGTGGTGGCGCTGGCGGCGCAGGCGCAGTTGCTGGAGGACGTGACGGCCTCCGGGCGGGTGGACTTCGCGCGCACCGTCAACGCGGACGTGCTGGAGACGCGGCTGGTGGAAGGCTACGCGGCGGTGGCGTGGCGACCGGGGCCCTGGCTGTTGGTAGCGCGCTACGGCATCACCCGCGAGCTGCTGCCGGGCGTCCGGTCCGCCTTCGGTGACCGGGCCTTGCAGACCTTCTCGCTGCTGCCGGCCGTGCGCCTGGGAGACCGGCTCTCCGTGGCGGCGGGCCTGCACGCGGGCCGTACCCGTGTCGAGGACTCGGCGCGTTGGGTGTGGACGGGGACGGTGCGTCCCGCCGTGCGTGTCGTGGGGGGCCTGGAGGTAGGGGCCGAGCTGGCGCGACGGACCGCGTCTCCGGAGGGCGAGCGGCTGAGCGCGGTCCGTGCGGAAGTTGCCTACCGGGTGGATGAGCGGCTGCGATTGGCCACCGGGTACACACTCCTGGGCTTCAGCGGCTTGGGTTTGAGCCCCGGCTCGTCGGACAATCAGGACCGGCTGTATCTGCGAGCCGAAGTGGCCTACTAGGAGCGAGCCGTGCGTCCCCTCGTCATCATCAGCCTCTGCCTGGGTGTGGCCACCGCGGCACGCGCCAACTGGGACGTGACCGAGGTGCCAGGCATTGCCCGCACGGTGGACGTCTTCGAACCGGGCGTCTACGCGGTGTCCACGTCGACGCAGACGGAGCTGTACGAGCACGGCGTCCAGTCCGTCGTCTTCCTGCACAGCGACGTGTTCGGCACCTTCCTGTCTCCGGCGGGCTGCTTCGCCGTCGTCGTGCGCCCGGGCGACATCATCAGCCACCAGAACTGCCGGGCGGCCGGCAACATCATCCCGCCGGACCCGGTGAACACCGTGGTGGGCGTCCGGCGGGTGAAGCACACCCCGTCGGGCACGGGCTATGCCTCGGTGGCCCTCTCCGGTGGAGGGCTCTCCCTGCTGACGGCTCCGACGGGCGTCGAGGGCCCCACGCCCTGGACGTCGTTGAACATCGGCGCGGGACTGGTGTCTCCCACGGACGTGCTGGGCGTGGCGGAGACGGCGGACGGGGCGCCCCATGCCCTCTTCAGTGTGACGGGCGTCTCGCGCACGGAGCTCCTCTGGTACACGCGGGACGTGCGCCAGGCGCAGGTGTCGGTGTCGCCGCTGCTGACGAGCCAGTCGCCGCGCACGGTGGACCTCTTCGCGGGGACGGGGCCCTATCCCATTGCGTTGTTCGGCAATTCGGACGGCCTGTTCCGCGGCGCGCTGGACCCGGCCGGGACGACCTTCTCGCCCGTGATGCTCCCGGACAGCATGCCGGTCAGCATCACCTCGGTGGACGTCAACACGGGCCACGGCAGTGTCCACGGTGAGGGCTTCGGCCTGGCGGTGGGCGTGGGCGCCAATGGCGAGCCGGCGGTGCTGGGCGCCGTGCCCGCGAGCAGCGCGGACAACGCGGGCACCCAGTGGCGGTTCCACCCGGCCTTCGAGGGCTCGGCGCTCCCGGGCGCACCGCAGGCGGTGCCGCTCGAGGTGTCGTGCATCGGCTCCGCGTTCTGCCTGTTCATCCTGGACCAGCCGGGCTTCAACGTCGTGACGTACGTCAACGCCAACGCCCCCGTGCTGGACGTGGGGTCGGCGCCCATCCTGGTGGAGGAGTCTGGAACCGCCACCGCCCGCTTCACCGCGACGGACGCCGACTTCGACGCGGTGCGCGTGTCGATGGATGCCTCCGCGTCCCCGGGCGCGGACCTGGTGGGCTTCAACATCGTGGAGCACCCGGACCAGCTCGACGTGACGCTCGTTCCGCGGCGGCCCGTCTGCAAGGACGAGGTGGGGCAGCTTCGCATCCACGCCTCGGATGGGCTCGCGACGCACGATGTGTCCGCCGCGGTGGCCTTCCAGGTGGTGAACACGCAAGGCCCCGCGCGGCCCACGGTGTCGCCCACGCGGACGTCGACCCTCGCCTCGGGCGAGCCTCGGGTGTTCAACGCGCAGCCGGCGAGCGAGGCGTGTCCGGCGGTGCGTTACATCTGGACCCCCGTCTCCGGTCAGTCCGGCGCGCAGTTGCTCACCCAGAATGGGGGGGCGCAGGCCACCTTCACGCCGCCGGACGTGGTGTGTCAGTCGTCGAGTGTCAGCTATTCGTATGAGGTCCGCGGCGTGGACGAAGGCGGCCTGCCGTCCAGTGTCCCGGCCATCTTCACCGTGGACGTCGAGCCGTGGGGCCGGCCGATGGCGCCATTCGGCCCGGGCGCGACGCGGACGCTCACCTCGGGCGAAGGCGCCAGCGTGGACCTGGTCCCCGACGCGCTGCACGCCTGCGTTGGCACACCTGGCCTGCCGAGCGTGTTGACGGAGTGGCGGCTGACGGATGGTGCGTCGGGCTTGCCCGCGGGCGTCACCGTGCGCGCCGCGGATGGAACGCCGGTGCCGCTGGATACGGCCGTGGGGACCGAGCGGCTGCGTGTGGAGGCCGCTGAGTGCGCGCACGGGACGTTGTCCCTCTCCGTGCGGAACCGGATGTCCATCAACGGTGGCGGCACGCAGGAAGGCCCCGAGGCGGCGCTGCGCGTCCAGGTGGAGCCGTCGCTGGAGGACGTGTCCACGGGCAGCCTGGAGCTGGGCGTGGTGCCTTCGGGCGATGGGGCCGTGGCCATCGCCCTGGACACCTCGCTGAACTGCGTGGACGCGCGCACGCTGAAGGCCCGGGTGTTCCTGGAGACGCTGAGTGGCGAGGCCCTGGACTCCGCGGTGGTGCCGGTACCCGGGACGTGGCGCCCGGCGCTTCCGCAGTCCTGCACCCTGGAGTCCTACCGCGTGCGCGGGGAGCTCTTCGACGACAGTGAGGGCCCGGTGCGCGAAGGTGGCCGAGCGTCAGCGGAGGTGCCCAACCGGCCCCTCCCGGCGCAGTTGGGCGCGTTGGAGGCCGATGCGCTGGTGGCTCGCTGTGGCCAGGGCGCGAGCGCGACGTTGACGCAGATGATTCCGCCCGAGGCCTGTGGCGCCGTGGCCATCTCCTGGTCGCAGGTTTCGGGGCCCGCGCTCTCGGAGGTGTCCCTGGCGGGCCCGAGCGTGACGGTGAGCACGCAGGAGACGGGGCTGGAGGCGCTGGTGGGGCAGTCCATCACCCTGCGCGTCCTCGCTGACGCGGGTGGCGGCAACACGGCCACCACCGAGCACGTGCTGCCGATTGGCTCCGAGCGCTTCGTGGACGTGCGGCACACGACGGAGTCGCCCACGGCGTCGGAGAAGGGCCTGGTGGGCGTGGTGGTGGAGCTGCGCAACACCACCGCGTGCGAGGTAGGGAGCCTTCGTTACCTGGAGCGGGTGGACGGGCTGGAGTGGGTGCCCGGCAGCGTGAAGCTGGATGGCGCCGCCGTGGAGGTCCAGGCGGTGGACGGTGGCTTCGTGCTGGAGGACGTGCGCCTTCCCAGCCAGGGCTCGCGGACGCTGACGTACGTGGGGCGCTCGACCCTGTTGTCCTCGCCGCGGCTGGGCGGAGAGGTGAGCCTCAACGGCGTGCCCGTCTCCGGTGACGCCGAGCCTCCGGCGCCGGTGTCCGGGTGCGGCTGCTCGGGCGGCGGCTCGGGGGCGGCCGTCTTCGGCCTGGCGGCGCTGGCGCGGGTGCTGCGCCGCCGGAAGTAGGGTGGCTACAGGCCGAAGCTGATGCGGTGGCGGCGGCTCGGCGTGTCAGGCCGCTCCTCCAGCACGCCGAGGAGCTCCAGCCCGCGCAGCGTGGCCAGCGTCTGCCGCTCGGGCAGGTCGGTGAGGGAGAGCAGGTCCTCCACCGTCTTGCTGCCGTCCGCGTAGGCCAGCACCAGCGCCTGGGGACCTTCCAGCTTCAGTTCGTGCAGGCCGTACGGCGCATCCGCGGTGGGGAAGAGCCGGCGCGAACGTGGCATCTGCTGGCGCAGGGTCACCAGCGTCTCCGTCTTCGCCACGCCCTCCATCACCAGGTCGCCAGGGAACACGGACAGCTTCACCAGGTCCGTGCGGCGGGGGCGCATGGCGCTGAAGCCGTAGCGGCCGTCCTTCCACGTGAAGGTGGACCAGAGGATTTCCTTCACCTGCTCCTCGAGCAGTTGCTTGCGCCGGGCCGCGTCCAGGATGCCCATGCGCAGCATGGCTTCCCCGGTGCGTAGGCCGTGCTCCTTCGCGAAGGCGGCGACCTCCGCGAGGCGCGCGTCGGACAGCACGCCCTGGCGGACGCAGAAGCGGCCGAAGCGCTCGGTGGCGAGGTTGGACGCGGCGTACACGATGCGGCCGGCCTCGAAGTAGACGACCTTGAGCACCTGGCCCTGCTGGAGCTTCAGCTCGCCGTGGTGGCGGGACTCGTAATAGGCGTTGAGCAGCCGCGCGAGGGTGGTGTCCCCCAGGACGCCGCTCAGGGACCATTCGGGCAGCGCGCGCCGGGGTGGTGGTGGCGTCGTGGGCGTGGCGGTTTCGCTCCACACCTGCTCCCGCTTGGCGAAGGGCAGGGGGAGGGCGTGCTCCGCGTCGGCGGGCTCGGGCAGCGGGTCCGTACTGGGGACGACCTGGAGGGGCTCGGAAGCCTCTCCGGACTCGGGGGGGAACTCTTCCAGCACGATGAGGTCCTCGGCGTCGAGCAGCTCATCCAGCAGCACGCTCTCCGGGATGGGCGGCGGAGCGCGGGGTTGAGGTGCAACGCCACCGGCCTGCTCCAGGGCCTCCATGACGGTGATGAGTTCGAACGGCTTCTCGAAGAAGGTCCGGGCGCCGTGGACGTGCACGGCCTCCTGGGCGAAACGGTCCCCCTTGTACACGCCGCTGACGGCGATGGCGGGGATGCCGTGGGCGCGCAGCGCGGCCAGCACCTCGCTGCCGCGGATGTCCGGGAGCAGCAGGTCCACCAGGGCGGCGTCCCAGTGTTGTCCCGGGCCGAGCGCCTCCAGGGCGGCCTCTCCGGTGGACGCGGCCTTCGCGTCGTGGCCACGGCTTTGCGCCATGGCGACGATGAGGGAGGCCAGCTCGTGGTTGTCTTCGACGATGAGCAGTCGCGCCATGGGCGCGCAGACCATAGCATCCGCGTCATGGACGTTCAGGGCTTCCACCACGTGGCCATCCAGGCGCGGGACATCGAGTGTGTCACCGGCTTCTACAGAGATCTGCTGGGCTTTCCCGAGTTGACCCGCCATCTCCGGCCGGACGGCTCCCTGCGGAGCATCTGGGTGGGCGTGCCCGGGGGCGGCTTCCTGGCCATCGAGGCGGCGGGCGGCGAGCCGGTGCCAACGCCGTTCCGGCACGAGGCCCCAGGGCTGCTGATGTTGGCGTTCCGGATTCCGAAGACCGCCCGGCCAGGGGTCGTGGAGACCTTTGCCCGCGCGGGGGTGCCCCTGGAGCATCAGACGCGGTGGACGGTGTACGTCCGGGACCCCGAGGGCAACCGCGTGGCGCTCAGCCATCACCCGGAGGACTAGCGCACCGTGCCAGGGGTATGGGTCTGCTTGCGGAGCGGGACGGGGCACGGCTACAAGCGGCCCCATGCGCCTGGGTGAACAGCTCCTGAAGGAAGGTCTCGTCACCGCCGAGGGACTCGAGGAAGCGCTCGAGGCCCAGGTGGTGCATGGCGGGCGGCTGGGCACGAACCTGGTGGAGCTGGGCCTGCTGTCCGAGCAGGACCTCGCGAAGACGCTGGGCAAGCTTCACAACAGCGCGTTCGCGTCCGGGGAGATGGTGCCGGACCCCAAGGCGATGGAGCTGGTCTCCTCGAACCACGCGGACGACAAGGAGTACCTGCCCATGCGGGTGGACGCGACGCGGCTGAGCATCGCCGTCGTCAACCCGCACGACTTCGCGACGCTGGACTCCATTGCCTTCAAGACGGGCAAGCGCGTGGTGCCGGTGGTCATCCCCGAGTTCCGGATGAACCAGCTGCTGCGCCGCTACTGCAAGGCGTTCCGGCCGCTGCGCGCCATCGACATGAACGCGGTGCGGCCTCGGCCCGCGCCGGGCTCGCAGGCCGAGCTGGCGAAGGCCGCCGAGACGCCGCCGGACCTGATGAGTGAGGAGGAGTTCCAGTCCGTCTACGCCTCCGCGCTGCGCGGCGGCGCCGACTACGACGGGGACATGGGCGAGGAGGAGATCATCACCGGCGTGGAGGTGCTGGAGGCCGCGCCCGAGCCGGTGGCTCCCGTGGCGCCCGTGCCGCCTCCCGCGGTGGTCCGTCCGCAGGTCCCCGTGGCGCCGCCGGCACCATCGCAGGGCATCGTGGTCCCGCCGCCGATGGCGCAGCCTCCGGTTCCTCCGCAGACGCACGCCGCGCCGGTTGCCCTTGGCGCGGGTCTTCACGCCGTGGTG
>JBKGHI010000219.1:0-15375 GCA_046520405.1 Myxococcus sp. 1LA
TCGCGAGGGTGGCCGCACGGTGGGCGCCGGCGTCGTGGCGGAAGTCGTCGAGTAGTGTCGGGCTGGCCGAAAGGCCGCCGGGCACACTGTCCCGATTTCGAGGGGAGGGCTGCGTGTGGTAGCCTTCCCTTCTCGTATCTGGTGAGGTAGGTCATGCCGAAGGGCAATCGTTCCATCATTTCGCTCGAGTGCACTATTTGCAAAGAGCGGAACTACACGACCACGAAGAACAAGCGGAAGAGCCAGGACAAGCTCGAGTTGAGCAAGTTCTGTCCTCGCTGCCGCAAGCACCAGGACCACAAAGAAGGCAAGGTCTAGGTCGGTAGTTCAGGGAAGGTTCTAGGCCAGTAGCTCCAACGGTAGAGCAGCGGTCTCCAAATCCGCGTGTTGGGGGTTCGAATCCCTCCTGGCCTGCCAACTCTCAGTAGTCGCGGGGCCCCCGGTACCTGGAGGTGCCGGGGGTTCCTGTGTTTTCGCAGTCCCGCGAATTCGCATCCGCAGTACCTCGTGAGGCACCATGGCGACGGCATCAGAGGCCAGCCAGCAGGCTAACCGCTCGGCGATGGATCCGAAGCGGCTCGTGGTCATCTTCTATCTCCTCGCCGGCATCGTCCTGGCCCTCTTCCTGGAGCGTCTGATCGGGTTGGCGTGGGCGCGGTTCAGCTGGAGCGACCCGGTCCTCATCGAGGGCCTGGATTGGAAGGTCTCCACCTTGGTCGGCTACGCGCTGGCCGTGGGCTTGGCTGCGGCCGGGTACTTCCACCCGCGCACCCACGCGCTGTCCATTGATGTGGCCTCGGAGTTGATGAAGGTCACCTGGCCGACCTGGTCGGAGACCAAGGCGTCGACCATGGCCGTGGTGGTGGCTTCCCTGGTGGCCGCCGTCATCCTCTTCTGCATCGATACCGCCGCCTACAACCTGATGGTGGAGTGGCTGCCGGCCGTGTGGGGGAAGCTGTAATGGCGATGAAATGGTACGTGGTCCACACCTACTCGAACTTCGAGAACCAGGCGAAGAAGAGCCTGGAAGAGAAGGTCCGCCTGGAGGGCCTTCAGGACCAGTTCGGTGAGATCCTGATTCCAATGGAACAGGTCGTCGAAATGGTGAAGGGCGAGAAGAAGACATCTCGCCGCAAGTTCTTCCCCGGCTACATCTTCGTGCAGATGGAGCTGAACGACCGGACGCTCCACCTGGTGAAGAACACGCCGAAGATCACCGGTTTCCCGGGAACGGCGCAGAACCAGAACCCGCTGCCCATCTCCGACCAGGAAGTGGCGCGGCTGACGTCCCAGATTTCCGAGGGCACGCTCAAGCCCAAGCCCAAGGTGCAGTTCGACGACGGCGACACGGTGCGCGTCATCGACGGTCCGTTCGCGAACTTCAACGGCACCGTGGAAGAAGTCAACGCCGAGAAGGGCAGGGTGAAGGTGCTGGTCAGCATCTTTGGCCGCGCCACTCCGGTGGAGCTGGACTTCATGCAGGTGGAGAAGACCACCGGCTAGCGGTTGATGCCACGCCGTGCACCCCTGTATGGAGTGCGCGGCGTTCGCATTTCCGGTTCCCGAATCGGGGCCGGATTCATGGGTGGGAGGGCCTCCCCGTCTGGTTGCCCGCTCGTACCACCCACTCGAAAGGCAGTTGTCGTTCGATGAAGAAGATCACAGGTCAGGTCAAGCTGCAGATTCCCGCCGGCAAGGCGAACCCCGCTCCGCCGATCGGCCCCGCGCTCGGTCAGCAGGGCGTGAACATCATGGAGTTCTGCAAGCAGTTCAACGCGAAGACCCAGGCGGAAGCCAAGGAAGGTCTCATCATCCCGGTGGTCATCACCGTGTATGCGGACCGCTCCTTCACCTTCATCCTGAAGACCCCGCCCGCCGCCGTCCTCATCAAGAAGGCCGCCGGTCTGCACACCGAGAAGAAGAAGGGCTCGGGGGCGAAGAAGCCGGGCAAGGAGAAGGTCGGGCAGATCACCCGCGCTCAGCTCGAGGAAATCGCGAAGAAGAAGATCCAGGACACCACCGCTGCGTCGATCGAAGCCTGCATGAACACCATTGCCGGCACCGCGCGCTCCATGGGCATCGACGTCGTCGGCTAAGCCGCCGCGCACCCACTCACGACAAGGATTTCTGTCATGGCTACGAATGGGAAGAAGTTTCGTGCGGCCGCTGCTCTGGTGGACCGCGACAAGCGTTACAGCATCAGCGAGGGCTTCCAGCTCCTGAAGAAGACGGTGGAGGCTCGCGCCACCAAGTACGACCAGACGGTCGACGTCTCCCTCAATCTGGGCGTGGACCCGAAGCACGCGGACCAGATGGTCCGTGGCGCCGTGGTTCTGCCGCACGGCACCGGTGCTACGGTGCGTGTGGCCGTGTTCGCCAAGGGTGAGAAGGCCACCGACGCGGCCAACGCCGGCGCGGACGTGGTCGGCGCCGAGGACCTCCAGAAGCGCATCGAGGAGGGCTTCCTCGACTTCGACACCGTCATCGCCACCCCGGACATGATGGGTGTCGTCGGTCGCCTCGGTAAGGTGCTCGGTCCCCGCGGCCTGATGCCGAACCCGAAGGTCGGCACGGTGACCATGGATGTCGCGAAGGCCATTCGCGACGCCAAGGGCGGTAAGGTCGACTTCCGCGCTGAGCGCGCCGGCAT
This sequence comes from Myxococcus sp. 1LA, assembly GCA_046520405.1. GTDB lineage: Bacteria > Myxococcota > Myxococcia > Myxococcales > Myxococcaceae > Myxococcus. Next base: position 2,651 of record JBKGHI010000219.1, read on the forward strand.
CGTGCACGCGAAGCTGGGCAAGTCCTCCTTCGAGGTGGAGAAGCTCGAGGCCAACTTCAACGCGCTGGTGGACCTGGTGATGAAGCTGAAGCCGGCCGCCGCGAAGGGCGTGTACCTCCAGGGTATCGCCATCTCGTCCTCCATGGGCCCGGGCATCAAGCTCGACACCACGGAGATCAAGGCGCGCCACGGCTAATCGCCGGGCCGCATGGACGGGGGGACGCAGCCCTGGCTCCTGGTCAGGGTTGTCACCTGTCTGACGTCACAGGTTCGAAAGTTCTGGATCTTTGCTGAAGCCGGGGGTATAGGCCCCCGGCTTTTGCAATTGGGGCGCCACGTCATGAGGCGTGGCTCTCCGACACCTGGTTCATGACAGCAGGGACCTGGGTGAAGAGGGTGCATGTTCCGTTGGCAGCCGGGCAACCGGCCGGACGGCGCCTCCGACCCCTGGTTCAAACGACCGCAAGGTCAGCCCTGCCGAGACTGGAGGTGCGGTGTGGTGCCTCTCGGAGGCTCCTCTCGCTCTGCCACTTTGGCCCAGGCATCACGCCCGACCTGAAAAGGCGGGCCCAGTAAGGAGGTGAGTCAAAGTGCTGAAGAGCGAGAAGGAAGAGATGATCAAGGAACTCCACGAGAAGTTCTCGAGGACGACCTCCGCCGTCGTTGCCGAGTTCTCCAAGGTGGACGTGGAGACGGTGACGAAGCTCCGCAAGAAGTTCCGCGAGGGCAACGTCGAGTACAAGGTCATCAAGAACACGCTGGCGCGCCGTGCGGCGCAGGGCACGTCCGTGTCGGTCATCGCTGATGACTTCACGGGCCCCGTGGCCCTGTGCATCAGCTACGGCGACGTGGTGGCTCCCGCGAAGATCCTGGTCGAGTTCGCGAAGGACATCGAGGACAAGATCAAGATCCGCACTGCCGTCGTCGAAGGCCGCAAGGTCGACGTCGCCGGCGTGAAGGCCCTGGCGAAGCTGCCGGGTCTGCCCGAGCTCCGCGCGCAGCTGCTGGGGGTCATCAGCCAGCCCGCGAGCAAGCTGGTTCGGACCATTGCGGCTCCGGGTTCGCAGCTTGCCCGAGTCGTCCAGGCCAACGCGGACAAGGCGCAGGGCTGAGAAGCCCTCATCCATCCGAGAAGTTTTTCTACCGCAACCTCACCGGCCGGAACTCTCCAAAGGGGAGTTGGCCGTTAGTCGAAACCAGAAGGACACATTTCAATGGCTGACCTGAACGCGATTGTTGACCAGCTCTCCTCCCTGACCGTCCTCGAGGCGGCCGAGCTCGTGAAGCAGCTCGAGAACAAGTGGGGCGTTTCCGCCGCCGCCGTGGCCGTTGCCGCGGGCCCGGCCGCCGCCGCTGCTCCTGTCGAGGAGAAGACGGAGTTCACGGTGGTTCTGGCCAACGCCGGCGCCAACAAGATCAACGTCATCAAGGAGATCCGCGCGATCACCGGCCTGGGCCTGAAGGAGGCCAAGGACCTGGTCGAGGGCGCTCCGAAGAACGTCAAGGAAGGCGTCAACAAGGACGACGCCAAGAAGATCAAGGACCAGCTCACCGCGGCTGGTGCGACCGTCGACATCAAGTAGTTTCTACAGGGGCTGCCCGGTTTTCCGGGAAATTTCGGGCGGCCACCTGACCGGATGTGCAGGCCGGCGCTCCCTGAGAGGGGGCGCCGGCTTTGCCCATTTGACCGTTGCAAATTTCCCGGCGCCGCCGCGCGTTATTGAAGTTTGCCCGCCCGAGCAGTCGTCCCCGGAGCCAGAATGCCGACGCAGATCCAGAACAATTTCCGCGTGCGGAAGACCTTCGCGAAGATCGCGAAGATCATCGACATTCCCAATCTTATCAACATCCAGAAGCAGTCCTACGAGAAGTTCCTCCAGGCGGACATTGCCGCTGACAAGCGCGAGGACCTCGGTCTTCAGGGCGTCTTCAAGTCGGTGTTCCCCATCCGCGACTTCAACGAGACCTCCTCGCTGGAGTTCGTGAGCTACCACCTGGAGCGCCCGAAGTACGACGTAGATGAGTGCCACCAGCGTGGCATGACGTATTCGGCGCCCATCAAGGTGGTGGTGCGCCTGGTCGTGTGGGACAAGGACGAGGAGACTGGCGCCCAGTCCATCCGTGACGTGAAGGAGCAGGAGGTCTACTTCGGCGAAATCCCGCTGATGACCCAGAACGGCACCTTCATCATCAACGGGACCGAGCGCGTCGTCGTCAGCCAGCTGCACCGCAGCCCGGGCGCCTTCTTCGACCACGACAAGGGCAAGAGCCACTCGTCTGGCAAGCTGCTCTACAACGCCCGCATCATCCCCTACCGCGGTTCGTGGATCGACTTCGAGTTCGACCACAAGGACCTGCTGTACGTGCGCATCGACCGCCGCCGCAAGCTGCCGGCCACGGTGCTCATCCGCGCGCTCGGCGCCGTCCCGGACACCGCGAAGAAGAACCCGCTGGAGTTCAAGGGCTCCACCGAGGAGATCCTCAACTACTACTACGCGACGGAGACCATCTACCTCCAGAGCGCCGAGGACTTCGAGAAGAGCGTCGAGCTCGAGCTGCTGCCCGGCCAGCGCGCCACCCGCGACATCAAGACCAAGACGGGCGAGCTGATCGTCAAGAAGAACCGCAAGTTCACCCGCGCCGCCATCAAGAAGCTCGAGGCGGCGAAGATGAAGACGCTCCCCATCGACGCGGATGAGCTCTTCACCAAGGTGTCCGCCTACGACGTCGTGGACGAGAACACCGGCGTGGTGCTCCTCGAGTGCAACGAGGAAGTCTCCCAGGAGAAGGTCGACGAGCTCCTCAAGCACGGCATCAAGGAGTTCAAGGTCCTCTTCATCGACAACCTCAACGTGGGCCCGTACCTGCGTGAGACGTTGATGCTGGACAAGCTCGAGACCCCCGAGCAGTCCATCATGGAGATCTACCGCCGCCTGCGCCCTGGCGATCCGCCGACGCCGGAGACGGCCATCAACCTGTTCACCAACCTGTTCTTCAACCCGGAGCGCTACGACCTCTCCAAGGTCGGCCGCCTCAAGCTGAACTTCAAGTTCGGCCTCGAGGAGCCGCTCGACGGGCAGATCCTCACCAAGCGGGACATCCTTGAGGTGATCCGCTACCTGATCGATCTGAAGAACGGCAAGGGGACCATCGACGACATCGACCACCTGGGCAACCGCCGCGTCCGCGCGGTGGGCGAGCTGCTGGAGAACCAGTACCGCATCGGCCTGGTGCGCATGGAGCGGGCGATCAAGGAGCGCATGAGCCTCCAGGAGATCGAGACGCTCATGCCGCACGATCTCATCAACGCCAAGCCCGTCACGGCGGTCATCAAGGAGTTCTTCGGGTCCAGCCAGCTGTCGCAGTTCATGGACCAGACGAACCCCCTGTCCGAGGTCACGCACAAGCGTCGTCTGTCGGCCCTCGGGCCCGGCGGCCTCACCCGCGAGCGCGCGGGCTTCGAGGTGCGCGACGTGCACCCGACGCACTACGGCCGCATCTGCCCCATCGAGACGCCGGAAGGTCCGAACATCGGCCTCATCGCGTCGCTGTCCACCTACGCGCGCGTCAATGAGTTCGGCTTCGTCGAGACGCCGTACCGCAAGGTCGACGCCGGCGTGGTGACGAACGACGTGGCCTTCTACTCCGCGCTCGAGGAGGAGAAGCACACCATCGCCCAGGCGAACGCGGAGACGGACAAGAAGGGCAAGTTCGCCAACGCGCTGGTGTCCAGCCGCCGCGGTGGTGAGTTCGTCCAGGCTCGTGCCGAGGACGTGGACCTGATGGACGTGTCCCCGAAGCAGCTCGTGTCGGTGGCCGCGTCGCTCATCCCGTTCCTTGAGAACGACGACGCCAACCGCGCGCTCATGGGCTCCAACATGCAGCGCCAGGCCGTTCCGCTGCTGCGCACCGCGGCGCCGCTGGTGGGCACGGGCATCGAGTCGATTGTCGCCCGCGACTCCGGCGTCACCTGCGTGGCCCGGCGCGACGGCATCGTGGAGAGCGTGGACGCCGGCCGCATCGTGGTGAAGGCGGACGTGCCGGCCTCGCTGAGCGACGTCACGAGCGAGGTCGACATCTACAACCTGCTCAAGTACCAGCGCTCCAACCAGAACACCTGCCTCAACCAGAAGCCCATCATCAGCAAGGGCGACCGGGTGAAGAAGGGTGACGTCATCGCCGACGGTCCGGCGACGGAGACGGGCGAGCTGGCGCTGGGGCAGAACGTGGTCGTCGCGTTCATGCCGTGGCAGGGCTACAACTTCGAGGACTCCATCCTCATCAGCGAGCGCATCCTCAAGGACGACGTCTACACGTCGATCCACATCGAGGAGTTCGAGTGCATCGCGCGCGACACCAAGCTGGGCAAGGAGGAGATCACCCGCGACATCCCGAACGTGGGTGAGGAGGCCCTCAAGGACCTCGACGAGAGCGGCATCATCCGCATCGGCGCCGAGGTGAAGCCCGGCGACGTGCTGGTGGGCAAGATCACCCCGAAGGGCGAGACGCAGCTCTCCCCCGAAGAGAAGCTGCTGCGCGCCATCTTCGGTGAGAAGGCCGGCGACGTGCGTGACAGCTCGCTGCGCGTCCCGCCGGGCGTGGTGGGCACCGTCATCAACGCCAAGGTGTTCAGCCGCAAGGGCGTGGAGAAGGACGAGCGCGCCAAGCAGATCGAGTCCATGGAGGAGGCGAAGCTCCTCAAGGACCAGAACGACGAGATCAAGGTCCTCCAGGACAGCGCGTTCGGCCGCATCCGCGGGCTGGTTCGCACCAAGGAGGTCCAGGGCAAGCTCGTGGACGACAAGGGGAAGATCCTCCTGAAGAAGGGGGACATCCTCGACGACGAGCTGCTGTCCACGGTGCCCTACAAGTACTGGGGTGAGATCTCCGTTGGTGACCCGCTGGACTCGCGCCTGCGCGACATCCTCCGCAACCTGGAGGAGACGAAGGAGGCCGTGAAGCTGGCCTTCGGCGAGAAGATCGCCCGCATCAAGAAGGGCGACGAGCTGCCTCCGGGCGTCATCAAGATGGTGAAGGTGTATGTCGCCATCAAGCGCAAGCTGGCCGTGGGCGACAAGATGGCCGGCCGCCACGGAAACAAGGGCGTCGTGTCCCGCATCCTCCCCGAGGAGGACATGCCGTACCTGGAGGACGGGCGTCCGGTGGACCTGGTCCTCAACCCGCTGGGCGTGCCCTCGCGCATGAACATCGGGCAGATTCTGGAGACGCACCTGGGCTGGGCCGCCAAGGGCACCGGCGAAGCGCTGCAGCGCTACGTCGAGTCCAACTGGAGCTCGGACGCCATCAAGGAGCGCCTCAAGGTCATCTACAGCGACCCGGCGTTCGGCGAGTTCCTCGACAAGCTCGACGACGAGGAGATCAAGCAGCTCTGCCGCCGCTCCAAGAAGGGCATCCACGTGGCCACGCCCGTCTTCGACGGCGCGCAGGAGACGGAGATCCACGCCCTGCTGGACGAGGGCCACCTGCCCCGCACGGGCCAGATGGTGCTCTTCGACGGGCGCACCGGTGAGCCGTTCGACCAGAACGTCACCGTGGGCGTCATGTACATGCTGAAGCTGCACCACCTGGTGGACGAGAAGATCCACGCCCGCTCCATCGGGCCCTACTCGCTCGTCACGCAGCAGCCCCTGGGCGGCAAGGCGCAGTTCGGCGGTCAGCGTCTGGGCGAGATGGAAGTCTGGGCGATGGAGGCCTACGGCGCGGCGTACACGCTGCAGGAGTTCCTCACCGTCAAGTCGGACGACGTGGTGGGCCGCACGCGCATGTACGAGGCCATCGTCAAGGGCGACAACGTCCTGGAGAGCGGCCTGCCCGAGTCGTTCAACGTGCTCCTCAAGGAACTCCAGTCGCTCGCGCTCGACGTGGAGCTGCTGGAGAGCGCCCCACCGGAGCGGCAGCGCAGCTTCGGAGGCGACTTCCTCGGCGGTGGTGACGGCGAGGAGCGCAAGACGGGAACCGAGGCCTGATTGCACGGAGCGCCCGCCTGACCGGCCGCCCGCCCTCCCTTGAGAGGGGCGGGCGCGGCCGGGTCGGGGCGGGGGCCCGAATCAGCTGGCGGCCCTCCTGGAAGGGGAGGGCGCCCAACGAGATTTCGGAGGCAACGTGAAGGACATTTTCAACTTCTTCGAGAAGCCGAAGGACCCGCTGTCGTTCAACGCCATCCGCATCGCCCTGGCGTCGCCCGACAAGATTCGCCAGTGGTCCCATGGCGAGGTGAAGAAGCCGGAGACGATCAACTACCGCACGTTCAAGCCGGAGCGGGACGGGCTCTTCTGCGCCCGCATCTTCGGGCCGGTGAAGGACTACGAGTGCAACTGCGGCAAGTACAAGCGCATGAAGCACCGCGGCGTGGTGTGCGAGAAGTGCGGCGTGGAGGTCATCCAGTCCAAGGTGCGCCGTGAGCGCCTGGGCCACATCACCCTGGCCACGCCCGTGGCCCACATCTGGTTCCTGAAGTCGCTGCCGAGCCGCATCGGCAACCTGCTCGACATCACGCTGAAGGAGCTGGAGAAGGTCCTCTACTGCGAGAGCTACATCGTCCTCGATCCGAAGGCGACGCCGCTGCAGAAGGGCGAGCTCATCAGCGAGGACAAGATGCACCGGCTCTACCAGGAGCACGGTGAGGACTCCTTCACCACGGGCATGGGCGGCGAGGCCGTCCGCGAGATGCTCAAGTCGCTGGACGTGGAGAAGCTGTCCGAAGAGCTGCGCAAGGACATGCGCGAGACCACCAGCGAGGCGAAGCGGAAGAAGTACGCCAAGCGCCTGAAGGTGGCCGAGGCGTTCCGCGTCTCCGGCAACAAGCCGGAGTGGATGATGCTGGACGTGATTCCGGTGATTCCGCCGGACCTGCGCCCGCTCGTTCCCCTGGACGGTGGCCGCTTCGCGACCTCCGACCTGAACGACCTGTACCGCCGCGTCATCAACCGCAACAACCGTCTGAAGCGCCTCCAGGAGCTCAACGCTCCGGACATCATCATCCGCAACGAGAAGCGGATGCTGCAGGAGGCCGTGGACGCGCTGTTCGACAACGGCCGCCGCGGGAAGACCATCACGGGCCCCAACAAGCGCCCGTTGAAGTCGCTGTCCGACATGCTCAAGGGCAAGCAGGGCCGGTTCCGCCAGAACCTGCTCGGCAAGCGCGTGGACTACTCGGGCCGCTCCGTCATCGTGGTGGGTCCCGAGCTGCGCCTGCACCAGTGCGGCCTGCCCAAGATCATGGCGCTCGAGCTGTTCAAGCCGTTCATCTACAACAAGCTCGAAGAGAAGGGTTACGTCACCACCATCAAGTCCGCGAAGAAGATGGTGGAGAAGGAGCGTCCCGAGGTCTGGGACATCCTCGAGGACGTCATCCGCGAGCACCCGGTGCTCCTCAACCGCGCGCCCACGCTGCACCGCCTGGGCATGCAGGCCTTCGAGCCCGTGCTGATTGAAGGCAAGGCCATCCAGCTCCACCCGCTGGTGTGCGCCGCCTTCAACGCCGACTTCGACGGCGACCAGATGGCCGTCCACGTGCCGCTCTCCATCGAGGCTCAGATGGAGGCCCGCGTGCTGATGATGTCGACCAACAACATCCTCAGCCCGGCGAACGGCAAGCCCATCATCGTCCCGACGCAGGACATGGTGCTCGGCATCTACTACATGACCCGCGCCCGCGAGTTCGCCAACGGCGAGGGCCGCGTGTTCGCCTCGCCGGACGAGGTGCGCGCCGCGTACGACCACGGCGAGGTCCATCTCCAGGCGAAGGTCGTCTGCCGCATCGACGGCAAGCGCAAGGAGACCACCGTCGGCCGCGTCCTCCTGTGGGAGGTCGTTCCGCGCGCGGTGGGCTTCGACGCCATCAACAAGGTGCTCGACAAGAAGTCGCTCGGCGGCCTCATCGACCTCTGTTACCGCCTCACGGGTGAGAAGGAGACGGTGCTGCTCGCGGACCGCGTGCGCAGCCTCGGCTACTACAACGCCACCCGCGCCGGTATCTCCATCGCGCTCAAGGACATGATCATCCCTGCGAAGAAGCAGGAGTTCCTGGACTACGCGCGCAAGGAAGTGTCGGAGATCGAGAACCAGTACCTCGAGGGTCTCATCACCGACGGCGAGCGCTACAACAAGGTCATCGATATCTGGGCGGAGATCACCGAGAAGGTCGCCCAGGAGATGATGCAGCAGATCTCCCAGGAGGAGACGTCCGGGGACCGCGACGGCAAGCGCGAGACGCGCAAGCAGCCGTCCTTCAACCCCATCTACATCATGGCCGACTCGGGCGCGCGTGGTAGCGCCCAGCAGATCCGTCAGCTGGCGGGTATGCGTGGCCTGATGGCGAAGCCCTCCGGCGAAATCATCGAGACGCCCATCACGGCCAACTTCCGTGAAGGTCTCTCCGTGCTGCAGTACTTCATCTCCACGCACGGCGCCCGCAAGGGTCTGGCGGACACGGCGCTCAAGACGGCCAACTCCGGTTACCTCACCCGCCGTCTCGTGGACGTGGCGCAGGACGCCATCATCAACGAGTACGACTGCGGCACCATGGACGGCCTGTTCATCGGCGCCCTGGTGGAGGGTGGCGAGATCATCGAGCCGCTCGGCGAGCGCATCCTGGGCCGCGTGGCCCTGGACGACATCCTCGACCCCGTCACGGGCGAGGTGCTGGTGCGCGCCAACGAGGAGATCGACGAGGACCGCGTCCGCCGCATCGAGAACAGCGGCATGGACAAGGTGAAGATCCGCTCGGTGCTCACCTGCCAGGCCAAGCGCGGCATCTGCGTGGAGTGCTACGGCCGTGACCTGGCCCGTGGCCGCAAGGTGTCCGTGGGTGAGGCGGTCGGCGTCATCGCGGCGCAGTCCATCGGTGAGCCGGGTACCCAGCTCACGATGCGCACGTTCCACATCGGTGGTGCGGCGACGCGGCGCGCGGAGCAGTCCAGCCTGGAGAACCGCTACGCGGGTAGCGTGAAGTTCGCGGGCCTCGTCACCGTGCAGAAGACGGACGGCACGCTGGTGGCCATGAACCGCAACGGCGAAATCGTCGTCGTGGACGACTCGGGCCGCGAGCGCGAGCGTTACCAGGTCATCTACGGTGCCCGCATCCTCGTGAAGGAAGGCCAGCGCATCGAGCCGGGCGTCCTCATGGCGGAGTGGGACCCGTTCGCCATCCCGCTGCTCACCGAGGTGGGCGGTGTCGTGCGCTACGAGGACATCATCGAAGGCGTGACGATGTCCGAGGCGCTGGACGAGGTGACCGGTCTGTCGCGTAAGACGGTCATCGAGTCCAAGGACCCGGAGGCGCGTCCGCGCGTCACCATCCGCGACGCGAACGGCAACGTGAAGGACCTGCCGAGCTCCCGCAACCCGGCGAGCTACTTCCTGCCCCAGGGCTCCATCATCACCGTCAACGACGGCGATGAGATCCACCCGGGCGAGGTCATCGCGAAGGTGCCGCGCGAGACGACGAAGACCAAGGACATCACGGGCGGTCTGCCCCGCGTGGCCGAGCTCTTCGAGGCGCGCAAGCCGAAGGACGCGGCGGCGATTGCCGAAATCGACGGCGTGGTGTCGTTCGGCAAGGACACCAAGGGCAAGCGCAAGCTCATCATCACCCCCGAGGTGAACGGCGAGCAGCGCACCGACCTGGCCAAGGAGTACCTGATCTCCAAGGGCAAGAACATCAGCGTCCACTCCGGCGACCGCGTGAAGGCCGGCGAGGCGATGATGGACGGCTCGGCCAACCCGCACGACATCCTCAAGGTGCTGGGCGAGAAGGAACTCGCGCGCTACCTGGTGGACGAAGTGCAGGAGGTCTACCGGCTCCAGGGCGTGAAGATTAACGACAAGCACATCGAGACCATCGTGCGGCAGATGCTCCGCCGCGTGCGCGTCACCGATGTGGGCGACACCAACTTCCTGGTCGACGAGCAGGTCGAGAAGTGGGTGTTCGAGGAGGAGAACGAGAAGGTCATGTCGGAAGGCAAGCGTCCCGCCGTCGGCGAGCCGCTGCTGCTCGGCATCACCAAGGCCTCGCTCTCCACCGAGTCCTTCATCTCCGCGTCGTCCTTCCAGGAGACCACCAAGGTGCTCACCGAGGCCGCCATCAACGGCAAGGTGGACTACCTGCGCGGCCTCAAGGAGAACGTCATCATGGGCCGGCTCATCCCCGCCGGCACGGGCCTGCCGAACTACAAGCACCTGGACATCGCGGTGGAGAGCCCCACCGACGAGGTCAACGAGATGGAGGCCGCCCTGGCCGCCACCCACGGCGACACCGGCCCCCTGAGCGCTCCGCCTTCCCGCTCGGAAGGCACCCAGACGACCGGCGCGGCCTAGCCCGCAGTCCGGAAGCCTCTCAATCGTCCGCTTAAAGACAACCGCCGCTCCCGGAGCTTTCCCCGGGGCGGCGGTTTTCCTTTTGTTATGGCTAATCGCGTTATGAGTCTGTCGTTGCCTTGACGCCCATGGCGCGCCGCGTTAACTGTTGGACGCTGCATTGACGCACCTGGTTACCGCCCGGTGAAAGCCGGGATAGGGGAGGACGGTATGGCCACGACGAAGACCGAGACCGAGGCGACGCAGAACGAAGTTCAGAGCTCCGAGGCCGCTGAGAAGAGCGGGCTGGCGCAGAACGTGGAGATCTTCCTGAAGGCCCAGCTTTCCCAAGCGCAGAAGCGCATCGAGGAGCTGGAAGGCGAAGCGGGCAAGGTGGTGAAGACCTTGGAGTCCCGTGGGCAGGAGGCCGCGAAGGAGGCCCAGGCGCTGTGGACGAAGCTCCAGGCCGGTGAGCTGCTGATGGACCCCCGCGTGCAGGAGCTGAGCAAGCGCGCCAACGCGGCCAGCACCGAGCTGAGCCGGCGCGTGGATGCGGCTGGCACCGAGCTGCGCAAGCGCTTTGATGGTATCCAGACGCGCGTCGTCGAGGCGGTGGGCGTGGCCAGCCAGGCGCAGCTGAAGGACCTCAACAAGGAGCTGGCGAAGCTGTCCCGCAAGGTGGACTCGCTGCTGAAGCCGGTGCGCCGGGTGAATGGCGCGAAGCCCTCGAGCAGCCCCTCGTCCTCGCCGCGCGCCTGATTTTTCACCACACCCCGACGGTTCGTGCTGCCTCTCCCTTTCTCTGAGTGCGTGAGGGAAGGGAGAGGTGCACCGCCGTCGTTCCCTTTACGTTGAGGGTGTGCTTATTTCGGCCGTTCCCCGACCGTGTCGGGCCTGGACGTCCGGCCCGCACACCTCCCGGAGAGACCCCATGGACAACAAGCCCGAGGCCCCCCGAGAGAAGCACCCCGTTGCAGAGACGTTCGAGCGTTTCTGGAGCCAGGCCCTGCTGGCGGTGAACACGGCGGAAGAGGAAGCCTCCCGCGCCGTGCAGCGCGTGGCCGCGGTGGCGGGGTGGAGCCAGGACGAGGTGAAGCGCCAGGCCCGTGAGTTCGGTGACCGGCTGGCGGGGCACCGCAAGGACCTGGAGCACAACGTCGAGGAGCGCGTGCGCGTGGCCCTGACGAAGATGAAGCTTCCGCGCCGTGAGGAGCTGTCGGCCTTTGGCACCCGCCTGGAGAAGCTGGCCGAGCGCATCCAGGCCCTGGAGCAGCGGAAGTGAAATCTCCCGCCCCCTCGGGCGGGAGGTCCTTCGGTACGCGGCTGTTCGAACGTCTCCACGCCTTCAGTTCGGGTTGTTCCCGGCTCCCGCTGCTCGCGGGCGCAGCGCTCGTCGTGTCTGCGCGGCTGGTGCCGTTGCTGGAGGAGCGCCCGGTGCAGCCCGTGGTTCCGGGCGTCGTGGCGGCGGAGGTCATCTCCCCCGAGGCGTCGCTCATTGACGCGGTGCTGACGCGGCGGGCCCCGGACCTGGGCCTGACGCTGCGCCGGCAGCTCATCCAGGCCATCGCGGAGGAGGCCGGACGGCTCTCGTATGATCCGCTGTTGATCCTGGCCATCATCGACGTGGAGTCGGACTTCACGGAAGACGCCGTGTCCGTGAAGGGCGCGCGCGGGTTGATGCAGATCAAACCCAGCACGCTGCACTTCCTGGCGGAGAAGGAAGGCCTGCGCCTGTCCCGCGAGGAAGTGACGGCGGACACCGCGCTGTGCGTGCGGCTGGGCATCCGTTACCTGCGCTCGCTCCAGGAGCGCTTCGGTGGGGACCTGGACCTGGCCTTGATGGCCTACAACGCCGGCCCCACCCGCATCCGCAACGCCATCAAGCAGGGCGAGCTGGAGCGTTTCCGCCGCTACCCGCGGGCCGTCCGCCGCGACTTCCGGCGCTTCCGCGAGGGCCACGGGCTGGGCGGTGACTGGGCCCTGGCGCAGCGCGAGGTGCCTCCCGAGCCCATGCCCTGAGCGGGTGTGGGGTGAATCTCCGGGCGGCCCGGCCGCTCCAACGGGGTGCACGCGCGCCTTGTCCCGTCCCGTTGGGTGCGCTAAGCGTTCCAAGTGCCCGGGACTGTTGGAGATTCTCAGGAGTGACCCACATGAAGAACCCCCTGTTCCCCAGCGCCGCGCTCGCGGCCGCGCTGGTCCTGGCCCCGTTCGGGGCGCACGCTGGCTCCGTCTTCCTCAACGGCGTCAAGATTGACGGCGTCACCAACACGAAGTTCGAGAAGGCCACCGTCCGCATCGACGAGGCGGGCAACGTGCACATCGACGCCCCGGGCTATGCGGCCCGGGTGACGACGGTGACGCCGCCGGCCCCCGCCGCGTCGGCCCAGGCGCCGGCGCCCGACGCCGCC
>JBKGHI010000021.1:0-62039 GCA_046520405.1 Myxococcus sp. 1LA
CCAGCGGCTGGCGAGGCCGACGCGCCCAACCTGGGCGACACCTCGTACACGCTGCTCGCCGGCCGCCGCCGCTTCGCGCACCGCCGCGCCGTGGTGGTGTCGTCGCATGAGGAGGCCGTGCGCCTGCTGTCGCAGCCGGAGGCCGCCAGAACGGCCCAGGCGCACACGGAGGCGGAGGGCCGCTCCGTCGTGTTCCTCTTCCCGGGCGGCGGCGCGCAGTACCCGGGCATGGCGAAGGGCCTCTATGAACAGGAGCCCGTGTTCCGCCGCGCGCTGGATGAGTGCCTGTCGCTGCTGGAGCAACACCAGTCGCTGAAGCTGCGTCCCCTGCTCTTCCCGGAGGCCGGTGCGGAGAAGGAAGCCCGCGCCCAGTTGGAGCAGGCCACGTACGCGCTGCCGGCGCTGCTATCGGTGGAGCTGTCGCTCGCCGCGCTGTGGAAGGCGCGCGGGCTGACGCCGCAGGCCTGCATGGGCCACAGCATGGGCGAGTACGCCTGCGCGCAGCTCAACGGCGTGTTCTCCGTGAAGGACGCGCTGGGCATCGTCGCCTGCCGTGGCCGCCTCTTCGACCAGCTCCCCGCTGGCGCGATGCTCAGCGTGGAGTTGCCCGAGGCGGAGCTGAAGCCGCTGCTGGGCGAGGGCCTGGACCTGGGCGCGCACAACGCGCCGGGCCTGTGTCTCGTCTCCGGTGACGTGGCCGCCATCGAGGCGCTGGAAGCGCAGCTCAAGGCGCGCGAGGTGGAGGCGCGGCGGCTGCACATCAAGGTGGCCGCGCACTCGCGCATGCTGGAGCCCATCCTCGCGCCCTTCCGCGAGTTCCTGGGCACGGTGCGCTTCTCCAAGCCCACCGGGCCGTGGATCTCCAACGTCACCGGTACGTGGGTGACGCCCGAGGAGGCCATGTCGCCCGACTACTGGGTGCGGCACCTGCGCCAGCCGGTGCGCTTCGCCGAGGGCGCGGGCGTGCTCCTGGCGGACAAGGCGCGCGTCTACCTGGAGGTCGGCCCCGGCCAGACGCTGACGCAGCTCTTGCGCGCCCAGGTGGAGAAGCCGCAGGCCGAGCAGTTGGTGCCGTCGCTGCGGCACCCGAACGACACCGTGGCGGACCCGGCGTTCTTCCAGTTGGCGCTCGGCCGGCTCTGGGCCGCGGGCGTGGACCTGGACGTGGCGGCGCTCTTCGAGGGCCAGCAGCGGCGCCGCGTGGCGCTGCCCACGTATGCCTTCGAGCGCGAGCGCCACTGGGTGGAGCCGGGCACCGGCTTCTTCATGGCGCGGCGCGAGGGTGAGCGCCCGCTGGTGCGTGAAGAGAACCTGTCCCGCTGGGGCTACGTGCCGCGCTTCCGCGAGCAGGCCGGCGCGGCGCCGGAGGCTCCGGCGGAGAACGAGCGCTGGCTCCTCGTGGGCGAACAGCACCTGCTGGTGTCCGAGCTGGCGCGTGAGCTGACCGCGCGCGGTGCCCAGGTGCTGCGCGCGCTGCCGGGCGACGCCTTCGGCCGCGCGGCCGATGGGCAGTTCACCCTGCGGTTCGACGCGCGCGAGGACTGGGAAGCGCTCTGGGACGCGCTCGGTGCCGAGGGGCGCGTGCCGCCTCGCATCGTGGACGTCACCGGCCGGGACACGGTGCCTCAGGGCTGGGAGCGCGCGGTTTCGCGGCACTTCCTCACGCCCCTGGCGCTGATGCAGTCCCTGACCGCCGAGTCGCTGCCCGCGGGACTCCGCTACATGCGGGTGACGCAAGAGGCCCTGTCCGTGGAGGGGCACGCGACGAGCCCCGAGCAGGCGCTCAGCTTCGGCCCTCTGCTCGTGGGCCCCAAGGAGCTGCCCGAGCTCAAGGCCCGCGTGGTGGACCTCCAGCTGGTGGTCAACGTGATGGGCCAGGCACGGGAGCTCGCGGATGAGCTGCTGCGTCCGGACGTCGAGGCGCCGGTGGCGCTGCGCGGTGGACGCCGGCTGGTGCAGGTGGTGGAGCGGACGGCGCTGGACGAGGCCCCGACGCCGCTGCGCGACCAGGGCGTCTATCTCATCACCGGTGGCCTGGGCGGCATCGGCCGCACGCTCGCCGAGCTCTTCGCGCGCAAGGCCAAGGCGAAGCTCGCGCTCGTGTCGCGCTCCGCGCCACGCGTCCCACGCGGAGCTCCAGCGCGCGCTGGAGGCGCTGGGCGCGCAGGTGCTGCTGCTCAAGGCGGACGTCACGGACGCGGACCCGTTGCGCGCGGCCATCGCCCAGGTGCGGGAGCGCTTCGGCGCCCTGCACGGCGTGGTGCACGCGGCGGGCACACTCGAGGACGGGCCGCTGGAGGCGAAGACGCGCGACTCGCCCTGCGGGTGCTCGCGCCCAAGGCGCTGGGCGCGCTGGCGCTGGAAGAGGCGTTGCAGGGCGCGGCCCTGGACTTCTTCGTCAGCTTCGCGTCGACCAGCGCCTGGATTGGCCCGCCGGGACAGGTGGACTACGTCGCCGCCAACGCGTTCCTGCTGGCCCAGGCCGCGCGGCTGGAGGCCACGGGCGTCGCGAAGCGCGCGCTCGCGCTGGGCTGGGGCGTCTGGCAGGAGGTGGGCATGGCCGCGGCGCAGCTCGCGCCGCAACTGCCTCCCGGTGAGTCCATCAGCCACCCGCTGCTCCAGCGGCGCGTGGAGGCGCCCGAGGGGCACCATGTCTTCCGCGCCCTCTACGACGCGAAGGTCCACTGGGTGCTGGACGAGCACCGCATGCGCGGCGGAGGCCCCGTCCTCCCCGGCACGGCGTACGTCGAGCTGGCCCGCGCCGCCTGGGCGCTGGTGCGGCCCGGCGAG
This sequence comes from Myxococcus sp. 1LA, assembly GCA_046520405.1. Classification (GTDB taxonomy): domain Bacteria; phylum Myxococcota; class Myxococcia; order Myxococcales; family Myxococcaceae; genus Myxococcus. Next base: position 2,791 of record JBKGHI010000021.1, read on the forward strand.
CCGCTGGAGCTGACACAGCTCGCGCTGGTGTCGCCGCTGGATGTCCCGGACGGCGAGGTCCGGGAGGTGGAGATTGAGCTGGCGCCGGAGGGCGAAGGTTTCACGTTCCGAGTGCGCAGCCGCGCCGCCGGCAACGCCTGGACGGAGCACGCCACCGCGCGGCTCCACAAGGCTCCAGGTCAGCGCCCCGCCGCGTTGGACGTGTCCGCCGCCAAGGCGCGTTGCGGGGAGCGGCCGCTGACCTTCGGCGAGGGTGAGCAGTCCCTGCCGCAGGACGCGCTCATCGCGTTCGGCCCGCGCTGGAAGGTGCTGCGCGGCGCGGGCTTCGGCGCGTCCGAGGCGCTGGGCCGGCTGGAGCTTCCCGGCGCCTACCGCGAGGACCTGGCGACGTACGGCATTCCGCCCGGGCTGCTGGACATCGCGTCCGGCTTCGCCTTCTCCCTGCTCCCCGACGCGGGGCAGCCGGGCAAGCTGCATGTGCCCGTCTCCTACCGGCAGCTCCAGGTCTGGGGCCCCTGGCCCGAGGTGGCGCTGAGCCACGTCCGCGTGCGCCAGGAAGAAGGCCGCGGCGCGCTGCTCGACGTCACGCTCACCGACGCGGACGGCAACGTCTTCTGCGCCATCGAGGGCTACCTCGTCGCCGCCGTCGAGGCGCGGCGCTTCGGCCGCTCGCCGCAGAAGAAGGGCTCGCTGCTGGAGAGCTGGCTGCCGCTGGGCATCAAGCCGGCGGAAGGCCAGGAGGCGTTCCTGCGCGCGCTGGCCCTCAAGGGCACGGCGGCGCTCTTCGTCAGCTCCATGGACCTGCACACCCTGGCGGCCCGAATGCGGCCGAAGCAGGAGGCGGCGAAGCCCGCTTCGGCTCCGGCCTCGGTCCAGGCGGGCGCGGCGTCCGGTCCGGCGGCCGCGGATGCACCTCGCGACGACGTGGAGCGCAAGCTGGCCGAGCTGTGGCAGCAGTTGCTCGGCGCGCCGAAGGTGGGGCTCAAGGACAACTTCTTCGAGCTGGGCGGACACTCGCTCATCGCGGTGCGCCTGTTCGCGCGCATCAAGAAGACGCTGGGCGCGGACCTGACGCTGGCGACCCTGTTCGAGGCGCCCACGCTGGAGCAGTGCGCCGCGCTGGTGCGCGAGGCCGCGGGCATCCCCTTCACGCCGGACGTTGTTCCGGGTGACGCGGCGCCGGCGGCCCAGGCCCCCAGCGCCAAGGCGGCGCCGAAGAGCTGGTCGCCGCTGGTCACCATCCAGAAGGGCGGCAACGCCCTGCCCTTCTTCTGCGTGCACGGCGCGGGCGGCAACGTCCTCAACTTCCGCGAGCTGGCGCAGGCGCTCGGCAAGGAGCAGCCCTTCTACGGGCTCCAGGCGCGCGGCGTGGACGGCAAGCTGCCCCCGGCCGACAGCATCGAGGAGATGGCCTCCATCTACCTGGAGAGCATCCGCCAGGTGCAGCCGCATGGGCCCTACCTGCTCGGCGGTTACTCCGGCGGCGGCGTGGTCGCCTATGAAATGGCGCAGCGGCTGCGCGCGCTGGGCGCGCCGGTGGCCCTGGTCGCGTTCCTGGACACCTTCCACCCGTCCACCCAGGAGCGGCGCCAGTCCCTCAACGAGCGCCTGCGCGAGCTGCGCCGTGAAGGCGCGGCCTCCTACGTCAGCCGGAAGCTGCGCACCAAGGTGGAGCGCGACGGCACCCGGCTGCTCAGCCAGCTCAAGCTGCGTTGGTACGAGCAGCGGGGCGAAGCGCTGCCCATCGAGCTGCGCAACCTCCAGCTCACCGAGCGCTTCCAGGTCCTGGCCAGCCGCTATGTGCCCAGCCCCTACGCCGGTCCCGTCACGCTGTTCCGCGCGCAGGAGATTCACGCCATCTACGCGCACATGGGGACCAGCCTCGGCTGGGAGCCGCTGGTGCCGTCGCTGAACATCCGCGAGGTGCCGGGCGACCACGACAGCCTGGTGCGCGAGCCCAACGTCCACGTCCTGGGGCGGCTGCTCCGTGAGGCCCTGGATGACGCCCAGCGCGGGACGAGCGGAGAGGTTCGATGGGCTGGTTCGAGGTAACGGCATCAAGCATTGAAGCCAGGCGCCTGAAGGCCCGGAACGCGACGCCAGCGACCGTCGTCGTGCTGGCGGTGGGGATACTCATGGTGGGCTGGCTCCAGAACGACGAGGATCTCCCAGGCCCGTTCCCCTACACCGGCGCGCCCTTGTCGGCGGAGGCACGGGCGGAGCTGGCGTCAGACGGCTGGACGGTGACAGGCCCCGACGCGCCGCCCGGGCTCGTCACGTTGACGCGACTACCCGCCAAGGGCGAGACGCGGTGGCTGGTCTACTTCGGCGGCAACACGCCGGGGTACCTCGCCGAGGCGAAGTCCGTCCTGCTCTCGTTGGACGAGGGCCGCGGGCTCGGGCTGGCCGCCATCGCGCCGCCCGGCTTCGACGGATCGCCGGGGAGCCCCTCCCCCGACGCGCTCCGTGAGAGCGCCGAGAACGCCATGCGTTGGTTGACGCAGACACAGCCCCACACTTCGGAGGGCATCCACCTGGTGGGCTTCTCCATGGGCAGCATGTCGGCGCTCGCGGCCGCCCAGGCGCTTCAGGCGCAGGACACGCCCGCCCGGGGACTGGTGCTGTTCGCGCCCTTCCACGCGATGCGGGCGGGACGCACGGGGCCCCTGGGCCGGCTCTTCGGACGGCACCGGTATGACAACCAACCGTTGCTGAAGCCGAAGCAACTCCCGTCCGCGCTCGTGCTGCATGGCGGCGCCGACAGCGCGCTGCCGCAGGCTCAGGGCGAGCGCGTCAGCCGCGGGCTGGGCGCCCCACTCAAGACGTACCCCGGCATCGGCCATGCCGACCTTTTGAAGCATCCCCCCGCGCTCGCGGACGCCCGGCAAGGCCTGGGCTTGTGAACCGGGGGACACCCGAATTGCTGCACCACAGGAGGCATGAATGAGCGCGGCTCCGGAGTCGCCCAGTTGTTTCATCATCGGCGAGGGCACCCTCGTCGTCCCCTGCGCGCAGGCCCTCACCGAGCGCGGCGTCCGGATTCTCGGCCTCGTCACGCGCGAGCCGGCGCTCCAGAAGTGGGCGGAGGAGCAGTCCATCCCGCACGTGCCGCCCGGCGAGCAGGTGCTGCCCTTCCTGTCCCAGGCGCCGTTCGACTGGCTCTTCAGCATCGTCAACCTGAGCATGGTGAAGGAGGACATCCTCCGCCTGCCGCGGCGCATGGCCATCAACTTCCACGACGGCCCGCTGCCCCGCTACGCCGGCCTCAACGTCACGTCCTGGGCGCTGCTGAACCGCGAGCCCCAGCACGGCGTCACCTGGCATGAGATGACGACGGGCGCGGACGAGGGCCGCGTCCTCAAGCAGCGCCTCTTCGACATCGCCCCCGGCGAGACGGCCTTCAGCCTCAATGCCCGCTGCTACACGCTGGGCATGGAGACCTTCGCGGAGCTCGCGGAGGAGCTGGTCGCGGGCACCTCCGAGGCGAAGGCGCAGGACTTCTCGCAGCGCAGCTACTTCGGCCTCGCGCAGCGCCCGGAGTCGGCGGCCGTGCTGGACCTGCACGGCGACGTGGACGTGGCGCACGCGCTGGTGGCGGCGCTCGACTACGGCGGCTACCCCAACCCGCTCGCCTTCGCGAAGGTGTGGCTGGGCAACGGGCCCGTCGCCTTCTCCGAGGCCCGGCGCGCCGAGCCCGCCTCCGAGGCGGCCCCCGGCACCGTGCTCGACATCGAAGGGGACGCGCTGACCGTGGCGCTCCAGGGCGGCGACCTCACGCTGAAGGGCCCCAAGGGCCTGTGCGGCGCGCCGTTGTCGTGGGCGGACCTGCTCGGCGCGCGGATGCTGGCCCGGGGTGACGTCCTGCCCCAGGCCCCCGCGGAGCTGCGCGCCCGGCTGACGGAGGTGGGCATCCAGGCCGGCAAGGCGGAGTCCTTCTTCCTGCGCCGGCTGGAGACGCTCGCCCCGCCCGACCTCCCCTTCCTGGGCGGCAGCTCCAAGGACGTGGGTACGCACACGCTGAAGTTCGAGGCCTCGGACGTCCCCGCCGGGTGGGCCACCGACCTGCCGCCCGAGGAGCGGCTGCTCTTCACCGCCACCGCCTTCCTGGCGCGCCTGTCCCCCGAGCCCCGCTTCGACGTGGGCTACGCGGATGCCTCCACGCGCGCCCGCATCACCGGGGTGGAGGGCTTCTTCGCCTCGCAGCTCCCGCTGCGCATCGAGCTGCCCATGAAGGACGCGCCGGAGCTGGCCGCGGGCGCCTTCCGCAAGGCGCTGACGCAGCTTCGCGACAGGGGCGTGCTCGCCCGGGACGTGCTGGGCCGCTCCGCGCAGCTCTCCAACCTCCAGCGCCACGCGGGTGAGGTGGCGTACCCCGTCGCGCTGCGCCTCGGCGAGTCGGGTGGTGCCGTGGGCGGCGCCGCGCTCGTCATCGAGGTGGATGCCCAGGGCCGCCACGCCCACCTGCACTTCGACGCCACGCGCGTGGACAAGGCGCGCGTGGACGACGTGGCGCGCCAGCTCAACGCGTTCCTGGCCTCGCTCCGGGACGCGCCGGGCAAGGCGGTGGGCGAGCATGACCTGCTGGGCGCGGAGGAGCGGCAGCTCCTGGCGCGCTGGAACGACACGCGGCGGGACTTCCCCCGCGACGCCACCCTGGCCTCGCTCTTCCAGGCCCAGGCACAGCGCACGCCGGACGACACCGCGCTCATCTGCCAGGGGGCCTCACTGACGTACCGCGAGCTGGACGCGCGCGCCAATGTGCTCGCGCGGCACCTGCGCGGCGCGGGCGTGGGCCGCGACGTGCGCGTGGGCATCTTCATGGAGCGCTCGCTGGAGATGATGGTGGCCGTGCTGGCCACGCACAAGGCGGGCGGCTGCTACGTGCCGTTGGACCCCGCCTACCCCGCCGAGCGCATCGCCTTCATGGTGGAGGACGCGGGCTGCCACCTGGTGCTCACCCAGCAGCGGCTGCTGTCGCGCGTGCCCTCCGCGGCCAAGGCCGTGCTCGCGGTGGACCAGGAGTGGGAGCGCATCGCCGCCGCGCCGGAGGCCCAGACGCCGCCGGCCACGCCGGACAGCCTGGCCTACGTCATCTACACCTCGGGCAGCACGGGCAAGCCCAAGGGCGTGATGATTGAGCACCGCAACGTCGTGAACTTCGGCGTGGGCATGGACGAGCGCCTGGGCACGGAGCGCGGCACCTGGCTGGCGGTGACGAGCCTCAACTTCGACATCTCCGTGCTGGAGCTGCTCTGGACGCTCACGCGCGGCTTCACGGTGGTGCTGCACGCGGAGCGGCATGACGCGGCCCAGGCGGGCAAGCACGCCTCGCGCGCCATGGCGTTCAGCCTCTTCTACTTCTCCAGCGACGAAGGCGAGCGCCCCGAGGGCCGCTATGACTTGCTCCTGGAGAGCGCGCGCTTCGCGGACACCAACGGCTTCTGCGCCGTGTGGACGCCGGAGCGTCACTTCCACGCGTTCGGCGGGCTCTTCCCCAACCCGGCGGTGACGTCCGCCGCGCTGGCGGCGGTGACGCGCAACGTGCAGCTTCGCGCGGGCAGCCTCGTGTCCCCGCTGCACCCCACGCTGCGCATCGCCGAGGACTGGTCCGTGGTGGACAACATCTCCCACGGCCGCGTGGGCATCTCGTTCGCCGCGGGCTGGCAGCCCAACGACTTCGCGCTGCGGCCGGAGTCCTTCCCGGACCGCAAGCGCATCATGTTCCAGCAGATTGAGGACGTGCGCCGGCTGTGGCGCGGCGAGGCGCTGGAGACGAAGAGCGGCACGGGCAACATCGTGAAGCTGCGCACCCTGCCCCGCCCGGTGCAGAAGGAGGTGCCCATCTGGGTCACCACCGCCGGCAACCCCGAGACGTTCGAGGAGGCCGCGCGCGCGGGCTGCCACGTCCTCACCCACCTGCTGGGCCAGACGGTGGAAGAGGTGGCGCAGAAGATTGCCCTCTACCGCGAGACATGGACCAAGGCCGGCCACCCCGGCAAGGGCACCGTGTCGCTGATGCTGCACACCTTCGTCGGTGACTCGGAGGCCTCCGTGAAGGAGGTCGTCCGCGAGCCGATGAAGGCGTACCTCAAGTCGTCGGTGGGCCTCATCAAGGAGGCCGCCTGGAGCTTCCCGGCCTTCAAGGAGCAGACGACGCTGGCCAACGGCAACTTCGGCACCGACCACCTGTCCGCCGAGGAGATGGACGCGCTGCTCGACTTCTCCTTCGAGCGCTACTTCCAGTCCTCCGGCCTCTTCGGCAGCGTGGACGCGTGCGTGGCCATCACCGACCGGCTCAAGGGCCTGGACGTGGATGAGATTGCCTGCCTCGTGGACTTCGGCGTCCCCACGGAGCTGGTGATGAAGCACCTGCCGCTGCTCAACGAGGTCCGCCAGCGCGCCAACGCGGGCGTGGGCCAACCGGGCGCCGAGCCCGCGCTCGACGGCTCCATCCCCGCGCTGATGGAGCGCCACGCGGTGACGCACCTCCAGTGCACGCCGTCCCAGGCGAGCATGCTGCTGGCCGAGGAGCGCTCGCGCGAGGGCCTCAAGCGGCTGAAGCGGATGATGGTGGGCGGCGAGGCCTTCCCCGTCCCGCTGGCGCGCCAGCTCTCCGAGACGGTGTCCGGCGACGTCATCAACATGTACGGCCCCACCGAGACGACCATCTGGTCCTCCACGCACCCGGTGAAGAACGTGGGCGAAGGCGTCCCCATTGGAACGCCCATCGCGAACACGCAGCTCTACATCCTGGACGCGCAGCAGCGCCCGCTGCCCATTGGCGCGGCCGGTGAGCTGTACATCGGCGGCGCGGGCGTGGTGCGGGGCTACCACCACCGCCCGGAGCTGGACCGCGAGCGCTTCGTGAAGGACCCGTTCTCCTCCGAGCCGGGCGCGCGGATGTACCGCACCGGTGATGCCGCGCGGTGGCGGCAGGACGGCCTGGTGGAGTTCATCGGCCGCCTGGACCACCAGGTGAAGGTGCGCGGCTTCCGCATCGAGCTGGGGGAAATCGAGGCCCGGCTGGGCGAGCACCCCGCGGTGCGCGAGACGGTGGTCATCGTCCGCGAGGACATCCCCGGCGACAAGCGGCTGGTGGCCTACCTCATCGCGAAGCCGGGTGAGCCGCCCGCGGCGGAGGCGCTGCGCGAGTTCCTGCGCACGCGCCTGCCCGAGTACATGGTGCCGCAGGCCTTCGTGACGTTGAGCGCCTTCCCGCAGACGCCGAACAAGAAGGTGGACCGCAAGGCCCTGCCGCCGCCGGAGCAGGCCCAGGCGCGCGGCGAGCTCGTCAGGCCGGAAGGCGAGACGGAGGCGCTCATCGCCACCATCTGGCAGGACGTGCTCAAGCTCGACAAGGTCGGCGTGGAGGACAAGTTCGTCGACCTGGGCGGCCACTCACTGCTGATGGTGCAGGTGCTGGAGAAGCTCAAGGCCCAGGTGGAGAAGCCGCTCACGCTGGTGGACCTCTTCCGCTACCCCACCATCCGCGCCCTCTCCGGGTTCCTCTCCGGCGACAACGGCGAGGAGGAAGCCCTCAAGGAAGTCGCCGCGCGCGGCGAGGCACGGGCCGCGGCACGCCGGGCGATGCAGCAGCGCCGCCGCCGGTAGGCCCTCCCTGACGTGCCCGGGCGCAGCCTCGTGCCCGGGCACGGCGAGGTACAAACCACGCGAAATAGTGCAATCCAATGGTGAATACAGTGCGAGTTGCGTCGTCCGTCAGCGCGTTCCTCTGGAGCCCTGACATGAAGAAGCTCGCACTCCCGATGATGCTGGCGGCATTTCTTCCCGTACAGGGGACTGGGCCTGGAGTACCGGCGCCACCTCCAGGACCTTGGCGACTCGCCGTGGTCGAACCAGGGCCGCCGCTGCGCACCACCGGCGAGTCGCGCCGGATTGAATCCTCTGCCTTTCGCCTCACCGGCCCCTTGGCGCGCAACTACAGCATCCGCTACTGGTGCCACGTCGCGGGTGACAGCCATCCCCGGGGCCCCTTCCGCGACGGGGGGTCTGCGGAACCCAGGGCGAGGGCCGCGAGCGGATCCGCATGAAGGTGGAAATCGTGCCGCAGGGGCATCAGGGCCCCCGGGGCGCTGAGTCCGCCCCAGGCACGAAGACTTGCATTTCAGGAACAACCTGCAAATTAAAGCAGGCCGTCTCCACGCTTCCTGGAGTGCCCCATGCGATTCAAAGCCCTGCTGTGTACCGCGCTCTGTTCCGTCCCCGCCCTGGCCGCCAACGAGTCCGTCCAGGTCTGGTTGACGACGACCTCCGGGAGCGCGCTGGTGAAGCGGCTCAACGCCGAACCCAACCAGACCTTCGGTCCCGACACCGGGTCCGCGACAGCCATCGACGTCAATCCCACGCAGACCCATCAAACGATTGACGGGTTTGGTGGCGCGCTCACCGATTCATCCGCGTGGCTCATCTTCAATTCCCCCCACCGCGACGCCATCATGAATGATTTGTTCAGCGTGAGCGATGGCGCGGGCCACAGCATGCTGCGCCTGCCGATGGGCTCGTCTGACTTCGCGCGCAATCACTACACCTACGACGACACGTGCTGTGACTTGAACGACTTCTCCGTCGGACACGACACGCCGTACATCATTCCCCTGCTCCAGCAGGCGCGGCGGCTCAACCCGGAGCTGAAAGTCATTGCCGTGCCGTGGAGCGCGCCGGCCTGGATGAAGTTCAACAACTCGCTGCTGGGCGGGGGCTATCTCCGCAATGACCACTACGGGCTGTATGCCAGCTACTTCGTGCGTTTCCTCCAGGCGTACAACACGGCGGGCGTGCCCATCCACTCCGTGAGCATCCAGAACGAGCCGCACAACGCGAACCCCAGCTACGCGACGATGCAGATGGAGTCGAACGACCAGTCCAACTTCGCGACCCACCACCTGCGCCCGGCGATGAACACCGCGGGCTTCGGCGCGGTGAAGATTCTGGCCTGGGACCACAACTGGTACGACCACGGCGGGCCCTCGGGGTACCCGCTCGAAGTCATGAGCTTCAACGGAGGCCAGGCGCAGTCCTCCGTCGCCGGCGTCGCCTACCATTGCTACGAAAGCCCTGACGGCAGCTACAGCGTCCAGAGCACCTTCCAGAACGCCTATCCCAACAAGGAGGTCCACTTCACCGAGTGCACCGGCGGCGCCTGGGCGACGAACGCCGCGGCGAACCTGGAGTGGGCGCTCCAGAACAACCTCTTCGGTCCCCTGCGTCACCACGCGCGAAGCTCGCTGTACTGGAACCTCGCGCTGGACCCGAGCCATGGGCCACGCGTGGGTGGCTGCCCGGACTGCCGGGGCATGCTCACGGTGGACAACGGTGCGGGCACCTATACGCGCAACGAGGAGTTCTACGCCTGGGGGCATCTGGCCAAGGTGGTGCGCGGCGGCGCGGTGCGCATTGGCGCCACGACGCTGGGCAACAACGAGGTCGAAACGGTGGCCTTCCGCAATCCGGACGGCTCGCTGGCGTTGGTTGCGCTCAACTCCAACGACGGTGCATCACGTACGTTCAAGGTGCGGTGGGGCGGCCAGTCCTTCACGTACACCCTGCCCGCGCGCTCCGTGGCCTCCTTCAAGTGGGGCGGTACCTCCGCCACTGCGTACCGGCTGGTGAACAAGCACACCGGAAAGTGCGTGGACATCGCCGGCCCCTCGACGGAGGACGGCGCCGCCCTCCACCAGTGGGCCTGCCACGGCGGCGCGAGCCAGCAGTGGACGATGGAGCCCACCGATGGTGGCTACGTGCGTTTCGTGTCCCGCTATAGCGGCAAGGTGCTCGACGTGACGGGCGCGAGCACGGCGGACGGTGTCCTGACGCAGCAGTGGTCGTGGGCGGGGGGTGCCAACCAGCAGTTCCGGTCCATCGCCACGGGGAGCGGCTGGCACCGTCTGGAGGCCCGCCACAGCGGCAAGGTGCTCGACGTGGCGGACTGTTGGACCGCCGGTGACGGCGCGCGAGTCCAGCAATGGACGTGGGCCAACAACGACTGCCAGCAGTTCCGGCTCGAGGCGCTGTAAGCCCATCCCGGCGCGGCAGAGACGCCGGGGAGGCAAGGCGACGGCCGTCGGCGGCCACCACCCCGCCCCATGCACACCTCCACCGTGAAGCCATGTTGGCTTCACCCCCTTTCAGGAGGCCTGCCCCATGGTCCGCTCTCTGCTGCCGCATCGCTTCGCGTCCTCCCGGCGAGGACATGACTCATTGCCACGGGACATGGCCATGGGCGCCGCGGCGGGCTTTCTGGGCACGCTCGCCATGACGCCCGTAACGTCGAAGCTGTCAGGCCTGCTCAGCCGGGCACTGCACGAGGAATCGAGCGGCGGCTCCCAGGAGTCCTCCACGGAGAAGCTCGCGCGCAAGGCATTGTCGCCGCTGGGCATCCAGGTCCAGGGGAAGCGCAAGCAGCGGCTCGGCAATCTGGTGCACCTCGCCTATGGCACGGCGTGGGGCGCCATCTACGGCGCCCTGTCGCCTCGCGCACCGCTGCTCGGAAAGCTCTGGGGGCTGGGGTTCGGCACCGCCTTGTTCCTCACGGGAGACGAGGCGGCCGTTCCGGCGCTGAAGCTCTCGCCGCCGCCGCGGGAAACACCCGCCAGCAGCCACCTGGGCGGGCTCGCGGCGCACTGGGTTTATGGCGCCACGACGGAGACTGCCTTCCGGGGGCTCTCTCGCCTCGCCGCGCGGACCTAGTCCTCGATCCGGATGAAGTCCGCCGTGTCATTTCCGCTGGAGTCAACGCCGGGCCCGGATCCCTTGCGCACGCTCGTCTGGGTCGGCCGGGGCGAAGCGGAGCGCCTCGAAAACGGAACCTGGAAGCGGGTTCCCCAGTTCGACTACGACTTCACCGTCGAGCAGCGTCGCTACGCCCACCACTGGGAGTCGGTGAAGAGCCTTCGCCGCCGCCACCCGGACTACGACGGCAGCGCGGACCCTCGCGAGCAGACAATGTTCTTCCGGTTGGACTACTCGGCTCCCGGAGACGATGGCCGCGTCGCCAGCACCATCCGCTCGTCGCTGGGAGACGGCACGGGCCACACAGACGGTGGGTTCCGGCAGGCCGTGTTGGAGATGCATCCGGACATCAGTCGCTTCGCGCCCTTCGACCGCTACCGCATCTCACAGACCTACGCCTACGAGCGGGGCGCGCTCGAAGAGACCGTCACGCTCCAGGACGGGGAGACGCCCTGGGTGCGCAACCTGGAGAAGGCCTCGCTCTTCGCGCCACGCACCTTCAGCGGCGCCCCCACCACCGCCGCGCTTTAGTGCGCCCACGCCCGGTGGAGACGCCGTCGCCCCGCGTCCTCACCGGGCATGATTCACGGACGCTGGCCGAAGGCCGCCGCGAGCGACTGGATGTCCTTCACCACCAGGTCCGGCTTCGTGGCCAGCGGATAGAGCGACTGTCCGGGCCGCGCCACGAAGACCGCCTGGAAGCCGGCGGCCTTGGCGCCCGCCACGTCCCAGCCGTGGGCCGCCACCAGGACGGCGTCCTCGGGGCGAATGCCCATCTGCTCGGCGGCCCACCGATAGGTCCGAAGGTCCGGCTTGTAGACGCGGATGTCCTCGATGCTGAGGTTGCGTGAGAAGAACTCCGTCAGCCCCGCGTTCACGAGCTGCGTCTGTACGCCCCGGTGCGTGGAGTTGGTCAACGTCACCAGCGTGTAGCCCTGGGCCTTGAGTGCCTTCAGGCCTTCGACGACATCGGGATGGGCGGGCAGGTTCAGCAGCGGCGTCACGATGGCAGCCTTCGCCTGCTCCTGCGTGAGCGCGATGCCGTTGTTCTGCGCCACCATCATCAGGGCCACCGTGCCGACCGAGCCGAAGTCGTGGTAGCTGCCGGTGACGGTCTCCACCAACGAGTAGTGCAGCATGGTCGAGAACCACAGCGGCAGCAGGTCCTCCCGGCCGCCCAGCGCCTGCCCCACGGACCGGCGCATGGACTCCAGGTCCAGCAGGGTCTCATTCACATCGAAGAAGATGACCTTCTTCGCGGGCGCGGCCTCGCGCTTCGGCGCCGTGGCGCATGACGTCTGTGCGCACACGAGCAGTCCCACCACCAGCAACACACTGAGTCGATGATTCGAACGCATGGGGTCCTTTCTTTCCCGCAACTGCCCCCGAGACGGCAGCCCTCCCTTCGAGACGAGGGCACTTCCCGCTCCAGGACAGTCACCGCTCAACAGCGCAAGCCTCCGGACATTCGCATCGATGTCGTCTCGGACTGCGGGGCAGCCCCGGTTCCGGCGGCGGAGGACGCGTGTTTCCGTCCCGCCCGGCACAACCTCCAGGAATGCCCATCCCCACCCCACCCAGGGAGTTCCGCGCATGGCCGAAGCAATGCAGATCGACTTCAACAAATTCGACGGCACCATCCCCTACAAGAACATCGACTTCCTTGGCAGGTGCTACGACATCATCCGCATCAACCCATTGGACCTGAGTCAGCGCATCCGGGACGGAGGGGGCGCCACGACGGAGAGCATCGTTCAGATTGCTCCGGAGTCGTGCACGCAGCTCACGCCGGACAAGAGCCTCTACATCCCCGAGGGGACACGCTACATCCCGGAGTCCCGGGGCGATCGCACCTCCCGCACGCAGACCTGGTTCTCCTCTTTCGACTTCGCGCATTCCTTCGAGCACACCGTCAGCGCGGGCCTGGACATCCCCGGGCTGGTGTCGTTCAGCGCCAGTCTCACGTATCGGCAGATGGAGAAGACCAGCGGCTCGAACGAAACCATCGAGACCTTCGTGCAGAGCTTCTTCGAGGATTGCTCGATTGAGCTCAACAGCGACTTCACCCAGAAGCTCCCCCTGAGCAGCCGGTTCACCAGCGAGGTGGCGAAGCTCACGTCGGAAGCCGCCTGCGCCGCGTTCATCAAGACCTTCGGCACGCACTACGCCCGTGAGGTCACCTTCGGTGGACGGATGTACCAACGCATCCACATCTCCTCCCAGGAGTACTCCAAGCTCGTGGAGCGGGGCGTCGACATCTCCACCTCCGCTTCGGCCACGTACCAAGGCGCCACCGCCAACACGGGGAGCAGCACCTCCACGTCCTCCAGCTCCGCGTTCAAGCAGTCCAGCGGGCTGACCATCGACAGCATCCAGTGGGTGGGCGGCACGCCCAGCACGGACTTCAATGAGTGGGTGAAGACCATCCGGCAGGACCCCAAGCCGCTCCAGCTCGACCTCAAGCCGCTGTACGAGCTCTTCACGGCCGACTACTTCCCCAAGGACCCGGACATCCAGAAGAAGAAGTCCTGGATGATGCAGGCTGTCGACAATCACATCCGGACCGAGGGCTTCACCCGCCTCGACGTCTCCTCGCTGGCGAACAAGGAGTTCTACTTCCGCAGCCGCTGGCGTGCCGACCCGGGCGAGAAGCGCGTCAACAAGCACCTGAGCTTCACCGGGGAGAACGTGAAGCTCTACCCCGAGGACAACACGACGGACCTCGTCCCGTGGAAGCTGATCCCCGTGCAAGGCAAGTCGGACGAGTTCTACATCCGCAGCCGCTGGCGCGCGGACCTGGGAGAAAAGCGGCTGGACTACCACCTCTCCTTCGAGGGCGACACGCTCAAGCTCTACCACCGGGACAACGTGGCGGACCTCGTCCCGTGGAAGTTCATCCCCGTGCCCGGCAAGAAGGATGAGTTCTACATCCGCAGCCGCTGGCAGGCCGAAAAGGGGGACCGCCGCACGGACAAGTCGCTCGCCTTCGAAGGGAACGACGGCATGCTCTACCCCAAGGACGACTACTACAACCTCGTCCCCTGGAAGCTGGAGCCCGTGAAGAGCTGAGCCGCAAGCTGTCCACGGGGGCGGCGCGGTGACTCGCGCCGCTCCGGTGTATCCACCGCTACGCCGTCTTGCGGCGAGCCATGTGCGCGCCAGTCAGCGAGCCCTTGTGTGAGCCGAGCTTTCCAGGAAGCCCTTCGAAGACGACCCGGCCGCCCTCGTGGCCGGCCCCAGGCCCCAGGTCGATGACCCAGTCCGCGCGCGACACCACGTCCAGGTTGTGCTCGATGACGATGACCGTCGAACCGCCATCCACCAGCCGGTCGAACAGGCCAATCAGCGTGTCCACGTCGTTCATGTGCAGGCCGGTGGTGGGCTCGTCGAGCACGTAGATGTTGCCCGAGCGCCCCAGCTCCGCGGCCAGCTTCAGGCGCTGGCGCTCGCCACCCGACAACGTCGACAGCGGCTGCCCCAGCGTGAGATAGCCGAGCCCGACGTCATCCAGGCCCTGGAGAATCTTGGCGATGGCCGGCTCGGTGAAGAACGCCACGGCGTCGCTGATGGACATCTCGTAGACGTCGCTGATGGACTTGCCGCGCAGCCGGTGGGCCAGCACCTCCTCGGTGAAGCGCTTGCCCTCGCACGTCTCGCAGACGGTCACCATGGGGTCCAGGTGCGCCAGGTCCGTGTAGATGACGCCCAGCCCGCTACAGTCCGGGCAGGCCCCCTTCGAGTTGGCGGAGAACAGCGCCGCGTCCACCTTGTTCGCCTTGGCGAAGGCCTTGCGGACGTTGTCGAGGATGCCGGTGTACGTGGCGGTGTTGGAGCGGCGCGAACCCCGGGCCAGGTTCTGGTCGATGATGATGGTCTCCGGATACGCCTTGGGCAGGCAGCCCTGGATGAGCGATGACTTCCCCGAGCCCGCCACGCCCGTCACCACCGTCAGCACGCCGCGCGGAATCGACACGGAGACGTCCTGGAGGTTGTTGAGCCGGGCGCCCTTGATTTCGAGCTGCCCCGCCGGCTTCCGAGGCGTCGTCTTGAGCGGCTGGTACTTCTTCATGTGGTCGCCCGTGAGGGTGCCCGAGGTCAGCAGCCCCTCGTAGGTACCTTCGTAGACGACCTGCCCGCCCTTGGTGCCAGCCTTGGGCCCCATGTCGACCACGTGGTCGGCAATGGCAATCATGTCCGGCTTGTGCTCCACGATGAGCACGGTGTTGCCCTTGTCGCGAAGCTGCTGCATCAGGCCCGCGAGCCGGCCTACGTCGTGCGGATGGAGCCCCACGCTGGGCTCGTCGAAGATGTACGTCACGTCCGTGAGGCTGGAGCCCAGGTGCCGCACCATCTTCACCCGCTGGCTCTCTCCGCCCGACAGCGTCGAGCTCTCACGGTCCAGGCTGAGATAGCCCAGGCCGATGGTCACCAGGTTGTCGAGCCGGTGCGCCAACGCCTCGAGCATCGGTCCCACGGAGGGAGCGGAGATCTTCCGGACGAACGCGGCGAGGTCCGACACCTGCATCGCGGAGCACTCGGCGATGTTCTTGCCCTGGACGCGGCTGCCGAGCGCGGCCTGGTTGAGGCGTCCGCCCTTGCAGGAAGGACAGACAGCCCGGGTGAAGATGCGCTCGTATTCGGCGCGGACGTGCGGCTGGACGGTCTCCGGGTCCTTGGAGCCCAGCGTCCGGCGCAGCTTGGGGACCAGGCCCTCATAGGTGAGGTTCATCTTGTCGACCTTGATCTTCCGGCCGTCATCCAGGTGGAGCAGCTTGTCCAGCTCTTCCTTCGTGTACTTGGACAGCTTCTTGTCGAGGTCGAAGTACCCGGAGCGCGCGAAGATGGCCCAGTACCAACTGTCGACCGCGTAGTCCTTGGGGAGGATGGCGCCCTCGTTGAGGGACTTGGACTTGTCGATGACGGCGTCCATGTCCATGGACGCGACCTGGCCAATACCCTCGCACTCGGTACAGAGCCCCCGAGGGTCATTGTAGGAATAGAAGCCCGGGCTGCCCAGGTGCGGCTCGGCGAGGCGGGAGAACACCACGCGGAGCATCTGCGCGGCATCCGTGACGGTGGCCACCGTGGAGCGCGAGTTTCCCCCCAGTCGCTGCTGGTCCACGATGATGGCGGCGGAGATGTTCTCCAGGCTCTCCGCGTCCGGCTGGCCATAGTGCGGCATGAACTGCTGCACGAAGGCCGGGTACGTCTCATTGATGAGCCGCTGGCTTTCGGCCGCGATGGTCCCGAAGACCAGCGACGACTTGCCCGACCCCGAGACGCCGGTGAAGACGGTGATCTTCCGCTTGGGGATGTCGAGCGAGACATTCTTGAGGTTGTTCTCGCGCGCCCCACGAATCTTGATGGAACCGTACATGGTTGGCTTCTCCCTAGAGTGACGCCCGCTTGATGGTCGCGGAGCCCACGGCGAGACCGACCGTGCCGACCGCCGCCGCGACGACGATGCCTTGAAGGACCGTGAAGGTGAACAGCGCTCCCGTGAACAACGCTCGCTCCGCTTCGACCAGATAGGCCAGGGGGTTGAACCGCGACGCGATGTAGAGCCAGCGCGGAGCCATCTCCATGGGGAGCAGCACGCCGCCCAGCAGCATCAGCGGCAGGGAGATGGAATGCGAGACGAGATAGAACAACGAGCCATCATGCTTGCTGGCGATGGCCAGGGCATACGACAGCGCCGCCACCCCGACGCCGAACACCAGCAACAATGTCAGCCCCAGCAGCATGGGCAGGACATGAAGCTCGAGCCCGAAGGGGACCGTCACGACGATGACAATCAGCGCCTGCGCCAGGAGGGGCACCAGCTCCTTCAAGGCCCGGCCCAGGAGGATGGCCGGACGGCTCATGGGCGTGGCGAGGAACCGCTCGAAGGAGCCGGACAGCAGCTCCTCGGTCAGGCTCCAGCCGCAGGACACCGTGGTGAACAGGACCAGCATGACCACCATGCCGGGGACGAACCACTGAAGCGGCGCGCCCTCCGCTCCGGTCGGCACATTGCCGAGCAGCGGGACGAAGAGCCCCAGATAGAGCAGCGGTTGGATGACGCCGAAGACGATGTAGTACCAGTTCCTGAGCGTGGGGCCGATCTCACGGCCGAAGGCAATCCGGGCGTCGGTGAGGAAGCGCATGAGGGTTGTCTCCGTGAAGGGGGGTGGACGGGAGTCAGGAGGCCGCGGCTTCGCGAAGGGAGCGGCCGGTGAGCCCGAGGAACACGTCGTCGAGCGTCGGTCGCTTGACGGTGGCGCTCACGACTTCGATGCCCGCCTGGTGCAGGCAGCGGATGCACTCCGGGAGCATCCCTTCGCCGTTCCGGAGCGTCACGGACACCGTGCGCCCCTCGCAGCGGACCTCGCGCGCATCAGGCAGGGCGCGGGCCAGCTCGGCGGCCTTCCCCGCCTGCGCGTCGTCGTGCAGCGTGAGGCGCAGGGCGTCACCCGCCAGGTTGGCCTTGAGCTTCTCCGGCGTGTCGTCCGCGATCATCACCCCGTGGTCCATGATGAGGACCCGCTCCGCCATGGTGTCGGCTTCATCCAGGTAATGGGTGGTGAGGAAGAGGGTCATCCCGCTCTGCTTCCGGATGCGGGTGATGTGCTCCCAGAGATTGGCGCGGCTGTGCGGGTCGAGCCCGGTGGAGGGCTCGTCGAGGAACAGGACTCGAGGTGTGTGCATGAGGCCCAGCGCCACGTCCAGCCGGCGCTTCTGCCCGCCCGACAGGGAGGCGCAGTCACGGTCCGCCAGTCCCTCCAGTTCGAGCATGCCCAGCAGCTCATCCGCGCGCTTCCGGGCCGCGGAAGCGCTCATGCGCTGGGCGCGCCCCTGCGTCATCAGCTCATCCCGGACACGGTGATACGGCCCCGAGCCCGTCCCCTGCCCCACGTAGCCAATCTGCCTGCGCACGGCGGCGGGCTCGCGCGCCACGTCATGGCCTCCCACCGTCGCGCTCCCGGACGTGGGCGGCAGCAGCGTTGTCAGCATGCGCACCGACGTGGACTTCCCGGCGCCGTTCGGCCCCAGGAACGCCACCAACTCCCCTTCAGCGACCTCCAGGCTGAGGCCACGGACAGCCTCCACGATGCCTGTCTTGGTCTTGAAGGTGCGCGTCAAATCACGAGCAACAATCATGAGGAGACTCCTCCCGCGGTGCTTCGAACAGACGACGCCCGTCCCGCGGACGTGGCACGTCCACAGGCGGACTCCGAGCAAATCGGCTCGACATCGCTTCCGGCACGCCATAACTTCGTACGGCGCACGAGGTTTAGCACAGCAACCCCGTACGCTGTAAATAGTTATCCCGGGGTACCGATGAGCGACGAGATTTCCGGACGGGGCGACCCGTTGAAATCCCTGCAGTTGCTGTGGGGAAGGACAGAGGCGCCGAAGCGGGGCCCGAAGGCGAAAGCCAGCGTGGCGGACCTGGTGGAGGCGGCCATCGCCATCGCGGATGCCGAGGGGCTCGACGCGGTCAGCACACGGCGCGTCGCGGAGGCCGTGGGCATCTCGCCCATGTCTTTCTACACGCACATCCCCGGCAAGGCGGAGCTGCTGGACTTGATGATGGATGCCGTGTCCGGCGAAATCCTGAAGGACGCCCCCGTCTTCAAGCCCACCGAGTGGCGCGCCAACCTGACGCGGGTGGCGAAGGACTACCGCGATTTCTACCTGGCCCACCCGTGGGTGATTCCGCTCGCGACGCACCGGACCGTCCTGGGTCCGAACACGTTCCGGTCCGCCGACATCGCCTTGAGTGCCATTGAAGGACTGGAGCTCACGGACCTGGAGATGGACCGCGTCATCACCCTGGTCCTCGACTACGTCCACGGCGCGGTCCGCAACGCGGCCCGGGAGAAGATGGTCAAGGAGCTGACCGGCATGACGGACGAGCAGTGGTGGTACCGCGTGGCGCCCTTCCTCGAAACGCTCGACTATGCGCCCTACCCGGTCCTGGCCCGTGTCGGGAAGACCGCCGGGGAGACGTACGGAGCGCACGACCCGAAGGGGGCGTTTGCCTTTGGCCTGGAGCGCGTGCTCGACGGGCTGACGGTGTTCATCGACGGCAAGGCAGCGGGAAAGAAGCGACGCTGAGCCGCCAGGTCTCCCTGGCAGCCCAGCGGTGATGCATCAGGCTACTTCTCGACCACCGTCCGCACCGGCCTGAAGCCGTATCTGTGGTCGCCCGAGCTCGCGGGGTACTGGAAGCGGTGCGCCGCGCGCACGGCGATCCAATTGTAGGGCACAAAGTCATCTGCGTCCCACCTCCCCTCCCACTGAGGACATTGCTTGAGCCGCAATCTCAGCGCTCGTTCTTTGCTGAGTCCCAGCCAAGCTCACTCAATCGTGGAGTTCGTCACCACGATGGGCGTGTCGTCGTGGTTCGAAATCTGCGGATGCGTCGGGTACCACGAGCCGCCCGTGTTGTTCCGAATCACGGAGCGGTCGATGCGGATGTCCCCTGAGTGGTCATTGCTCACGAAGAAGATGGCGCTGCCGTGGGCATTGACCGTGTTGTGCTCAATTCGGGTACCGCAGAGGGACAGCGTCATGGTGTTGCCATCATTGTAGATGGCCCCGCCACTCCCTCCACCCGGCGTCCCGGGTCGCGAGGGATTGGCCCCATTGCCAATGGCCCGGTTGTGGGAGAACAGGCTGTTGAGAATGCTCCACGACACGCCAATGCTGCTGATGCCACCACCATTGGAGCAGGCGCCGCCGAAGCCCTCCTGTCCACCGAAGGTGGTGTTCACCACGTAGACCGGCTGGTTCCGGTGCTGACTGAACACCCGCAGCGCCCCGCCGCCCACGTCGGGCCCCACGTCCGCGCAGACGTTGTTGAAGAACCGGGAGTTGATGACCTTCACCCGCCCGCCGCGCACCCAGACCGCGCCTCCGCCGTCGAACTCTGTCTCCGCCTTGGCATTGGCGTCCACGAACGTCAGGTTCTGCAACGTCAACCGAGGGTGGTCCTGATCCTGGCAGTGCGCGGTCGTCCACACCTGCTCCTGGTCGCAGGTGTTCATGTACAGGATGCGGTGCCGCCCTGCCCCGCTCAGCGTCACCAGCCCCCCACCGTCGATGACAATCTCCGGCCCCGTGTTGTTGAAGATCTTCGCCGTCCTCGCCAGGGTGATGGTGACGGGCTCGGGGCCGCAGTCGAAGGTGATGACCCCACCCCGCGCCACGGCCTGGATGAACGCGTCACTGGTACAGCTCTCCGCGCTCCCCGTCCCGACGACCGTGGTGGGCCGGGAGACGTCCGCGAGGCCGGCCTCGGCCGGGATGGCGCACGTGGCCTCCGGGTTCTGATTCCCAGCGGGAGGGCCATCCTTCGGATTCGTCAGCGGGTTGGGCGTGTCCACGCCCGCCTCCTCCGAGCACCCCACCCCGCCGGCGACGGAAAGTCCAAGAAGCACGAGCGCGGGCAGCCGGCGAAATCTCTCAAGGTGCATGAAGCCTCCAGTCCGCGTGGAGTGTAGCGCCCCTTGGCGGATTCACCCCTCGGGAAACCACGACAGGTCGCGGAATACCCTCTCACGCTCACACGACCCGTCATTGTCCATCATTGCATCTGTCACTACGCTGCGCGCGCCACTCACAGAAGGGATGTCACCATGCGCCGTCTGCTTCCTGGAGTTGCTGTCGCCGCAACGATGTCGCTGTCCCCCATGGCCCAGGCCAATGTCTCCAGCGCCATGCCCGCCTGCTACGTCGATACGTGGGCGTGGGATTACCTCAGTGCGTACGGGTGCGCGGCCAGCGCAAGCCCATACTCGACCATTGCCACGTTCGGCGTGCTTGGGATTGACCAGTCAGGCGGCCGCTACGTCATCGAGTTCCTCGATGGCACCTGTGAACAAGAGGGGCCCGGCGGAACTGACGGCTACATCTGCAACCGGACCATCTCCCATGGCCAGAGCATCAGCCAGCGGATGCGTGTCTATGACACCTGGACCAGCCAGTGGTCGGGCATCCTGACGGCCCACGCGTCATACGATACGGACCTCTGACCTCGCGGACTCCGCGCGTCCCACAGCACCCCATTCCGGCCGCCTGACACGGCTCGCTCGGAATGGGGATGCTGCCTTTTGACTACGGCATCCTCACGGCTGTCCGCCGAGCCAGGGGCCCCATTGGACGAGCCGGCTGCTGCCCGCGGGCTCACGCTGCCCGCCCGCGCCCTCGCGCTCCGTGGTGCTGTCGAGTGACTGGAAGCGCGCCTCATACGGCATGCCCGCGAGCCCCGGCGCCCACACGTCCGCCGCGTAGGTGTCCGTATAGATGTGCCGCGTGCCCTCGACGTCCTCCGTGCGCTGCTCCGACTGCGTGGGCACGTTGCGCTCGCCCACGGTGAAGGTGCCACGGGCGCCCTCCTGGGCCCCGCTGGGAGGCCACTCTCCCGACACCAGCGCTTCCCAGGGGAGGTTCATCACCACCTCCTCCAGGGCCTCCGGCTCCGCCTTGGAGAAGTCCGAGCAGGGGGCGCTCCCGGTGCCCACGGGCTCCTCCGAACGCAGGACATAGCCGCGCTCCGCGGTGAAACACACACGCAGCACCTCCTGCGTGGGCGGCATGTCCACCCTCCGGTCGTAATACGCGCCAGGCCCCAGGGGCCGCTCCAGGATGGGCGCGGGGGCGCTGGCCTCGGCGGAGCCCTCCTGGAACTCACGCAGCGACAGCCTGACGCCACCCGGCGTCCGGAACCCGGCCGACTCCGTGCTCGCTTCCAGCAGGCCGCGCGTCAGGTAGAGCAATGTTGAATCATTGGCATACAAACGGCTGCGCAGCGGGCCATCCACGGGCCGCTGGTCGCTGACATAGCGGGTGGCCTCCCAGTTCCGCCCTGAGAATGAAGGGCGCTCCGCGGTGACCTGCCCTGGACGCGGCACGTCCACCGGGCGCGTCACGTCCGAGCGCACCGGCACCACCAGGTCTTGCGACAACCGCGTCTGCGTCAACGGGTTGCCCGCTGAATCCGCGAAGGACACCCGCACGTAGACCCAGGGCTGCTGGACAGCCACGACGGCCAGCGTCAATTGACCGTCGAGCTTGCGCGCGGCGTCAGCCTCACCGGGCGTGGGGCCCTGCGTCGCGGAAAAGACGTAGGTGACACGGTCGCCCACGCGGGCGCGCTTCCAGGCCTCCGCGGACTGTTGCGACGTGGCTTCCTGCGCCTGCGCGTCATGGGGCGAGGGGTTGCTCGACATCGTGCTCCCACAGCCGAGGAGGAACGACATGGCCGCGCCCAGCAGCGCGGCGACAGGACGGGTGACGTGGCGCATTGGCATGTGTCAATGGATACATCGAACGAACGTTCACACGCACCGCCCCTGATACATGTGTCATCTTCACCCCATTACAGGACGGCAGTTTGTTTCCACCCACGCCAGACATTGACTGGGTTGGATTTGCCCCTGGGGGCAGGTGACCGATAACCAGACATCACTGTATGTTTTTGGAGCGCCCTGCTGCTTTCACTGAATCCGGCGTGAGAACGCGGACTTGCCAGAGCCAACGTCAACTTCGTTTACGAGCCCGTGACACTCGCGTGGAGCGCTGACACTCCAGGCTAAACGCCTATTTCGCGTTTCTCAGCCTGTAGGATTCCATGGCCCGGCCCTTGCTCATGGCCCGGGGCGCGCCACGCCGCGGCTGGTGGACACCAGGCGGACGGCGCGTCCCCCCCGCAGTCAAAACGGACGAGGAATTTCCGATGCCCATGTTCCAGAAGATGTTCAAGGGAGCTGCAGTCCTCGCGGTGGCCGGCAGCATGATGCTGACGGGCTGCGGTAACGACGTGCAGGCCGATGCGCAGGGCGAGCAGGATGAGATCATCGCCAACCTGATCGAGGCCGGCTTCCCGGCGGACGACATCCTTCTCTCCGACGGCCAGGTGTATGTCGGCCGCGACGCGCACGTGACGCTCGAGGCGTCCCGCGAGATGCTCCAGTCTGACCTCAAGACGCAGGAGCAGTACCGCACGACGAACCTCGTCGCCGCCTCCATCACCCGCATCTGCGTCGTCCCGAACGCCGCGTACGCCGGCAACTCCACGCTGATTTCGGGCCTTGACCGGGCCATCGCGAACTACAACGCGCTGGGCCTGTCGTTCACCATGCAGCGCGGCGGCTCCGGCTGCAGCGCGACCATCTCCGCGCGCACCATGTCCGGCGCGGGCGGCTCGGCGGGCTTCCCCTCCGGCGGCCGTCCCTACGGCATCATCAACATCGGCACCGGCACCACCAGCTACGGCGTGGCCGTGGTCGAGCACGTCGTGACGCACGAGCTGGGCCACGCCGTGGGCCTGCGCCACTCTGACTACTACAACCGCAGCATCAGCTGCGGTGGCGCGGCCACCAACGAGGGCAGCGCCGCGTGGGCGCCATCCACATCCCGGGCACGCCGACCACGGCCACCCGCGGCGGCTCGCTCATGAACTCCTGCTTCAGCTCGTCCGAGACGGGTAACTTCAAGAGCTCCGACGTCACGGCGCTCCAGTACCTGTACTGAGTCATGGCGCGACACCCCACGGATTCACATCTGTCACTGTGGGGTTCGCTCCTCGCTGGGACCGTCCTCCTGAGCCTTGCGGCTTGCGGAGGGCGGTCCGAGCAGACCGAGCCCGCGGTCTGCGAGCCACCGTCCAGGCCGGAGGTTCGTGGCTTCGCGCAATGCGGGCCGACGCTCGACTTCACCCCCATCAACAGCTACGTGGGCGAGTTCTCGGACATCATCCAGGACCGGGAAGACGCCGTCGTGCTCATTGACGGGCGCTGCACGGGAACGCTGATTGAAGCCAGCGCGGGCCCCGTGGTTCTCACCGCGGGCCACTGTGCCCGGCCCGGCGACATCCCGCTGATTGTCTTCAACTTCGAGGACAATGAGGATGGCGACACGCTGATCACGGAAGGCACCGTCATCGAGCAGTCCGATGCGCCCGACTACGCGCTCATCCAGCTCGACGAGCTTCCCGCCATCACCCCCATCCAACTGACGACCCAGGCCACCGAGCGGCTGGCCATCGTCCAGCACCCCCGCGGCTACCCCAAGGTCATCGCCGAGGGCGAGTTCCTGGACGCCTGCAACCAGCTCATCTTCTACAAGGACCTGGACACCCTGGTCGCCAGCTCTGGCGCGGGCGTGCTCAACCGGCAAGGGTATCTGCTGGGGGTCCACACCGACGGTGATTGCGACGTCAACGGCCGGGGCAACAACCGGGGTTGGACGGCGGAGGCCATTGTCCAAGCCTCCGAGTACCTCCAGCCCAGCGACCTCGCCGAACGCTGAACGCCCCGCCCCCAGGATGAGCAGCCGGCCGCCCCTCGCGGGCGAACGTCACGGCGCCATCCCCTGCGCGGGCGCGGGGCAGCCCCGAATCCCTTGCATCTCCGACAGGCCCTTGGCGCTCAAAGCAGACCGCGCGACTGAGTCGTCACGCAGGTGGCGTTGACGCGCATCGCTCCGCCGATTATCCGCACGACACGCCGCGCCAGAAGCCGCCCCTCGCGTCATGCGAGATGCTGGCGCGCTTCGAGGCGGTGTCGCGCAGGCCTCACGGAGTCATCACCCCCATGGATGTCGCAGCAACGCCGAACGCCGCTCCGAACGCCTCGCCTTCCTTGGGGTTGTTCCGGCTCACCTGGCCCATCTTCCTGGAGCTGCTCCTGTTCATGATGATGGGCACGGCGGACACGCTGATGCTCAGCGGCGTGTCGGATGACGCCGTCGCCTCGGTGGGTGTCGTCAACCAGTACGTCTTCATCTGCATCCTCATCATGGAGGTGGTCGGCCATGGCGCGGCCATCGTCGTGGCGCAGTACCTGGGCGCGCGGAGGCCCACGGAGGCGGCGCGCATCTCCGCCATCGCCGTCACGCTGAACCTGGCGCTCGGCGTCACCGTCAGCGCGGGGCTGCTGCTCAGTGGGGACGCCATCCTGGGCGGGATGAACCTGGAAGGCCACATGCTGGCGTACGCCAAGACGTACCTGCACATCGTCGGCGGCTTCCTGTTCCTCCAGGCCCTCATCAACGTCTTCGCCGGCCTGCTGCGCACCTACGGCTTCACGCGCGCGTCCATGTTCGTGTCGCTGGGCATGAACATCCTGCACGTGGGCGGCAACTACGTGCTCATCGCCGGCCACTTCGGCTTCCCCGCCATGGGCGTGGCGGGCGCGGCCATCTCCACCGTGGTGAGCCGCGCCGTCGCGCTGGGCGTCTTCATCTACGTGCTGTACCGGGTGATGCCGGTGAAGATGGCGCCGCGCGACTACGTGACGTTCTCCAAGGACTACGTCCGCAAGATTCTCAAGGTCGGCCTGCCCTCCGCCTTCGAGCAGGCCACGTACCAGGGCTGCCAGACGGTGTTCCTGTACTACGTGACGTTCCTGGGCGCCGTGGCGCTGGCGTCCCGGCAGTACGCGCACGCCATCTCCCAGTATGTCTTCCTGTGCAGCCTGGCCATTGGCATGGGGACATCCATCATCGTGGGGCGGCTGGTGGGCGCCAACCGCGCCGACGACGCGTATCAGCAGGCCCTGCGCAGCCTGAAGTGGGGCCTGGCCATCACCCTGGTGGTGGACGTGGCCGTCATCCTCCTGCGCGTCCCCATCGTCTCGCTCTTCACCGAGAACATCGGCATCATCCAGCTGACGGCGCAGGTCATCGTCATCGGGCTCGCGTTGGAGACGGGGCGCTGCTTCAACCTGGTGCTCATCAACGCCCTGCGCGCCGCGGGTGACGCGACGTTCACCGTCTACATGGGCATCGCGTCCATGGTCTGCATGAGCCTGCCGCTGGGCTACTTCCTCGTCTTCAACATGGGCCTGGGCCTGGCCGGCGTGTGGATGGCGGTGGCCGCGGATGAATGGGTGCGCGGCATCACCATGTGGCTGCGTTGGAAGAGCCGCGCCTGGGAGAAGCAGGCCCTGGTCTCTCCCCCTTCGGCGCCGGAGGATGCGCCGGTCGCCGCCGCGGCCGCCTGAGCCCGCTGCTCAGGCGGTGAAGACGCTGCCGTCCCGCACCGTCACCGGCCACGGCGTGAGCCGTCCGCCGGAGCACGGGCCGCCCACGCACAGGCCGTCCTCCACCTGGAACAGCGCCCCGTGCCAGGCACAGACGATGAGGCCCTTGTCGGGCGTCAGGTAGCGGTCCAGCTCCCGCGCCAGCGGCAGGCCCGCGTGGGGACACCGGTCCACGTAGCCGTGGACCGCGTCGCCCTTGCGCACCAGGAAGCCGTGGAAGAACGCGTCCCCAATCTGGAGGACCAGGTTGCGCGCCCCGGGGTCCTCCAGGGCGCTCACCGGGAGCAGCCGCACGTTGGCCGGGGTGGTCCAGACGCGCTTGCGCCCCGCCGTCTCGCCACCAGCGCTCACGCGGCCCTCAAGGCAGCTTCGCCTTCTGGAAGCCCGTCCAGCACGCGTCGTAGTCCGGCTGAAGCGCCGGGGACTCCATGGCGAAGCGCGTGGGGCGGATGACCCAGCGCGACTCGAACATGAAGGCCAGCGTGTCCTTGATTTTGTGGGGCTTCAGGTCCGCCTGGACGGCCTGCTCGTAGCTGGCCCGGTCCGGGCCGTGCCCGCTCATGCAGTTGTGCAGGGACGCGCCGCCCGGGGCGAAGCCGCCCGCCTTCGCGTCATAGACGCCGTGCACCAGCCCCATGAACTCGCTCATCACGTTGCGGTGGAACCAGGGCGGCCGGAACGTGTGCTCGGCCACCATCCACCGCGGCGGGAAGATGACGAAGTCGCAGTTGGCCGTACCCGGCACCTCGCTGGGCGACGTCAGCACCGTGAAGATGGACGGGTCCGGGTGGTCGTAGCTCACCGTGTTGAGGGTGTTGAACCGGGCCAGGTCGTACTTGTACGGCGCCAGGTTCCCGTGCCACGCCACCACGTCCAGCGGGGAATGGTCATACCGGGCCGACCACAGCCGCCCCTGGAACTTCTGCACCACCTCCGTGGGCCGGTCCACGTCCTCGAAGGCCGCCACCGGCGTCAGGAAGTCGCGCGGGTTGGCCAGCCCGTTGGCGCCAATGGGCCCCAGGTCCGGCAGGCGGAAGAGCGCGCCGTGGTTCTCACAGACGTAGCCGGCGGCCTGCCCCTCCGGCAGCTCGGCGCGGAAGCGCACGCCGCGCGGCACCACCGCGATGTCGCCCGGCGCCACGTCCAGCACGCCCAGCTCCGTCACCAGCCGCAGCCGCCCCGCCTGCGGGACGATGAGCAGCTCGCCGTCCGCGTCGAAGAACACCCGGTCCACCATGGAGCGGTTGGCCGCGTACAGGTGGATGCTGATGCCCGCGCCCGACGCCGCGTCGCCGTTGCCCGCGTAGGTGACGAGCCCGTCCACGAAGTCGGTGGGCTTCGACGGCGGCGGCTGGGGGCTCCAGCGCAGCCGGTTGGGCGAAGCGGGCACCTCGTCGAAGGGCCCGCTTCGCAAGTGCCCCTGCGCCAGCGGCTGGAACGCCGGGTGGTTGGCGCTGGGGCGGAGGCGGTACAGCCACGAGCGCCGGTTCTCCCGGCGCGGCGCGGTGAAGGCCGAGCCCGACAACTGCTCGGCATAGAGGCCATACGGCGCCCGCTGCGGCGAATTCTGACCCTCGGGCAGTGCGCCAGGCACCGCCTCGGTGGCGAACTCGTTGCCGAAGCCGGACAGATAGGCGCCGGGAGCCGTCTTGAGGACGCTCCCCGGCGACACCTCGGAGGAAGGCTGGGTGGTCACCGGAATCTCCTCGCAGGGTCGGCGCGGGCTAGTCGACCTTGATGACGCCGCGGCGAATCTGGTCCAGCTCGATGGACTCGAAGAGCGCCTGGAAGTTGCCGTTCCCGAAGCCCTCGTTGCCCTTGCGCTGGATGATTTCGAAGAAGATGGGCCCGAAGAGGTTCTCCGTGAAGATCTGGAGCAGGAGGCCCTCTTCCTCGCTGCCATCGATGAGGATGCGGTTCTTCCGCATCCGCGCCAGGTCCTCGCCGTGGTTGGGGACGCGCTTGTCCACCAGGTCGTAGTACGTGTCGAGCGTGTCCTGCAGCAACACGCCGCGCTGACGCAGCCGCTCCACGGTGCCGTAGATGTCCGGCGTGGTGAGCGCCAGGTGCTGGATGCCCTCGCCGTTGTACTGGCGGATGAACTCTTCAATCTGCGACTTGTCGTCCTGGCTCTCGTTGAGCGGAATCCGGATGGCCTGGTCCGGCGCGATCATCGCCTGGCTGAACAGGCCCGTGGCCTGGCCCTTGATGTCGAAGTACTTCTGCTCGGTGAAGCCGAAGATGCGGTTGTAGAAGGACGACCAGGTGCGCATCTGGCCCCGGCGCACGTTGTGCGTCAGGTGGTCCAGCGTCTCCAGGCCCACGCTGTTCTTCGCCTCGGCCGCCTCGGCGCCGGGAATCTCCTGCCAGGTGTCATAGAGCGAGCCCTTCGCCCCATGGCGGTCCACCAGATACAGCAGGCTGCCACCGATGCCTTCGATGACATAGGAGCCCTCGCCCAGCGAGCCCCGCGCCGGGTCCGCGGCCTTGGCGCCGCGCTCCAGCGCCATCTCGTAGGCGGCGCGCGCGTTCGCCACGCGGAAGGCCATGCCGCTTGCGGACGGGCCGTGCGCCACGCGGAAGTCCGCGGCCTGCCCCGTCGGCTCGCGGTTGACGAGCAGGTTGATGCCGCCCTGCTTGTAGCGGACCAGCTCCTTGGACGGATGCTTGGAGTACGCCGTGAACCCCAGCCGCTCGAAGAGGCGCTCCATCACCTCGGGCTGGGGGCTCGTGAACTCCACGAACTCGAAACCATTCAGCCCCAGAGGGTTCTCTGCAGTATCCGCCATGACGCCGCCTCCATGCGTTGCTGAAGCGCGGGCTGACATGCTCCGCGCGAGTCACCGAAAGCGTCCCAGACCGCGGAAGCGCCTCCACTTGCGAAAGTAGGAACGCGCCCCTTGCAGAAAAAGTACAAAGACCTGCCAGAGACTGTCAGGACATTGCACAGCGGCTCGCGTCGTGAATCCCCCTTCAAGTCGCCCACGGGCATGGGGACGCGGCGGAGGAAAGCTGTTCACGGCTGGACGGTGGCAGTGCCTTGAGCGCTCGCCTCCCTGCTTCGTTTCGATTCAACCGGACGCGGGGCGGCCGGGACGCGGCAGGCTACATACTTAGAGAGCCCAGCCCGCTTCATTACCTGACTGACCGCGTGAAACATCTCACTTCCCAGACCGAGCTCCCCGTCCCCGGTGGCGAACTTGGCGCGCTGCTGCGCTCACACGATTGGAGCCGCACGAAGCTCGGGCCCTACGAGTCCTGGTCCCGTCCGCTCAAGTCCTTCGTCTCCATGATTCTGGAGATGCCGGCGCCCGCCATCATCTTCTGGGGGCAGGAGCTCATCCAGCTCTACAACGACGGCTACGCGGTCATCATGGGACCGCGGCATCCCCGCTATCTGGGCGCCACCTACCGCGAGTGCTGGCCGGACACCTATCCCGTCATCTCGCCGTGGATGCGCAAGCTCATGGAGACGGGTGAAGTCACCCAGGTGGAGAAGACCTTCTTCATGCTCACCCGCTACGGGTTCAACGAAGAGGCCTACTTCACCTTCGACTTCAGTCCGCTCCGGGATGACGAGGGCGCCATCGGGGGCATCCTCCAGGTCGTCTTCGAAGTCACGGACGTCGTGCTCAGCGAACGCCGGCTGGCCACGATTCGCGCCCTGGCACCCCGGGTGAACGCGCTGGCGGAGAGCGCGACCGCGGATGCCATCCGCGCCCTGGCGGACAACCCCAAGGACATCCCCTTCGCCCTCATCTACCACTGGGACGAAGGCGAACAGCGCCTGGTGCTCAAGGAGTCCACGGGGCTCGACGGGCTCGCGCGGCACGCCGTCCTGGACCTGGGCCACGTCACCAAGGCCGCGAACCAGGCCGCGGCGTCGAACGCTCCGGTGCTGCTGGAGTCGCTACCGTCGCTGCTGGGCGCCCGCCACAGTGGCCCCTGGCCCGAGCCCACGGAGACGGCGGTGGCCTTGCCCATGCGGCGCACCGGCGCGGACAAGCTCCGGGGCGTGGTCGTCCTGGGCATCAGCCCGCGGTTGCAATTCGACGACACCTACCGCCAGTTCATCGACGACCTGGCGCGCGAGCTGGCCACCCACCTGGCCGTGGAGCAGGAGAAGCGCGCCGAGCGAGAGGCCTTCGCCCACGCCCAGGAGGCCCGGGCCCAGGCCGAGGCGGAGGTGGCCCGCCGGGCCCAGGCGGAGACGGCGCTCCGCGCCAGTGAGGAGCGCCTGCGGATGGCGTTGGACGCGGGCCAGTTGGGCGTCGTGGAGTTGCATTACTCGCGGGGCACGCTGACGTGGGACGAGCGCGCCCTCCAGCACCTGGGCCTGCCGCCCGGAGAGTCCCCGAAGCTGTCGGAGGCCGCGAGCCGCATCCATCCCGATGACGTGGCCAGGGCGCGCCGCACCATCGAACAGGCGCTGCGCCCAGGCGCGGGCGCCATCCGCGTGGAGTGCCGCGTGCGAGGCTGGGACGGCGTCGAGCGCTTCCTGCTGGCCATGGTGAAGACGCACTTCGACGCCCAGGGCCAGCCCGACCGCGTCGTCGGGGCGCTGCAGGACGTCACCGAGCAGCGCAGCGCCGAGTTGGAGCGGGAACGGCTGGCCACCATCGTCGAGCAGTCCCCCGACTTCATCGGCGTGGGGAACACCGACGGGCAGTCGATGTGGGTGAACGAGGCGGGGCGAAAGCTGCTGGGGCTGTCCCCGGATGAAGACATCACCCGCTACCACCTGCGGGACTTCTTCCTGCCAGAGGACCAATCCTTCGTGGCGCAGCACGTCGCGCCCGCCATCCTCAACGGCGGCCGGTGGGAGGGGGAGTTCCGCTTCCGGCACTTCCCGACGGGCATGCCCATTCCGGCGCAATACAACACCTTCGCCCTTCTGGAGCACGGCACGCAGCGCCAGATTGGCATCGCCACCGTCAGCCGCGACATCCGCGAACAGCAGCGGCTGGCGGGGGAGCGGGAACGGCTGCTCGCGCGGGAGCGCGCGGCGCGCGAGGACGCGGAGGAGGCCAACCGGCTCAAGGACGAGTTCCTGGCCACCGTCTCCCACGAGCTGCGCACCCCGCTCACCGCGGTGCTGGGCTGGGTGCAGATGCTGCGGACGGGGGCCTTGAGTCCGGAGAAGCGGGAGCGGGCGCTCGCCACCGTGGAGCGCAACGCGCGCGCCCAGGGGCAGTTGGTGGAGGACCTGCTCGACGTGAGCCGCATCATGACGGGCAAGCTGAAGCTGGAGGTGTCGTCCGTCGACGTGAGCCACGTCGTGGAGGCGGCGCTCGAGTCGCTGCGGCCCGCCGCCGACGCCAAGGGCATCCGCATCCAGGCCGCGCTCGACTCGGGCGGAACCATCATGGGCGACACGAGCCGCCTGCAGCAGGTGGTGTGGAACCTGCTGTCCAACGCCGTGAAGTTCACCCCCAAGGGCGGCCGCGTCCAAGTGCTGGTGGAGCGGCGCAACTCCTCGGTGGAAATCACCGTCGCCGACACCGGCCAGGGCATCTCCGAGCAGTTCCTGCCCCATGTCTTCGAGCGCTTCCGACAGGCCGACGGCAGCACCACGCGCAAGGCAGGAGGCCTGGGGCTGGGGCTGGCCATCGTCCGGCACCTGGTGGAGCTGCACGGCGGCACCGTGACGGCCTCCAGCGACGGCGAAGGCAAGGGCGCCACCTTCGTGGTCAGCCTGCCCCAGGCCGTGGCGCTGCGCCGGGAGATATTGGTCCCCCCGGCCCTGCGCAGCCCGCTGTCGGAGCAGGACCTCCTCTGCCCGCCCCAGCTCGCGGGGCTCCGGCTGCTCGTCGTGGACGACGAGGAGGACACGCGCGAGCTGTTGCGCAGCATCATCGAAACGTGTGGAGGGCTGGTCACCACGGCCAGCTCGGCGGACGAAGCACTGGCCGCGCTCCACAAGGGCACCTTCGACGTGCTCGTCTCCGACGTCGGAATGCCGCACGAGGACGGGTACCGCTTCATCACCCGCGTGCGCGCCCTGCCCGTGGAACAGGGCGGCGCCATCCCCGCGGTGGCCCTCACGGCCTACACCCGCATGGAGGACCGGACGCGCGCGCTGCTGGCGGGCTTCACCACCCACGTGCCCAAACCCATCGAGCCCGTGGAGCTGATGGCCGTCATCGCCTCCATGGCCAGCCGGCGGCATCCCCACCGGGCCTGAGGTGCCCTACCCTCCAGGGCGGAAATTCACTGGTGTGGGCGGCCCTCCCGGTCGCCCCGGATATGTCAGACCCTTCCGGTAGTCTTCCTTTATTCCCGAAGCCGGAAAGGAAGGCCGAACCATGACCGTCACCCGTGAGAATCCCCGCGTCTCCGTCAACCAACTGGGCCAGTACCTCACCGCGACGCCGTCCCTGCGAAAGCGCATCATCCAAGGCCAGAAGCACCCGGTGGATCCTCAGTACCTGCGCTACCCCGCCGCCGCGCAGGCCATCATCGAATTCCTGTGCGAAGGCCGGGACGAGGTCATCCTCCGCTACCACCAGCGGCGGCTGCTCAACGCCCAGCCGGAGTCGGACTACGACGCGCACCGGCTGGCCCTGTGCGCCGAGGCGCTCCAGCGCTGCCTGGTGTCCGCGGAAGGCCTGGCCACCCAGGCGATTGCCAGCCCCGTGGACTCGGACCTGCCGCCGCTGGCGCTGGCGGGCGTGGACATCAGCGTGCGTCCAGACGTGCTGCTGCGCAGCGTGGATACCCAGGGGTTGATGCGCTCCGGGCTGTGGAAGCTCTACTTCTCCAAGCACACGCCGCTGGACGAGCGCTCCGGGCAGTACATCGCCACGGTGCTCCAGCGGT
Organism: Myxococcus sp. 1LA; assembly: GCA_046520405.1. Classification (GTDB taxonomy): domain Bacteria; phylum Myxococcota; class Myxococcia; order Myxococcales; family Myxococcaceae; genus Myxococcus. The sequence goes on from JBKGHI010000021.1 coordinate 35,388, forward strand.
ACGCCGAGGAGCGGCTGGAGCAGCGTGGCCCGGTGGACTCGCGGCTGGTGGGCGTGTTCGACGTCTTCGCGGGCCGCCTCTTCCAGGCGCCCCGGGCGCAGCAGCGCCGGATGAACGACGTGCGGCTGGCGTGCGAGGAGATTGCGGCCCGGTGGGACGTCCACTGAGGCACCACCGGAGGTGAGCGGACACCTCCCTGGCCTGTTCGTTTCCGGGACGGGCCTTCCCGCATCCGCGCACTCCCTGGCGTGCGCCGGGGAGGCGCCCCTCCTCATGCCCGTGGGTTGCGCCCTGGGGGCGGTTGGCATGTCCTTCGCTCATGGCCGCAGCCATGGACTCGCTCCGCCAGGACTTCCGCTACGCGCTCCGCACCCTGACCCGGACTCCAGGTTTCACGCTGGCCGCGGGCCTCACGCTGGCGCTGGTCATCGGGGCGAACGCCGTCCTGTTCAGCGCCATCCACGCCATGCTGCTGCGGCCCCTGCCCTTCGTGTCACCCGAGTCGCTGGTGCGCATCTGGTGCGTCCAGGAGTCGGTGAGCCACGCCTCCGTGGCGCCACCGGAGCTGCTCGGCTGGCGGGAGCATGCGAAGGGCTTCAGCCAGCTCGCGGGCTTCTCGCGCACCAGCCTCAACCGGACGGGCACGAACGAGCCCGAGCAGGTGCGGGCGGCGCGCATCACCCCCAACTTCTTCTCCCTCCTGGGGGTGCACCCCGCACAGGGGCGTGACTTGCGTGAAGAGGACGCGCCGCCCGGGGGCGACACCTCCGTGGTGCTGGTAAGCCACGGCTACTGGCAACGGGCGCTCGGGGGCGCCGCGGACGTGGTGGGCCAGACGTTGGTGCTCAACGAGCGGAGCCACACGGTGGTGGGGGTGCTGCCGGAGGACTTCTCCTTCCCGGAGTTCGCCGAGGACACGGACGTGTGGGTCCCCGAGTGGCAGGACCCGGAGCGGCACGGCAACCACTACCAGTCGGTGCTGGGCCGGCTGGCGCCGGGCACCTCGGTGGAGGCGGCCCGCGCGGACCTGGAGCGCGTGGCACAGGCCATTGACCGTCCCGAGCCGGGGCAGATGCGCCACACGGTGCGGGTGACGGCCTGGCAGGAGCACCTCACGGCGGGCACCCGGGACGTGCTGTGGATGCTGTGGGCGGCGGTGGGCTTCGTGCTGCTCATCGCGTGCGCCAATGTGGCCAACCTCATGCTGGTGCGGACGGTGTCCCGGCAGCGGGATGGCGCCATCCGGGCGGCGCTGGGCGCCAGCCGAGGTCGGCGGCTCCAGCAGTCCCTGGTGGAGAGCATGCTCCTGTCCCTGTTCGGCGGCCTCCTGGGCGTCCTGCTGATGCTGTGGGGCCTGGAGCTGGTGCGCACGCTGCTGCCGGCCAGCATGCTGCGCGTGGCGCCGCTGGAGCTCAACGGCACCGTCCTGGGCTTCAGCGTGCTGTTGTCGGTGGGCACCGGCCTGCTCTGCGGCATGGCGCCCGCGCTGCATGCGTCGGGGATGAACGTGCTGCCCCTGCTGCGGCAATCCGGCAGCGCCGTGGGGGCGCGCTCCGGTCATCCGATGCGCAGCGCGCTCGTCATGGTGCAGCTCGCGCTCGCGCTGGTGCTGACGGTGGGAACGGGACTCATCGTGCGCTCGCTGCAGAACGTCCAGGCCGTGGACCCGGGCTTCGACACGACGGGCGTCGTCGCCGCGCGGCTGACGCTGTCCCCCGACGCGTACCAGGAAGACGCGCGCAAGCGGGCCTTCTTCGAAGACGTCGCGGCCCGGCTGATGGCGCGGCCCGGCACGGAGGCGGTGGGCTTCATCAACGACGCGCCGCTGGGCGGCTCGGGCTCGGATGGCGACTTCATCCTGGAAGGCGGCTCGGCTTCGTTCACCGAGCGATACATCACGGCCTACCGGGTGGCCTCGCCCGGCTACTTCTCCGCCTTGCGCATCGGCTTGCGGCAGGGCCGCGACTTCGGGCCCCAGGACACGGAGAAGGGCGCGCCCGTCGTCATCGTCAACGAGGCCTTCGTTCGAAGGTACCTCGGCGGCGGGGAGGCCCTGGGTCGGCGGGTGCGGCTGACCTGGGATGACCGGCAGCCCTTCCGGGAAATCGTGGGGGTGGTGGAGGACGTCCGTCACGAGACGCTCACCAAGCCCGCCGTGCCCGAAAGCTACCTGCCCTACGCGCAGTACCCGCTTCGGGCCATGACGATGCTGGTGCGCAGCCAGGGTTCGCCCGCCTCGGCGCTGGCCGCGCTGCGCGAAGAGGTGAAGGCGGTGGACGCCCAGCAGCCCCTCTATGACTTGCGGCCCTTCGAGGACCGGGTGGAGAAAATCCTGCTCCGGCCCAAGGCGACGACGCGGCTGCTGGCGGCCTTCGCCGCGCTCGCCATCATCCTGGCCGGCGTTGGCGTCTACGGCGTGCTGGCGTATTCGGTGGGCCAGCGCACGCGCGAGCTGGGCATCCGGATGGCGCTGGGGGCCCATCCCCGGCAGGTGCTGCGGCTGGTGCTGGGCCAGGGGCTGCGGTTGACGGCCCTGGGCGTGGGCGTGGGGCTCATCGCCGCGTTCGGGGCCACCCGGTTCATGGCGGCGGCCCTCTATGGCGTGGAACCCTTCGCCCCGGACATCTACCTGGGCGTGGCCGTGGCGCTGGCGGCCCTCTCCCTGCTGGCCTGCCTGGTGCCCGCGCTGCGCGCCAGCCGCGTCTCTCCATCGGTCTCGCTGCGCGCCGACTAGGGCGCGCACGTCCTCCCGACGGACGACGGCCGCGCACGCGTGGACTCGTGCGCGGCCGGAGTGACGCCTGTTTTGCGCCAAGTGGCTACCGCGCTTCGGGCGCCTCGCCGGAGCCGCCGACGCCCTGGGCCTCCGCGTTGGAGAACGCCTTTCGCAGCGCCACCCCCGCGTCCGCCTGGGCCCGCTTCGCCTTGTCCACCACCGGGGGGCCATGCCGAAGAACTCGTGCGTGACGCCCTCGTAGCGCTTCACGTCCACCTTCACGCCCGCGGCCTTCAGCTTGTCCGCGTAGGCCGCCAGGCCCTCATCCATCAGCGGGTCGAGCGTGGCGACCATGACGAGCGCCGGAGGCAGGCCTCGAAGCTGCCGCGGGGTGGCCTGGAGGGGCAGCGCCTGCGCGTTGCGCGTCTTCCGCCAGTTGCCGCCCAGCGTGTTCTGCCAGAACCAGCCCAGGTCCTCGTTGCTCACGAAGAAGTCCCCCGTACCGCTGCGCTGGTGCGAGGGCGTGGACAGGTCGTTGCTGACGAAGGGGTAGACGAGCAGTTGGAAGACGGGCACCGCCCCCTTCTGCTGCACCTGCCGCATGGCCACGGCCGTGGCCAGGTTGCCACCCGCGCTCTCACCCGCGACGGCCACGCGCTTCGCGTCGATGTTGAAGTTCTTCGGGCGGGACTGCACGTACTTGAAGGCGGCCTGGGCGTCATCGAGCGACGCGGGGAAGGGATTCTCCGGCGCCTGGCGGTAGTTCACGCTCACCACCACGGCCTTCGCCTGGTTCGCCAGCGCGCGAGCGCTCGCGTCGTACGTGTCCAGGTCCGCGATGACGAAGCCACCACCGTGGTAGTACACGACGGCGGGGAACGGCCCGCTGCCCTCCGGCGTATAGACGCGGACGTCCAGCTCACCCGCGGGGCCCGGAATCTTCCGTTCCTCCACCCTGGCCACCTTCTCCGGCGTCGCGGCCTTGCCCTCCTTCTTCAGGGCCTCTTCGACGGCGTCCTTCGCGGAAGGCCCCTGGCGCGCCTCGGCGGGTTGCAGCGTGTGCAGCGGCTTCGGTTCCAGCGTCTGGTACGCGTCGAGCACCTTCTGCATCCGCGGATCCACCGAGGAGGGGACCGGCGCTGCGGCCGCCGAGAAGCCGGAGAGCGCCGTCAGGAGCAGCAACGCCCTGGGCAGGACTGGCGTGCGGGGCCGGGAAGCCATGTTTCGTTCCTTTCGGAGTTCCACCACGTGTGCGTCCATGCCGGGCATCCAGGCATCCAGGCATCCAGGCATCCGGCCCGGGCCCGCCATGGGCGGCCTTCGCGTCCCGGCCAGAGGGCGGACAGGGCGAAGCGGCACCTAATATGGAATAAGCCGTTCCAGCTTCCGTCGGAGAAGACGTGAACAAGCTCGCCAGCATTGCCGCCCTCGTCCTGGCCGCCACGGCGCTCGTGGTGGCCCTCTGGAGCCCCCGTGAAACGGTGCAGGCTCCCCCACCCGCCGCCCCGGTGGAGCAGCCCACCAGCGCCGCCGCGGACGTCATCGGCCTGGAGCGCCGGATCAAGGCGCTGGAGGACACCGCCGTCGGCCTGTCCCGCCGCCTGATGGAGGTGGAGCGGCGCCCCACCGTGACGGCGGATGGGAAGGTGGTGCCCTCCACGGGGTCGCCCGCGCTCGCGGCGGAAGTGGACAAGTTGCGCGAGGAGGTGCGCGGCATGGTCGCCGGTGAAGCGCTGAACTCCGAGGGCGGCCGCGACTACCTCAAGGACGCGGTGCGCAACGTCCAGGCGGAGATGCGAGAGGAGCAGCGCGCGGAGCGCCAGCAGCAGTGGCACCAGGCGCAGGCCCAGCAGCAGGTGCAGCAGCAGGAGCGCGTGCGCAAGTTCGTGACGGACGCGCGGCTGAACTACAACCAGGAGCAGACGCTGACGCGCCGGCTGGAGGCCGAGTCCACCAAGCGCGAGGCGCTCATGGAGGAGGTCCGCGCCGGCACGAAGTCCATGCGCGACGTGCGCCAGGTGCTGCGCACGGAGAGCCAGCAGACCGACCAGGAGATGAACGCCATCCTCGACGAGAGCCAGCGCGCCCAGTACCAGACGCTGCGCCGCGACGACCGCCGCTGGGGTGGGCCTCCGGGCGGTCAGTCCGGAGGTGGCCGCGGCCGCGGAAACGCCCAGCCCTGACGAAGGCCCCCGTCACTCGAACGGGGGCCTCCCGTTGTGGGAGATGACCAGCACCTCCTCCGGGCGCCGCTCCGAGCGCGCCCAGGCCAGGAGCGCTGCGAGCGCATCCACCGCCCTCGCGTCCGCCGTCTCCAGGGGCACGTCCTCGCGGTACGGGTAGAAGAGGTCCTTGGAGCCCAGGCTCTGCTCCGCCCAGCGCCGCCAGCCCGGCATCGTCCTGCCGGGCGCGGGTTGCAGGCCCACCACCTCGTAGCCCGCGGCCGAGAAGGGCCGGTGCAGCCCCGCCACGGTGGCGCCCGTGCCGAAGCCGCACACCACGCAGCGCACGGCGGGGTACACGTCCTGAATGATGTCCAGCAGCCGCGTGGTCCACGACTCCACGCTCTCCACCAGCGCGCCGTTGGCGAGCTGCCGGGGCCAGAACCAGCCCTGGCGTTCGTAGTCCAGCGCCAGCTCCCAGGCCTGGGTGAAGCCGTGCACGGTGCGCACCTCGCCCCCGAAGCCATTGGCGCGCAGGTACGCGGTGCCCAGGGTGTCCGTCAGGGCCACCACGGGCAGCCCGCGTTCGCGGCCCAGCGCGTCCAGGGCCAGCGCGGAGGACGCGCCGGACAGCTCCACCAGCCCCTTCGTCTCCGCGGGCGCGGACTGGAGGTGATGGGAGAAGGTCAGGTACTTGAGACTGCCGGCCGGAAGCGCTCCACCCCAGAGCACCACCGGTCCCCCCGGCCAGGGCCGTGACAAGGGAAACACGACGCGCATGCGTGAACCTCCGTCCCCAACCTCCCTGGAGGGGACGCCCCACGCCAGCCACGCGGCCCGAGCGCTGTCCGGACGTGGACCCGAAGTCCGCCCGCCCACCGGCCCAGGACACTCGCCCCGGCCAGGAGGCCGAAGCGAAAAGACTCTGGGGCAAGGCGGCTGTGCAATAGTCGGCGACGGCTCCACATGCTGCGCCGGCTCCTTCCTACGCTCGTCGCCCTGGGTTGTGGCCTCCTGGCCCTGGGCTGGGGGCTGGTCAGCCTCCAACGCATCTTTGGCCAGGAGCGCGACGACGCCCACGCCCAGTTGCGCTCGCGCCGCAACGCGCTGGCCCACGCGGCCGAGGAGGCGCTGCGGCAGAACCTGGCGAAGAAGCTCGACGAGAGCATCCCCACCCTCCACGCCGCCGTGGGCGACCCGCTCGAGCCAGGCGAGGGCTACTACCTCAACTTCCGCGGCTACCAGTTCCTGCCGCGCCTCACCATTCCCATGCCGGGCGCCGGGACCCCCGCGCGCGACGTGCACGCGCTGCTGGCCGCCCGGCTGAAGGACGGTGCCCCCGCGGGTGAATGGGAGCCGCGCCTGGCGCGGCTGCGCGCGGCGGAGGCGGCACTGAAGGCCCAGGACGCACGCGCCGCGGCCACCCGCGTGGAGGAGCTGCTGCGCTACCACGCGACGAACCGGCTGACACCGGAGGAGGAGCTGCCCTTCCTGCTGCTGGTGGTGGAGCGGCTGCAGCGCGGCCCCGCCACCACGCCGCTGGTGCGAGCCCTGCTGCGCGAGGGGTTGCCGGAGGACCTGGGCGGCTTCGCCCGGGCGTCGGGGCTGCAGCGGGACGTGCTGCGCGAGCGCTCGCGCTTCACGCAACCGGACTTCAACTTCCTTCATGCGCGCATCGTCCAGGTGAGCACGGCGCTGGGTGAGCCCACGGGCGACTTCCTGGCCCGGGCGGACGAGGCGGGCGCGGGCATGCTGGTGATTCCCGAGGAGCTCTACGAGCCCACGCTGCTGGGTGAGTCCTGGTACATGGTGCTGCGCGGCGAGGCGGTGTACGGCCTCGCGGTGGACCTGGAGGAGATGCTCCAGCCCATCACCCAGGACATGCACGCGCGCGGCATTTTCGACGCCACGGGGCGCCTGCGGCTGCGCGTGGGCGGCGCCGTCCGTCCCATGAGCACGCTGAGGCTGGCGGTGGACGTGCCCCAGTGGGCGCGGCAAGAGGCGGACATCGAAGCGCGCTACGGCCTGAAGACGCTGCTGGTGGCCGTGTGTGGCGTGCTGGCGGTGGCCATCGTCGCGCTCGCGGTGGTGGCCCAGCAGCGCAAGTACCGCTTCCTGGAGCTCAAGAGCGACTTCGTGGCCACCGTCTCCCACGAGCTGCGCACGCCCCTGGCCTCCATCCGCCTGCTGGGCGAGACACTGGAGCGCAAGCTGGCGCGGACGCCAGAGGTGCGTGACTACCCGGCGCGCATCGTCCAGGCCGCGGACGGACTCCACTTCCTGGTGGAGAACATCCTGTCGTTCAACCGCATCGACAAGGGGCGATGGACGCTGCGGACCTCCCGCGTGCGGCTGGAGGAGCTCATCAATCCCCTGCGGGACGACCTGGCCAACGCGACCACGGTCCCCGTCCACATCACCGCGGACGTGGACGGCGTGGAGTTGGAGGCGGACCCGGGCCTCCTGCGGATGTTGTTCTCCAACCTGGGCCGCAACGCCTGCGCCTACAACCGCAGCAACCCCATTGAAATCTCCATCCGCGCCCAGGCGATTCCGGGCTACGGCTTCACGGTGCTGTTCCAGGACAACGGCATCGGCATCCCGGAGTCCGAATGGGAGAACGCCTTCCTGGACTTCTACCGGCTGACGGTGCCCGGACCGGAGGTCCATGGCAGCGGGCTGGGGCTTGCCCTGTGCCGCAAAATCATGAAGCTGCACCGGGGCGACATCCAGGTGGCGTCATCGGGACCCGACGGCACCACCTTCGCGCTGATATTCAACGAGCCGGCTCGATGAACACCGCCACATCCACCCCTCTCTCCCGTCCCTCCATCCTCATCGTCGAGGACGACGCCCACCTTCGCGTCGGACTCCGGGACAACCTGCTGGACGAGGGCTACCTCGTCAGCGAGGCACCCAACACCCGCGACGCGGAGCGACTGCTGGCGGAGCGTGCGTTCGACCTGCTCATCCTGGACGTCATGCTGCCCGGCGAGGACGGCTACAGCTTCTGCCGCCGGCTACGGACGCAGGGCAACAAGAGCATGGTGTTGATGCTCACCGCGCGCTCGCTGGAGGACGACATCCTCAAGGGCTTCGAGGTGGGCGCGCAGGACTACCTCACCAAGCCCTACCGGCTGCGGGAGCTGTTGGCCCGGGTGCGCGCCCTGGTGCGCCGCTCCGGCACCGCGCCTCCGGAGCAGATGGGCTTCAGCGGTTTCACCCTGGACCTGGGCCGGCGGCAGGTGTCGCGCCCGGACGGTTCCGTGGTGGAGCTGACGCGCACGGAGTTCGACCTGCTGGCCTTCCTGCTGCGGCACCAGGACCGGGCGCTGCCCCGAGGTGAAATCCTGGATGCCGTCTGGGGCCGGGACGTGGTGGTGGACCCGCGCACGGTGGACAACTTCGTCTCCAGCCTGAAGAAGAAGCTGGGGTGGACCAACGCCTCCGGCTTCTCCATCCACACCATCCGGGGCGTGGGCTACCGCATGGAGGTCTCTTCGTCATGACGCAACCATGACGAAGGCATGGCCGGCCCGCCGCCATTCGAAGGCGCCGACTCCGTAGGTTGACTCGTGCGTGGACAGGGCGCTCCGAAGCCATCCGTCCCCGCCGGTGAGGTCCGCCCTTCGCGCGGCCCTCCACCGGGAGCGCCTGACGCTGAGGGAGGCCATCCGAAATGTTCAAGTCGGTCATCGAGCGGCAGCGGGCTGGACGTCTTGGCACGGGCGTGTGGGTGTCCATCGCCCTGCACGCGGCGCTGTTTGGGGCGGTGCTCTTCATCTCCGCGAGGCCGCAGGGCCCCACGGAGCCTCCGGAGCCGGAGCCGCTGGTGCTCCGCTTGGAGCAGCCGCCGCGCCTGGCGAAGGGCTCTCCCGCCCCGGCGCAGCCGAAGGCCACCGCCGCGCCGCGCCCGCGTCCGCGCAACCGGGACCGCGTGCCCGCGCAGGTGCCTCCGCCGGTGGTGGACGCGCCGCCCAAGCCGGTGGAAGCGGTGGCCAGCGCCGACACCAGCACCTCCACGGACGAAGTGGCGGATCCGGGAGATGGCGTGCCTGGTGGCCACCCGGATGGCTACGCGGACAGCACCGTGATTGGCGTGCCGCTCGTGCCGAACCTGGGGCCTGGTGTGGGGGGTACGGGCACCGACGTCGTCCAGTTCGGTCCTGGCATGACGCCCCCCCGGCTGATGGGCGGCGCGGGCATCGAGTACACGCACCAGGCGCTCGCCGCCCGCGTGGAGGGCACCATGATCGCCAAGTGCGTCATCACGGTGCGGGGCGACGTGACGGACTGCCGCGTCATCAAGGGCCTGGCGCACATGAACGAGTCGGTGCTCGATGCGCTGCACAGCCGCCGGTACTCGCCGGTGGAGTACCAGGGCCGTCCGGTGAGCGTGTCCTACGTCTTCACCCTGCGGCTCAAGCTGCCCCGCTGAGCGGCTCAGCCGCCTCGGCCTCCCGCCGGCACCAGGACGTGCATGAGGACGTACTTCTTCAGGCGCTGGCGGAGCTCATCATCCAGGGTGAGCGCGATTTGAGGGTGGACGCGCGCGCCCACCTCGAACAACACCGCCTCCAGCATCAGCCCCTCCTGGGCGATGGCGAACAGGCGGTCCAGCGTGGGGTCCGACGCGTCCGTCTTGCCCTCCGCCTTCTGGCTCTCATGGACGGCCAGCGCCGAGGCCAGGCACTCCATCTCCTCCACGGAGGTGAACTGCTCCTCGGAGGAACCCGTCATCTTCTGCCGGTGGGACGGCTCGCCCAGCCACATGGCCTTGCAGTTGGCGAACGCCAGCCAGGACGGGTCATGGTTGGGGTCGAACTGGATGGAGACCCCTTCCGCGTCCCGTTCGGCGAAGCCGCGCGGAACGATGGTGTCGCCGCGGATGACCAGCCCCAGGTGCGCGTTGGTGCGGAAGAACTGGCGGATGACGGGGTAGCGCGGGCTCAGCGCCAGGCACTCCGCCCATGAATCCAGCGCCTCTTCGAAGCGCCCCAGCTTCGCCAGGGCATTGCCCTGGAAGAACCACGCCCGGTGGTCATAGGGGTTGAGGGTGGTGGCGCGGCGGTAGTGCTCCAGCGCGGTGGCCGCGTCGCCGGCGAAGTAGTCCGCGTCCCCCCGGAACACCCAGGCCACGTAGCACTCGGGGCACAGCTCCGTGCCCTGGGCGTACAGCTTCGCGGCCTCGTCGTAGCGCTTCGCCTGGAAGTGGGGCTCGGCCTCGTCGAGCAGGGCCTTCAGCCCGGCGGGCGTGGGCCATTCGCGGATGGTGCGGCTGCCGCCCTCCACCACCACCTGGGGCACGTCAATCAAGGCGACGCGCTGGGGCCAGAGCTGATCCCCCCACCCGCCCGGAGGCGAGTCCTTGCCGTCGACCCGGTAGGCCACCTTCGAGTCCTCCAGCACCTTCACGATTTCGGAGGGCGAGAGGTAGCCCGGCGTCTCCCGCTCCCCCTGGGACGTCTGGGCGGCTTCGGGAGGCGCTTCCGGGACGGGCTTGGGCGTGGACGCGCAGCCGAGGACGTAGGCACAGCCGAGAACGAAGATGAATTGGCGCACGCGCAGAGGCCCCTTCCAAGGATGCGAGGACAACCGCCCCAGTCTATGCCCGGGAGTTCCTCCCACCGGAGCCCTGAAACACAACGACACGCCTCGCGCCCCCTTGGCTGGAAGATGTCCACCGCCAGGCAAGCATCCCGGAAGCGGCTTGAAAGGGCTCGCGAGGCCGGCGCGCCTTCGTTAGGACCCCGGCGCCACGCCCCGCCCGGGCGGCGGTGCCAGGCGGCGAGGGCACGGTCATTCCGTCCGCCCACCAGGCCGCCTCGGCCTTCGAGGCAGGGACGATGCCGAGCACCTGGTACGACGCGGTGGTGGTGGGCGCGGGCTTTGGCGGGCTGGCCACCGCGCTGGAGCTGGCCCGGCGAGGCGCGCGCGTGGCGCTGTGCGAGTCGCTGAACTACCCCGGCGGCTGCGCCAGCACCTTCCAGCGAGGCGGCCACGCCTTCGAGTCCGGGGCCACGCTCTTCTCGGGCTTCGAGCCGCACCAGCTCTTCGGCCGGTGGATTCGGGAGCTCGCGCTGCCCGTGACGGTGGACTGGTTGGACCCGGTGGTGGAGCTGCGAACGCCCACCTCGCGGCTCCCCGTGCACCGGGACCGCGAGCGCTTCGTCGAGTCCCTGTGTGCCCTGCCCGGCGCGCCCGCGCCCGCGGTCCGTCGCCTCTTCGCGCTCCAGGCGCAGGTGGCTGGTGCCCTGTGGCCTCTCTTCGACGACCCGACGCTGCTGCCTCCACTGGACCTGCGGGCCCTGCTGCGCCACGCGGGCCGCGCGCTTCAGTATCCCCCGCTGCTGCGGTGGCTGGGCCGCCCCCTGGGCGCCGTGCTGGAGCACCTGGGGCTCGCGGGCTTCACGCCGCTGCGCACGTACCTGGACGCGCTCTGCCAGATTACCGTCCAGTGCAGCGCGGCCGAGGCGGAGGCCCCCTTCGCCCTGGCCGCCATGGACTACTCCTGGCGCGGCACCGGTCATGTCCGAGGCGGCATTGGTCAGCTCGCGCGGGCGCTGGCGGGCGCGGTAGCGGCCCACGGCGGCACCGTCCTTCTCGCCAACCGGGTGAAGGCCGTGACGCCCGTGCCCGGCGGCTGGAGCGTGGCGGCGCGCAGGGGCGAGCTGCTCACACGCCACGTCGTGGCCAACGTGCTGCCCCAGAGCCTGAGCCGGCTCCTGGACGTCCCCTTGGACACCCTGCCCCGGCTGGACAGGCTGTCACGCGGCGTCGAGTCCGGCTGGGGCGCGGCGATGCACTACCTGGTGGTGCGCGCGCCCGACGGGGCGGATGGACAGGCCCATCATCTGGAGCTGGTGGAGGACACGTCCGCGCCCTTCATCGAAGGCAACCACCTCTTCATGTCCATCAGCGGAGAGGCGGACACAGGCCGGGCGCCCCCGGGTCACCGCACCGTCACGGTGTCCACCCATGTCCCGCTGACGACGCTCTCCCAGCTCCCCCAAGCGGAGCAGCGCGGCTACGTGGAGCGCATCCAGGCGCGGATGGACCAGGGCCTGAGGCGGCTGGCGCCAGAGTGGATGGCGGGCCTCACGCACGCGATGACGGCCTCTCCGCGCACCTACCAACGCTTCACCCAACGCGACGGTGGCGCGGTGGGCGGCGTGCCCCGGCGCGCGGGCCTGGCGAACTACCGGCACCTGGGCCCCTTCCACGTCCGCGATGGCCTGTGGCTGGTGGGGGACTCGGTGTTCCCTGGCCAGAGCACCCTGGCCACCGCCGTGGGCGGCGTGCGCACCGCCGCCAGCATCGCCTCGCGGCGCTGAAGCGGCCGCCGCTCAGGCGTCGAGCAGGTCCGCCCAGAAGCGCACCAGCCGCCACACGTCCATCCACGCCTGGGGCCCGTCCATCTCCGCGTGGGTGATGAGCGGCGTGGCCAGGGCGTGAACCTCGGTGTGGGGCCGCAGCGCCGCTGCGAGCCGGGTGGACTCCATGGCGGGAATCACCGTGTCCCCCGCGCCATGCAGCAGGAAGACGGGCGCGGTGGGCGGCGGCGAGCGCTCCGGCGACAGCGCAGGGTCCGCGGCGAACGTCTTCACGAAGGGCAACAGGCGCGGCCCCAGCGCCGCCACGTCGCGCGTATTCACGTAGCCCAGCAGCGTGGCCGCCGGCTCCGGCAACTCCGCCTGGAGCGCCCGCGCCTTGGCGAAGGTCTCCGCAGCGAGGCGCCCATCCACCATGGCCTGGTGGGACGCGCGCAGGAAGGTCCGGATGCCCGCGCGCAAGGGCTCCACCTGCCCGGCCGGCACCAGCTTGTCCGCCACGTTGAGCAGGATGATGACCACGCCGTAGTCATGCGGGGCCAGGTGACTTCCATCCGGCAGCTCGCCGGAGCACAGGAAGGTGAGCACGCGAGGCAGGTCACCATGCCCGCCGAAGGAGAGCGTGGCCCCCACCCGATTCGCGAGCGCGGGGCGGCCCGCGGCCACCACCGACAGGCCACCGGAGAAGCTGATGCCGAACAGGTTCACCTTGCCGTCGGGCGCCAGGTCCTTTTGCGCGGCGGCCCACACGGCGGCGTCCTCGATGATGTCCGGCAGCCGTGGGGTGATTTCGTAGCGCAGCAGGTCCGCTGGCTCCGGCGTGAGCACCGCCTGGCCGCCCTGGGCCAGGTCCTCCGCCAGCTTCACCAGCCGGGGCTCGTCGATGCCATCCGCGTGGACCCCCGACGTCAGCACCACCATGCGACCGCGCAGCGTCACGGGCCGGTACAGGCGGGCGCGCACCAGTCCGTGCCGAGTGGGCACGCGCAGGTCGCTCACGTCGAAGGGCACGGTGCGCCAGTCCGCGATGGCCTTCTCCGTGGTGCCCTGCATGCCCGCCGCGCGCACCACCAGGGACAGGCCCTGCAACCAACCTGGCACCACCAGGAGGCCCACGGCCAGCAGCGCCACCAGGGAGGCCGCCAGCGACCGCCGCACCCCCCGGCTCATTGAAAGAGGTGCTCCACGAAGGTGCACAGGCGCTCGCGCTCGAAGGGCTTCTCCAGCAGCCCCCGCGTGCGGCGGCCTACGAATTCACGCGCCTGCGCGGTGAAGGCGCCGCCCGTCATCAGCCCGGTGCGCAGCGCGAGCTCCGGTGACAGCCGCTCCAGCTCCACCACGAAGTCCAGCCCGCTCATGCCGGGCATCATCACGTCGCAGAGGATGGCGTCGAACCGCTCGCCCATGGAGAGCAGCCGCAGCGCCTCGCGCGCGTCCTGGACGACGTGAATCTCGTAGACGTCCCGCACCAGCCGGCTCACCGAGTTGCCAACGGAGGGCTCGTCGTCGATGAGCAGCAGGCGCCTGCGCGGGAGCACCGGCATCGGCTCCACCGCGCGCGGCATCTCCAGTCCCTCCGTCCAGCCCGCGGCCTGCGTGGGCAGCACGATGCGGAAGGTGCTGCCCCAACCGGGCGCGCTGGAGACCTCGATGCGCCCGCCCATGGCCTGCACGAGCGTGAGGCAGATGGACAGCCCCAGCCCGGTGCCCTCCCCCACCGGACGGGTGGAGAAGAACGGGTCGAAGATGCGGCGCTGGACGTCTGGCGCCATGCCGTGCCCGTTGTCGGAGACCTCCAGCTCCACGTGCCGCGTGCTGCTGGCGCGCAGGGACACGCGCACCCGGTTGTCCTCGGGCGCCCGGTCCGGCAAGGCCTGGAGCGCGTTCAGCAGGAGGTTGACGACAATCTGAGACAGCCGCGCCTCGTTGCCGTGCACCGGCAGCACCGGCTCCAGGGTGAAGGTGAGCTGGGCGCGCAGCGCAATCTGGTTGCGCAACAGGCGCAGCGCGCCGTCCACCACGTGCGCCATGTCCACCGGACCGTGCAGCTCTTCGTCGGCGCGGGAGAACGTGCGCAGGTCGCGGACAATCGCGCTGACGCGTCCGGCGCCTTCCTGGGCCTCGGCCACCACCTCCCGCATCTCCAGGAGCTGGTCGTAGGTCAACGCCGGCTGGGTGAGCAGCTCGCGCAGGTACGAAAGGTTGGAGCTGACGTAGGACAGCGGGTTGTTGATTTCGTGCGCCACGCCCGCGGCGAGCGTGCCAATCGACGCCATCCGGTCCGCCAGCACCCACTGCGACTCCACCCGCGCGCGGTCCGTCACTTCCTGGACCAGCGGCGCGGGCACGCCGCCCCCCTCTTGCAGCGCCATCAGGCGCCGGCGCAGGCCCGCGAGCCGCACGCCCCAATGCGCCCGGGCGCGTGCAGACACTCGTCCGCGCCCGCCGCGGCCAGGGCCTCGGCTTCGCCAGCGGTGCGCCCGGTGAGCACGACGAGGTGCGTGCGGGCCACGCCCCGCAGGGCATTCAAGCGCTGACAGCTCGTGATGAGTTCCGACAGAGGACCGCCATCATCCCAGAGGACGATGAGTCCTTCGGCGATGGCATCGGGCAAGGTACCCGCGAGGGGCACACGCAATATCTGGCAGTCCCGTCCCGCGTCGGACTCGAGAATCCCTCGCTCGACCTCCTCCGACACCTCGGGAGGTAATGCCACCAGCGTCGCAAACACGGCGTCAATCCTCCGGCCCCATGAGCCCCGGGTTCCGCGCGCAGGAGCCGGAGCCACGGACCCATTGCACCGCCCAGGCGCCCCACGGTCAACGTCGTCGCGTCAGGGACAGTTCTCTGCCCTTCCGAACGGTGGCGCCTCCGACCCGGCGGGTCGCCCCAGCCACCACCTGGGGCCCCACGGCACAGGCGTGCAGCAGCGGACATCGGCCACAGTTGTCCGCCACGGGCTGCGCGGGACACACCCCACTCATGCCGTAGTGACACAACGCGAAGTCGTAACGGACGGGGTCGGCTGGGTCCAGCACGCGCAACGCGGCTGTCACCTCTTCCGCCGTGCGCCAGGTCAAGTCGTTGCGCCGGGTCAGCCCCAGGTGCCGCGAGATGCGACCGATGTGGGTGTCCAAGGGAATCAGCAGCGCGGACGGCGGTACGCGCTTCCAGATTCCGAAGTCCACGGTGTCCGGCCCTCGCACCATCCACCGGAGGTAGAGGTTGAGTCGCTTGGCCGCTCCCCCGCCAAGCGGCGAGGGCAACAGGTGGTGCAGGCCCCGTTCAGGCCCCAGGGCCTTTCGCAAGGCCTCCATGGGGATTGCGCGCAATCCCGTCGTGAAGTGGTCCAGCGCGCCGTGCAGGGTGCCCCGCGCCTGGAGCCCCGCGTGGAACAGCGCCTCCAGGCTGCCCTGCTCGCGCAGCACGCGGCCCATGCCCAGCAGGAGCACCGCCACGTCCGTGCCCACGTTGAAGCGATAGACGAAACCCTGGAGCAGGGCCCGGGCCTCGGCCACGTCGAGCGCCCGGACGTATGCGGCGGGCGATGGCCCCATGCGCTGAAGCAGCGCGTCCACCTTGGGCCGGAACAGGTCCGCGCGCCCGTAGGCCAGCCCGGCGGCCAGGAGCGCGCTGACCTCGATGTCCCGCGGGTCCGTGTAGCGATGCGGGAACTCCACCGGGTCGAAGGCGATGCGTGCCCGCGCGTCGGTGGAGGTCAGCACGGCTTCCAGCCGTGGCCGCAGGTGCTCGGCGGCTCGCGGCGACAGTCCGGCGGCCGGAGCGGCGCGCTTCTTCGAGCGCGGTGTCACGTCAGGGGCTCCCAAATGGTCCAGGAACGGCGGGCTGCCCGCCCGTCTTCCCGAGGCGCGCAGGCAGGCTCCCGCGGAGCGACGAACAGCGCGATGCGCGGGCGTGGCGTGCGCCTTCATGCTTCATAGCGCCAGGAGCACGTCCAGTTGCGCTTTCACGGCATTCGCCTCGTCCTGCTTCCCGAGCTTCTCGTAGAGGGCCACCGCGTCCCGCCGCTCTTGAACCTCGCGGTCGACGACGGCCTGCACGGCTTCCGGCGTCAGGGCCAGGCGGGCCACTTCGCCGCTTCCCAGCCCTCCCGCGCTTCCGGCGAAGCCGCCGTCCACGGCCACGGGCGCCACGCCGATGTCGGGCGCCTCCGCGTTGTCGATGGCCGCCAGCGTCTCACGGAGGACGGCCGCGGCCTGGGTGCTCCGCGCCCGCATGGCGTCCTTCAGCGCGGTGCGCAGCGTCGCCTTCCACTCATCCACGGTTCGCATGGGCGCACCCTAGCGGCGGGTTTCAGTCCGCTCAAGGCGCGCGCCACCCGTCGACTCCAGACCGCACCTCGGTCTGGAGTCCCGGCACACCGGCAACGTCAACGCAACATCGCGGACGGCGCCACGGCGAAGATGAGGTCGTCGTGGTCGTTGTAGTTGCCCTCCATGCACGGCGTCTGGCTTCCGCGGTTGCGGAAGACCGCCCGCACGGCCTGGGCGGCGCCGCCCTCCGGCAGCGTGTAGGTGATGGACAGCGTGTGGAGGCCCTTCGTCGGAACAGGCAGCGTGGTGATGGCTTGCCAGACGGGGTTGTTGGCGTCGGCGGCGTAGAACAGGTCCAGCTTGTCGTTGAGCTTGTTGTAGGCGAAGACGGTCGCGTCGATGCGCACCAGCTTGCCGGGCGCGAAGTACGTCCCATCCACCGTGGACACCACGATGCGCTCGTTCGACTGGTCCACCAGGTACGCTCCCGACAAGCCGTCCCTGCAGGAGTTCTTGATGGTGTTCGGCGCGTTCGCCTCGGGCCCGATACCGGCGCGGCCGTTGAGCAGCGTGCCGGAATCACACACGTTCGAGGCCGAGGCACACCGCGGCGCCCTCAGGACCGGATCGAACCCGGCCGTGCTGGACGCGTTGCGCACCGTCACGATGACCTCGCTGCTGGTCTCCGGATTGCCCGCTCCGTCCACCGCCCGGGCCTTCAAGGTGTGGCTGCCGTTGGACGCCGCGGCCGTGTCCCAGTTGAACGAGTACGGGGCCGTGGTGTCCGTCGCAATCAGCGCATCGTCCACCAGGAACTCCACGCGGTTCACGCCGGACGCGTCCGTGGCGGTGACCGTGACATTCGTCACGCCAGACACCGTGCTGCCCGTGGTCGGGGCGGTGATGGCGACCTCCGGCGGCGTCTCGTCCACCACCAGCCCGCCCTTGGCCAGCTCGGCCACATACGCGACGGCCAGCTTCGCGAACTTGACCGCCTGACGGGCGTCACCACCGCTCTTGTCGATGGTGTCATGGATGGTGTGGATGTGCCGGTTGGACGCGCTCAGCGGCGCCTCGAACGGCATCGAGGCCGCGAAGCCCGCGGACGTCCATGACGCATGGTCGGAGCACGCATAGCCACAGAAGGTCGTGGTCCATTGGACGTCGGGCTGGTACGTGCCGAGGAGGTTGGTGATGAAGGTGTTCTGCGCGGCGTTCGTCCGGTCGGTGACCATGGCGACGTCGACATCCGGCCGGCCCTTGAAGTTCGTCATGTCGAGCTGGAGCACGCCCACCACGTCGATGTTGTTCGCGGCGAAGTTGTTGGCGATCGCCGAGGAGCCGCGCAAGCCCACCTCTTCTGCCGCGTAGGCCATGAACTTCACGGTGCGCTCCGGGCGGTAGTTCTGGAGCATGGCCACGCGAATCACCTCGGTGAGCGTGGCGATGCCCGAGGCATCGTCATCCGCACCGGGAGCAATGCTGCCGTTGCTGGTGGAGTCCAGGTGGCCACCGAGCACGACGACCTCTTCCGCCATCGTGGTACCGGGAATGGTCAAGATGACCGAGGACTGCGCCCAGGAATGGGGGAAGAGCTCGACAGTGACGTCTGCGGCCCGCGACGCCGGGACCAGGGACGCCCAGTGGTTCCTCAGCCAGAGAGCGGCATCCACGCCGTGGGCCGTCGTGTAGTAACGCGTGTCGAACTCTTCGGAAAGGTGGGTGATGACGCCGCGGATGGCGAGTTCCTCGACCCCGGCTTGCAGCGCGGTGACCGTCGACGCGTTGTCGATGCTGTACGTGACGGCGGTGGCCTGCGCGCCCTTCGCCGCGGCCGACGGGTCCAGCGCGGCGAGCGCGGCGGCCTCGGTGTCGTGGTGCATGAAGCCACCGCAGCGGTTGAGCTTCTCGTGCATCATCCGCGAGATGAGGTTGAGCTGGGACTCAGGCACGCGCAGCGCGGCGACATCCCCATTCCGCCCGCTCACCCAGGGCGCCGCATGCCCAGCCCCGACAAGGGCGGTGTTGACGTGGTCGAGGGCATCGGAGCCGACGGTGATCCACACCGCGCGGTCGGGAGCCATCGTCGGGGGCACCTTCGCGAACGCCGAGACACTCCAGAGCACCAGGAGGACTGAAGCCAGGCGCTTCATGTTCATACATTTCTCCACTGCCATGCGGGGACGGGCAACCGAGATGGCAGGGAGGGAGCTCCCTGCCTTCGTCGCCAACTTACACTCCCGGCAAAAACAGGGGGTATGGCGCCATGCGAATCATGCCGGCTCAAGCCATTCTCATGGCTTGAGACACGACGAGCGCCCGGCTAACGCGACAGCTCGCGGACGGCGTGGCCCAGCTCCGGGAGGATGAGCGCCTCCAGCGCCAGCCGCACCGCCTTGGGCGAGCCCGGCAGCGCGAAGAGAATCATCCCCTGGTAGGTGCCCGCCGTGGCGCGGGACATCATCGCGGCGCTTCCCACCTGCCGGTAGGACAACATCCGGAAGAGCTCGCCAAACCCGGGCAGTTCCTTCTCGAACAGCGGACGCAGCGTCTCCACCGTGCAGTCCCGCCTGCCGATGCCGGTGCCACCGGTGAACAGCACGGCCCGGGCCCCCGTCTCGCGCGCGGCCTCCAGCGCGCCGCGAATGGCCTCCGGGTCGTCCTTCACCACCATGGCGCCGGCAATGCCATGCCCGGCGGCCTCCAGCCCCTCCCGCAGCACGCGCCCGCTCTCGTCGCGCGCCGCGTCACGGCTGTCCGAACACGTCACGATGAACGTGCTGACGTGGACGGGCGCGCGCGCCTTGTGCTCCGCCACGGGCCCCTGGTCATGGCCGTGCGGGTGATGGTGGTGGTGACCGTGCTCGTGGCCGTGGTGCTCGTGGCCGTGGTGTTCGTGAGCCCCGTGCTCGTGGCCATGGTGCTCGTGAGGCCCATGCTCGTGCTCGTGGTGATGGTGCCCGGGCCCATGTGCCCCGTGGTGGTGCCCGTGCTCACCGTGGTCATGGTCGTGGTCGTGTCCGTCGTGTGCCATGGCGGGTCCTCCGTCGTGCGCGAGGCGCTTCAGGGGGTGTCGGGCCAGTCGATGACGAGCGCGCCGTCTTCGACCGCGACCTGCACTGTCGGTTGGTCGTCACAGACCCCCGGCGAGGTCTCGTTGTGGCCGGTGTCCATGTCGAAGCCGACCTCATGACACGGGCAGACGACCATGTTGTCCTCGATGCGACCGCCGGACAGCAGGCACCCGGCGTGATTGCACCAATCATCCAGGCCCTTGTAGCGACCGTGGATCTTCGCGATACACACGTTGCGCTTGCCGACCTCGTAGCCCCGCATTTCCCTCTCGGCGAAGTCCGCCGGTCCCAGCTTGATCTTCGTCATCGCGGCCCCTTTTCCCACAACGCGGGACTGGCTGCACTCCCGATACCCGGGCATTACCTTCTCCGAGTGACTCCCGACGTGACCATCCCCACTGCTGTCAACAAGGCCACCGTCGCCCAGGTCCTCCGTGACATCTCCCTCCTGCTCCAGCTCCAGGGCGAGAGCGGGTTCCGCGTTCGCGCCTACGACATGGCCGCGGACCGCATCGCCGGGCTGCCGCAGGAGCTGGGCCCCCTGGTCGCGGAAGGCCGGCTGGAGAGCCTCCCAGGCATCGGTCCCGCGCTCGCGGAGAAGATCTCCGAGCTGGTGACCACCGGCCGGCTCGGCTACCTGGAGGAGCTGCGAGCCCAGTTCCCTCCCGGCCTGCTGGAGCTGACACAGCTTCCCGACGTGGGGCCGAAGAAGGTCGCCAGGCTCTGGCGCGAGCTCCAGGTGAGCGGCATCGATGAGCTGGAGCGCGCCTGCCGCGACGGCCGGGTGCGACAGCTCAGCGGCTTTGGCGCCAAGAGCGAGGCGAAGATGCTGGAGGGCATCGCCCTGTACCGGCGCGCGCGCGGCGAGCGCAAGCTGCTGGGCGAGGCGCTTCCGGTGGCCCTGGCCCTGCTGGAGCGGGTGAAGGCGGCCCCGGGCGTCGTACGCGCCAGCCTGGGCGGCAGCGTGCGCCGGCAGGCGGAGACCGTGGCGGACGTGGACATCATCGCCTCCGCGCCGGACGCCGGGCCGGTGCTGGACGCCCTGGCCAACGCGCCCGGCGTCGCGGCGGTGCTGGGCAAGGGCGACAGCAAGTGTTCGGTGCGCCTGGAAGCGGGCGACCTCCAGGTGGACCTGCGCGTGCTGCCCGACGAGGACTTCGCCACCGCGCTGCACCACTTCACTGGCTCGAAGGCGCACCACATCCGCCTGCGCAACCTGGGGCACGAGCGCGGCCTCAAGATTTCCGAATGGGGTGTGCACCGGGACGACGGCACCAAGGTGCGCATCAAGGACGAGTCCGACCTCTACGCCCTGCTGGACATGCAGTACGTGCCCCCCGAGCTGCGCGAGGACACCGGCGAGTTCGAGGCCGCCCGCGAAGGCAAGCTCCCCAACGATTTGCTCACCCTGGAGGACGTCCAGGGCGCGGTCCATGCGCACAGCACCTGGTCGGACGGGCGCAACAGCCTGGAGGAGATGGCGCTGGCGGCCCAGGCGCTGGGCCTGAAGTACCTGACCGTCACCGAGCACAGCGAGGCGGCCATCTACGCAGGCGGCCTGAAGGTGGATGACCTCAAGCGCCAGTGGGAGGAGATCGACCGCATCAACGCGGCCATCCCCGGCGTGCGGCTGCTCAAGGGCATCGAGGTCGACATCCTGGAGTCCGGCGCGCTCGACTACGCGGACAGCGTCCTGGAGCAGCTCGAGGTCGTCATCGGCTCCATCCACGTCCGGCACGGCATGGACGAGGACCAGATGACGCGGCGGCTCCTGGCCGCGCTGGACAACCCCTGCCTCCAGATTCTGGGGCACCCCACCGGTCGGCTCATCAACAGCCGGGAGCCCTACCCCGTCCGGATGGACGAGGTGCTGGCGCGGGCCGCCGAGCGGGGCGTCGCGGTGGAAGTCAACGGCAAGCCCGCGCGGCTGGACATCAAGGCCGAATACGTCCGGCAGGCCGTGAAGCGGGGCGTCCGTCTGGTGGTGAGCTGCGACGCGCACCAGAAGGAGGACCTGCGGAACCTGGCCTTCGCGGTGGCCACCGCGCGCCGGGGCTGGGCCCGGAAGGGGGACGTGCTCAACACGCTCCCGGCGGACCGCTTCGTGGCCGCGCTGCGCGAACGCCGGTGATAGGCTGCGGCACCCGCCGATGTCCCGCCTGCTGCCGCTCCTCCTGCTCTGTCTGGTGCCCTTCGCCGCCGCCGCGGAGGAGGGCCGGCCCTCGCGCGCCGACCTCCAGCGGGTGCTGGAGCGGCATGGGCGCTCGGTGGTGCACGTCAAGGGGCCCCGGAACGCGGGGCCTGGCGTCTTCGTGGGGGCCGCGGGCCAGGTCCTCACGTCCGTCGCGCCCGTGGGCGCCAGCTTCACCGGGATGAACGCCGCCACGGTGGAGCACGACGGGAAGGCGCTGCCCGCCCGGGTGGTGATGGCCAGCCAGGACCTCCAGGTGGCGGTGCTCGCCGCGCCGGATGGCACCTACCCGGCCGCGCCCGTGAAGGTGCTGCGGGACGGCGACAGCCTGGACGGCCACTGGCTGGTGGGCGTGCTCCCCGCCGCGAAGGGCCAGCCCGCGCGCCCCGTCCCCGCGCGAGCGCGAGCCGCGCAGGCCCCTTTCTATGACGTCCCGCTGGCCCTGCCCGCGGGCAGCCCCGTCTTCGACGCGGACGGGCGGCTGGTGGCGGTGGTGGTGAAGAAGCACCGCCGCGGCTGCCGGGTACTGCCGCTCAACGCGGTGAAGGTGCAGTTGGCTTCGGTGGACATGCCATGACCCAGGCCGTGACGACTCCCTGGCGCCCGAACGCCGTGCAGGAAGCAGTGGGGCTGTGGGCGGTGGGCTTCCTGGCCATCGTCGCCGCGTTCCTGCTGCTGGGCGGCACCAGCGTCCCCAAGCTGGTCGCCACCGTGGGCTTCCTCTACCTGCCGCTCATCCCCATGCGCTGGCGGGACGAGGACTACGCCGACTATGGCTTGTCCCTGCGCGCGTGGCGCCAGGACCTGCGTCTGTTCCTCGTGCTGTCCGCGGTGGTGGGCCCGTTGTTCTTCCTGGGCTTCGCCGGATTCGTGGAGGTGCTGCCCCACCTGCCGCCGACACTCGCCAAGCACCTCACCCCGCTGATGGGCGAGGCCCGCTTCCAGCCCCGGCTGCCCCGCGCTTCGGTGAGTGGTTCATCGACCAGCTCTTCGTCGTCGCGCTCCCGGAGGAGTTCTTCTACCGGGGCTACCTCCAGACGCGGCTGCGCGACGCCTGGCCCCAGGGACGCAAGTTCCTGGGAGGACGGCTGGGGCCCGCCTTCTGGCTGACGGCGCTCCTGTTCGCCCTGGGGCACCTGGCCATCTTCCAGGCCTGGCGGCTGTCCGTGTTCTTCCCAGCGCTGATCTTCGGGTGGATGCGGGAGCGCACCGGCACCGTCATGGGCGCCGCCCTGTTTCACGCCGCCTGCAACCTCTACGTGCGGTTTCTCGAGGTTTCTTTTTTCGGCTGATTTTTCGCCGAGTTTCGCCGGGCTCGCACTCGGTGCCGCAGCGCCAAAAGCACGTTCCGTGAAACGCGGGTGTGTTTTACCGCCCGTAACCTGAATTCTACGGAACCCTGAGCAGGTTTTACTTGCTTCCCACCCACGGCGTATTGCGTCGAAAATGTCACAAGAAACTCCGTGGCACACCGCGGCGATAACTCTTCAACCCCCTTGCACTGAGTTCGAGACCCCCAATGACGATTCGCCGCACCGAAGGTCCGAAGCCCACGATTCGCACCACTGCTGCCTCCGAGGCTCAGTCGAAGACGGCCGCCAAGCCCGCGACCATCGCCCCGAACGTCATCAAGGATGGGTTCGGCCCCGCGGCGAAGACGACGGACCTGGCTCGCGCCGAGAAGACGCTGAAGCCGCTGCCGCCCCCCGTGGGCAAGCTCTCGCTGGACAGCCGCGAGGCGCAGACGGCCATCCAGACGTCGCTGGCGCACCTGTCTCCCGGCACCCAGAACTCCATCCGCAACCCCGGCATCATCGGCGGCGTGCAGTTCCCCGCCTTCGTCCCCAAGAGCGTGGAGCGTGACTCGCTGGGCATGACGCACGTGCGTCTGGACCGGCAGCACGAGGGCGTGAAGGTCTTCGGTGAGCAGGTCGTTTCGCACCTGGATGCCCAAGGCAAGGTGCAGAGCGTCACCGGCGACCAGAGCGAGATTCCCGCGGGCCTGGGCACGCAGAAGCCCAAGGTGACGCACAGCCAGGCGCTGGACGTCGCGCTGAAGGAGTTCAACGGCAAGCCGGACCGCCAGCCGAACTCCGAGCGCGTCATCTACAAGGACATCAACGGCGACTACCACTCCGCCTACCGCGTGGAAGTCACCAACGTGGACGGCACGAACAACCCGCGCAAGATGAACTACCTGGTGGATGCCAACACCGGGAAGATCTTCGAGCAGTTCAACGCCATTGACGGTTATGCCCGTCAGCACGGCGCCGCGCACAGCCACGCCGACGGCGCGGACCACGCCGACCACGCCCACGCGGCGGACCACGCCGACCACGCCCACGAGGCGGGCCACGCCCACAGCGCTGCCGCGACGCCCTCCCCGATCAAGGCCTCGGCCACGCCGAAGGCGGAGATCGCCGACCTGGCGACCGTCACGTCCAAGATCAGCGTGGCGGACGACGTCACGGTGGACCAGCTCAAGCTGGACCTGGACATCGACCATACGTTCAAGGGCGACCTGTCGGTCACGCTGACCAGCCCCTCCGGCAAGTCCGAGGTAGTGCACAACCGCAAGGGCGGCAGCGCGGACAACATCAAGGAAGGCTTCGACCTGAGCGCCTTCAAGGGTGAGTCCGCGAAGGGCGAGTGGACGCTGTCCGTCAAGGACAACGCGCGCCGCGACACGGGCACGCTGAACAGCTGGAGCCTGAGCATCACCCCGAAGGAGACCCAGGCGCCGCAGGAGCCCGGCGAGCCCACGCAGGGCAAGGCCGACGACACGTCGATGTACAGCGGCAAGGTCGAGCTGAGCACGAAGAAGCAGGCGGACGGCACCTTCACGCTCGAGGACGGCACCCGCGGCAAGGGCGTGGCGACCTACGACGCGCTGAACCGCGAGCGCGCCAGCGGCCAGACGCAGATCAAGGACAACAACGACGTCTGGGGCGAGCCCACGGACCCGGAGCGCAACAAGGCCGCGGTGGACGCGCACTACGGCGGCCAGATGATGTACGACTTCATGAAGGACATCCTCGGCCGTGACTCCATCGACGGCGCGGGTGAGAAGCTGGTGTCCTACGTGCACGTCAGCAACAACTACGTGAATGCGTACTGGGACGGCGAGAAGATGAGCTACGGCGACGGCGACGGCCGCAACTCCGGTCCGCTCACCGCGCTGGACATCGCGGGCCACGAAATCGCCCACGGCCTCACCGAGCGCACCGCCGGCCTCATCTACCGCGGCGAGTCCGGTGGTCTGAACGAGGCCATGAGCGACATCATGGGCGCCGGCCTCGAGTGGTACGCGTCCCAGAAGAACCCGGACGTGAAGTTCAACTGGACGGTGGGCGAGACGGCCTGGACGCCGACGAACGGCGATGACACCGACGGTCTGCGCTACATGGACGATCCGACGAAGGACAACTACTCGATCGACAACTACAAGAACTACCCGAAGCAGACCGAGGTTCACGGCTCCAGCGGCATCGCGAACAACGCCTTCTACCTGCTGACCAACGGCGGCACCAACCGCACGTCCGGCATCGAGGTGAAGGACGCCATCGGCATGGAGAAGGGCCTGAAGATCTACTACCGCGCCCTGGCTCACTACATGACGCCGAGCACCACGTTCGCCCAGGCCCGGACCGCGACCATCAACGCGGCCACGGACCTGTACGGCGCGGACTCCGCCGAGGTGGCGAAGGTCAAGGAGAGCTGGACCGCCGTCGGCGTGAACTAGCCCTCCCGCTTCACTGAAGACTCCTGAGCCCGGCCCGGCCCGCGACACACCGCGGACTGGCGCTGGGCTCCGGCTTTTCAGGGCGACGCGAGAGGCAACTACAACCGCTGCTCAGGCCGACGATGCCACGGTTTCGGTGACGGGGGTCGTGGCGGGCACGCCTTCCACGAGCAGCATGATGGAGTGCGCGCTCTCGTGGCGCAGCGCCTTGGCGGCGGCGTACTCCGGGGACGCCCACCAGGCCCGGGCGTGCTGCACGCTGGGGAACTCCAGCAGGACGAAGCGCGGGGGCTCCCAGGTGCCTTCCAGGGCCTGCGTGGGGCCGCCCCGGACGAGGTAGCGGCCCCCGTAGGGCTCGAGCGACGGAGGCGCGAGCTGCTTGTACCGCTCGTAGGTCTGCGCATCATGCACCGAGACCTCGACCACGACGTAGGCAGGCATGCGCGCTCCTTGCGGCGGCTCAGAACTCGTATCGGAAGACGACAGGCGCTCCCTGCGTTCGATGCCTGGGGAACGTCCAGGCGCCAATCTTCTGCTGCATGCAACGCACGAGCGACGTGCCTCGCAGCCAGGGCGTGTCCGTGGTGATGGATTCCACCTTGCCGCTCGGCAGGATGCTCAAGCGCAACACTGCCCGGTCCCCCTCCTGCGGCGGAGAACTCTGCTCACGGCCACACGCCGCGAGTTCCGAGCGCTTCGCGTGCACCACCGCGAAGACGGTGGCCAGGTCGAGTGAATCCCGGGGCGCCGTCGGGTCTGGAGGAATGTAGACGGTCGGCTTCTCGTGCTTGGTGGCGTTGGGCCCCGGGCCGGAGAGCATGCGGTCGAACTCCGCGTCGGGCCCCAGGTCGTCCTCCGAGCCGCCGGCCGTGGCGGCCTTGGCCACCGTCGTCGCGGGGCGCTGCGCAGGCTCGGGTTCCGGCGCAGGCGCCACGGAATGCTTGCCGATGACGAAGGCCACGGCGACATCGCGCGATGAAAGGCTCCCGGTAGGCCGCTCGAAGACGCGCTCCTCGGGCGTCGTCCTCCCGCCCCCCGTCGCCGCGCGCGCCGTCGTCTCCGTGCCGCTCAGCTCGGGCACACGGCCACCCCGGTCGACGGAGACAGCGGCCAGGCCGGGCGTCGCGGGCCGGGCGCCCTCCTGCACCGGGCTCGGGTCGCG
>JBKGHI010000220.1:0-15327 GCA_046520405.1 Myxococcus sp. 1LA
CGCCGGCCCGCCACCGGCGTGCTGGACCCGCTGCTGGTCCGGGCCTACCTCCGGGCGGCGTGGCGTTGCCGGCGCACGAGGACGGAGATGGCACCTCGCACAGCGGCGCGGCGCTCCACCTGTTCGCCACCGGCGTGGCCCGGCGCATCGTCAAGGCGGACGTCGCCAGCCTGTACCCCTCGCTGATGCGCCAGTACCGGATTGGCCCCCAGCGGGACAGGCTGGGCGTGTTGCTCGCGCTGGTGGACCGGCTGGTGGACCAGCGGCTGGCGGCGAAGGGCAGGGCGCGCGCCGCGGCGCCCGGCTCGCAGGAGCGCTACACGAACGAGTCGCTGTCGGCGGCGATGAAAATCGTCGTGAACTCCGCCTACGGCTACCTGGGCGCGGTGGGGCTCACGCGCTTCTCCGACGTGCACGCGGCGAACGAGGTGACGCGGCAGGGCCGCGCGGTGCTGGGCCTGCTGTGCCGGGAACTGGCGCGCCGCGGTGTCACGCTGCTGGAGGCGGACACGGACGGCGTGTACTTCGCCGTCCCGGAGGACTGGACGGAGGCGGATGAGCGCCGCGTCGTGGCGGAGGTCGCCGCGCTGCTGCCGCCCCGGGTGCAACTGGAGTTCGACGGGCGCTATGCCTCCATGCTGTCGCACGAACCGAAGAACTACGCGCTCCAGCCCTATGACGGACCGCTGGTGCTCCGGGGCGTGGCCTTCCGCTCCAGCCGCGCGGAGCCCTTCGGGGAAGCCTTCCTGCGCCGCGCGCTTCACTGCCTGCTGGCCGGAGACATCCCAGGCGTGCGGGAGGTGTACGTGGACACGGTGATGGCGCTGCGCCGCCGCCAGGTGCCGACGCTGGAGGTCTGCGCGAATGTCCGCCTGACGAAGACGGCCGCGCAGTACCTCGCCATCCGCCCCCGCCGGCGCGAGCTGCCCTACGAGGCCATGCTGGCCAGCGGGCGCACGGAGTGGCCCCAGGGGGAACAGGTGCGCGTCTACCGCGCGGTGGGAGCCCGGGCGGGCCTGTTGCCCCTGCCGGAGGCGGATGACCCTGGCGCCGCGAGGCCGCTGTCGCGCGAGGAGGACCCGCGCGACTACGACGTGGAGTACTACGTGCGGCTCCTGCGCGAGACGTTCGCCGCGCGGCTGGTGCGCGCGCTGGAGCCGGAGGACTTCCGGACCGTGTTCGACGACCCCGGTCAGCCCTCGCTCTTCGCGCCCTCGCTCAAGGACGCGAAGCCCATCCTCACCGTGCTGGCGGCGCCACCCGACGAACAGGAGCCGGTGTAGCGCCGCTCCCGCGAGGCCTCAGGACATGCCCGCGTGCGTCTGGGCGGCGGGCTCGGCCGTGAGGGCCTGCTGCGGCCCCAGGGCGGTGCGCTGCAGCCAGCCCGCGAGCCCCAGGAGCACCAACCCGGAGGTGCGCAGCGTGCGCAGCAGCTCCTCGTTCTGCGCCGCGTCCCCAGGCAGCAGCGGCGCCAGCCACACGCGGGCGTCGTAGAAGAGCCACATGGCACCGGAGATGCCCATGGCCCACCACACCCAGGCCAGCCGCCCGCCGCGCAGCATGTACGCGACGCCCAGGATGGGGGCCACCAGCAGGATGGTCGTCATGTCGGCCAGCGTGGAGGCCAGGCTGATGACGGCGGACATGGTGGCGGTGCTGTCAGCGCCCAGGTGCTTCACCTCGGTGGCCAGCGCCGGCAGCCCCACCGCCAGCGCGGCGATGGCCGTCCCCGCCCACAGCGCGTTGGAGCGGAAGCTCGACGGCGGCTGGAGGCCGGACTGCCGGTAGGTCATCGCCAGCAGGATGAGCGCGTAGGTGGTGCTGATGTTCGCCAGCACCACGACGACCATGCGGAAGGGCAGCAGCGGTGACTGCGTGAAGGGCACGTCCGGCACCGCGTGGAGCCAGTAGCTGCGCAGCGCGGTGCTGACCAGCGACAGGAAGGCCCCCGCGGCCAGGCCGCCCCACACCTTGCGCAGGTAGTCGCCCGGGACGAAGGAGCGGGCCGCCGCGAACGTCCCGAACACGGCCAGCAGGCCGCTGCCCCAGCCGGCGACGTCATGCACGCGCTGGAGCGAATGCGGCGCGTCCATCGCCGAGGCCGCCGCGAAGGCGTGCGCCAGCTGGAGCACGAGCACCGCGCCGAACCACGGCACGATGCTTCCGGCCGCGCGGCCCGTCGAATGAGTGCTCATCACAGCTTCTCCAAGGAGGCGGAAATCTCCGCCAGGATGACCTTCGCGTGCAGGGCGCCGATGAAGGTGTTCAACATGGGCTTGAGGCCTTCGAGCAGCTGCGGAAGGTCTTCCCGTTTGAGCTGCTCGGGAGGCCGCTTGAGGGTCCGCAGCGCGGCGGTCTGGATGGCCATCTTCGCGGTGAACCCGCCGAGCAGTGGTTCCAGATGCCGCACGAGCGTGTCGTGCCAGCCGGCGGGGGAGGTCTGGGAGGACGAAGGAAGAATCGCGCCACCTCCTGGTGGAGACCTGGAGCGTAGGCAGTTTTCAGCCCGCACACGAGGGGCACACCCTGTCTGGCCATGCGGAATGCAGCGGGTTTTGCTAGGTTTGAATTGAAAGCATGGAATTGAGTCCGGCGCGCGGCGGGTGGACTTCCGTGCTGACTGCTTTTCCCAGAGGTGACGCGCCCGGGCAGCCCCCTAGAATGCGCCGGCTCGTTCCGCGAGAGTCCATGACCGCCCCACGCCTGAGAGATGTCCCTTCGCCCTCCAAGACAGCCGTCCCCCCACCGCATGCCGTCCGAGCGTCCGTGCCAGGGAGGAACTGGGATTGGCTGAAGAAGGGGCTGGGGGCCGTGCTGGCGGTGGGTGGCGGAGGCATCGCCTTCTTCGGCGCGCTGGGCGTGGCGGTGGGCATCGTGCAGAGCGTCTCTCCGGACGAGGGGAAGACGACCTCGGACGGCGTGGGCATCCTGCTTATTGCGGCGGTGTTCGTCGTCGCGGGCCGCTTCGCGTGGAAGAAGGGGCTGTCTCCTTTCCGGCTCGCGCGCCGCCGCGAACAACTGCTGGGCTTCATCCGCGCGCAGACGCGCATCCGTGTCAGTGACGTGGCCACGCAGCTCCGGCTGCCGGAGGCGGAAGCGGAGGCGATGCTCACCACGCTCATCGCCCGCCACGACGTGGACCTCGTCTTCCTCCCCGACACGCGTGTTTACCTTCACCGCGAAGCTTTGGAGCGGGGGCAGAACGTCGCCCGGCGGTGTCCCTCGTGTGATGCCCCGGTGAGCGCGGAGGCCGTCATGCCCGGGGACAAGGTGGTCTGCGCCTGGTGCGCCGCGCCATTCCTGGTGACATAGGACAAACGGTCATTCCTTTAGGCGTGTTCGGGTTGCCGCTGGGCTGAATCTTTGGCAATCGGGGGACGCACAGCGTCGTAGTGGCTCCGTCATTCGACGAGTAGCCAGGTCATCCAGGGGAGGTCCGATGAGAAAAGTATTCGGAGCGGTAGCACTGGCCGCGTTCACCGGCTGCGCGACCACGCAGGAAGCCCAGAAGCCGGAGACACCGCCCGCCGTGGAGACGGCGAAGGTGGAAGCGCCCGCCGAGCCGCAGTCGAAGCTCCAGGTTCCCGTGGACTACTACAAGCTCGACAACGGCTTGAAGGTGGTCCTCTCGCGCGACACCTCGGCGCCCAAGGCCGTCGTCGCCGTCTATTACAACATCGGCTTCCGCATCGAGCCGAAGGACCGCACCGGGTTCGCGCACCTGTTCGAGCACATGATGTTCCAGGGCTCGACGAACCTCGGGAAGATGGAGTTCATCCGCCTCATCCAGAAGAACGGCGGCGTGCTCAACGGCTCCACGCGCTTCGACTTCACCAACTACTTCGAGGTCATCCCCTCGAACGCGCTCGAGCCCATCCTCTGGGCCGAGGCAGACCGCATGCGCGGGCTCGACGTGACGGAGGAGAACCTGAAGAACCAGCAGGGCGTGGTGACCAACGAGGTGAAGGTCAACGTCCTCAACCAGCCCTACGGCGGCTTCCCGTGGCTGGACATGCCGCAGGTGGCCAACAGCAACTGGTACAACGCCCACAACTTCTACGGCGACCTGAAGGACCTGGAGGCCGCCTCGCTGGAGGACGTGCGCAACTTCTTCAAGACGTACTACGCCCCCAGCAACGCCGCGCTCGTGGTGGTCGGTGACTTCGAGCCGGAGCAGGTGAAGGGCTGGATTCAGAAGTACTTCGGACCGCTGCCCACCGTGGCGCAGCCGTCGAAGCCGGACATCTCCGAGCCCCGCCAGACGAAGGAGAAGCGCCACGACAAGCAGGACAAGCTGGCCCAGCGTCCGGCGCTCGCCGTGGGCTACCACATGCCCGACGTGGGCACGCCCGAGTACTTCGCCATGGCGCTGGTCGACGAGGTGCTGCTGCGTGGCAACGACAGCGCGCTCTACCAGCAGCTCGTGCAGAAGAAGGGCCTGACGGGCGACGTCGCGGGTGGGGTGAACCAGCTGGGCAACCACTGGAACTACAACGGCCCCATGCAGTGGACGGCCTATCTGTACCACGACACGGACACCACGACGGAGACCATCCTCAAGGAGTTCGACGGCGTGGTGGCGCAGCTCCAGAACCAGCCCATCGACGCGGCCACGCTGGAGCGCGCGCGGGTGAAGGCGCGCTCGCGCCTGTACGGGCAGCTGGAGGGCTTCCTCGGCTTCGGCCGCGCGGACCTGCTGGCCTCCTTCGCGCTCTTCTTCGACGACCCGGCGCGCATCAACCGGCTGGAGACGGAGCTGATGAAGGTGACGCCGGAGCTCATCCAGAAGACGGCGAAGGAGTACCTGCGCCGTGAGAACCGCACCGTGTTGACGGTGACGCCCGCCGCGGCGACCGCCACCCAGACGAAGGCCCCCTGAGGACACGCCCCCATGACCACGCACTCAATTCGCACCCGCCTTGTCGCGCCCGCGCTGATGGTGCTCGGGATGCTGTCCGCGCCGGCCTTCGCGGCCGCCCCCGCCGCGGCGCCCACCAAGGAAGCGCCTCCCGCGCCTCAGGCGCCCAAGCCCTTCAAGGTCCCCGTTCGCACGGAGTTCAAGCTCGACAACGGGCTGGAAGTCTCCCTGCTGCCCTATGGCGACATGCCGAAGGTCGCCATCCAGCTCTCCATCGACACCGGCAACATCCATGAGAAGGCCACGGAGACGTGGCTGGCGGACCTGACGGGCAAGCTGCTGTCGGAGGGCACCACCACCCGCTCCGCGGAGCAGATTGCCCAGGCGGCCGCGCAGCTCGGTGGTTCGCTCAACATCGGCACGACGATGGACCAGACCTTCGTCGGCCTGGAGGTCCTCTCCGAGTCGGCGCCGGACGCGCTGGCCCTCATCGCGGACGTCATCCAGAACCCCGCCTTCCCGCCCGCCGATGTCGACCGCGTCAAGGGCGACCTGGTGCGGGAGATGGCCATCTACAAGAGCCAGCCGGGGACGCTCGCCGACGAGCGGCTGCTTCAGGCGCTCTACGGTGACCACCCGTATGGCCGCTACTTCCCGCCGGAGGCGCAGCTCAAGGGCTACACGGCGGAGGCCGTGCGCGCGCACTACGACGCGAACATTGGCGCGGCCCGGGCGCGGCTCTACGTCGTCGGCCGGTTCGAGCCGGCGCAGGTGGAGAAGGCCATCCGGGACGCGTTCACTGGCTGGAAGGCCGGCCCGGCGCGGCTCCAGAACCTGCCCAAGCAGAAGGTGGCGAAGGCGGTGCAGTTCATCGACCGTCCCGGCTCGGTGCAGTCCACGGTGCGCGTCGCGGTGAAGGCCCTGCCGCCCTCCAGCGCGGACTTCGTGAAGCAGACGGTGCTGAACACGCTGCTCGGTGGCTACTTCAGCTCGCGCATCACCGCGAACATCCGTGAGGCGAAGGGCTACACCTATTCGCCCTACAGCGAGGTGTCCGCGCACCTGGAGGACGCCTACTGGGTGCAGAACGCGGACGTGACGACGGCCGTCACGGGCGAGTCGCTGAAGGAGATCCTCAAGGAGGTGTCCACCCTGCGCAAGACGCCGCCGCCCGCCGAGGAGCTGAGCGCCGTCCAGAGCTACCTGGCCGGCACCTTCCTGCTCCAGAACTCGTCGCGCAGCGGCATCATCAACCAGCTCCGCTTCGTGGACCTGCACGGCCTGCCGGACTCCTATCTGCAGAACTACGTGCAGTCGGTGATGGCCGTCACGCCGGAGCAGGTGCAGCAGCTCGCCGCGAAGATGCTGACGCGTGAGGCGATGACCGTCATCGTGGTAGGCGACCAGAAGGTCGTGACGCCGCAGCTGAAGGTCGTGTCACCCGCGCTGAAGTAAGTTGCAGGGAAGGCGGAGGCCATCCTGGGCCTCCGTCCTCCTCCGTGTTGCGTCCAGGGGCGGGCCGTGCGTTAGGTGCCGGCCATGTCCCTGCTCGATGCGTTGCTCAATGAATCCTCGCTCCACTCGCACGGCGGCACCTCGGCGCAGCGGGCCGCGCTCAAGGCGAAGCTGACGAACTCGGGCGCCACGGAGGTGGTGTCCGGAGACCTGAAGCTCTCCGAAGGCGACGACCGCGTTCTGCACGCGGCACGCGTCGTGGTGAAGGGCAACCTCGTCCTGGAGGACCAGTCCCGGCTGCTCGTCGCGGGCGACCTGGAGGTGGAAGGCAACATCATCCACGAGGGCTTCGACTACGCGCTGCTCTTCACGGGCGGCTCGCTCTCCGCGCGAAACCTGCTCTTCCACGGCGAGCTGGTGTCGCTGGGCCCCATCACCGTGCAGGAGGTGGCGTGGACCTACTACAACGACTACTCGACCTACGCGGATTCTTTGAAGGCGAGAATCGTCGTGGCGGATGACCGCTTCGACGCCGTGGATGCCGTGCAGTCGGACCACCATCTCAACGGACATTCCAGCGTCATTCGGGATGCGCTGGCGAAGCTGCTGAGCGCGGACGTGGTGGGCAGCGACGGCGGTTGGTCCTACGGACAAGTCGCGAAGCACCTTCTTCGCGGCCAGTCCCTGCTTCGTTGACGGGGCTTGGCGCGACGCGCGAATCCGTTAGCGTGGCGCCATGGCAAAGACGTCGAATGACAGCGCGGTGGCGGCAGCGGTGGAGCGGCTCAAGTCCCTGGCGGAGGAAATCGAGGACATGACCGTGGAGTTCTCCAAGCCCGTGAGCGCCGCCGAGGTGGCGAAGCTGGAGGAGAAGTTCAAGCTGAAGCTGCCTCCCAGCTACGTGCACTTCATCAGCACCTACGGCACCTTCAAGGTGGTGCACGGCGGGCGGGAGCTCATCGGGATGGAGGAGCCGGGCTTCCTGCGCGCGGCGGCGCCGGACCCGTCGGACGCGGTGAACGGTGATGACCCCGACGTGGAGGAGGCCATCAACGAGGCCCTGTTCTTCCAGCGCGCGGATGACGACGCGGTGGACAACTTCTGGTGCTTCAACCCCCGTGACGTCACGCCGGAAGGCGAGATGGGCATCGTGGGCTACTACCACGACGAGACCTTCGAGCTTCCCCAGCTCCTGGGGACGGACGACGCCGAGCACTTCCAGGCCTTCCCGGCGCACATCGTCGAGGTCATCGACGAGCTCATCGAGAACTTCGCGGAGGCGTGAGGCCGGCGGAAGCCCGTGCTCGACAGGCACGGGCTTCGCCGAACCGCCGAGCAGCCCGTTCTAGAGGCAGTCGCCCAGGCCTTCGTAGATGGTGGTCTGGGTGTTCGGCAGCGTCGCGTAGAGCGGCGACGTGCCCGCGAGCGCCGTCAGGAACTGCTGAATCGTGGTGCTCGGGGCGAGCGGTACCTGGCAGGACCAGGTCTGGGCGTCCACCGTCACCGCGCCCGTCGCCGGGTCGACTTCCTCGTTGCTGGCGGCGAAGACCCAGACACACTGGCCAATCTGGCCCGTCTGGTCATTCACGGAACAGCGGAAGCGCAGCGACTCGATGTTGCTGTATTCGCCCTCGCAGAACGTGTCGCCACAGATGTCGTCGAAGTTCTGGTTGAGGGAGGACCGGAGCTGGTACCACGCCTCGATGTCCGCCTCTGACGTCAGATAGGCGGAGGTGTCCACATACTGGCTGGTGACAATCTTCTCGGCCGCCAGGGCGGACACCGGCGCGAGGAAAGACAGACTCAGGGCGGCAATGGAAAGCTTGGAGGAGAGGGTCATGCACCCTATTTAATCCTTCCCCTCCGTTTGCGAATCCGCCGCCATGGCCTGACACGGAGTTTTGACTGCACTCCGATAGGAATTCTCCATCACTGGCACCCCCGGCCGGAACCCAGACCTTGGAAGGCTGGGCTCGCGGGGGAGGGCCGCCTCAGTCCTTCTTCAGCTGGAGGAGCTCCCAGCCGCCGTCCGGATGGAGGTTCATCGGGTTCGCGGTGCCGACGTAGAGCGCCTTCTTGCCGCTCACCAGCGTGCGAACGCCATAATTGGTGTTGTTGCCCAGGCCCCTGAGGGACTCCGCCACCGCGCTCTTGTTGCGGTTCTCGAAGCGGAAGAGGTCCGCGCCTTCCTTCGGAATCGCGATGTTGAGCACCCGGAGGAAGTGATGGTGGGCCCGGCGCGCGTCCTCGACGGAGTGGAGGCTGGCGGCGATGGCGGGCGGGGCCATGGGCGGCAGCGTCATGCCCCCAATGGCCTCTTGCAGACCCACGCGCGCCACCTGGCTCCAGTCGAAGGTGCCCAGGTACAAGTCATTGTCATGGACCTTCAGCGCCCACGTATACGCGTTGAAGAAGTTCCCCAGGCCGGAGGAGCCCCAGCGCGGGTCGGGGTTCTCCAGGCGGTTGCGGTGGGCGGCGTCGAACGCGATGGTGTAGCCCTTGGCGAGCGGCGAATACCGGGGCAGGTACTTCTCGCCGTAGATGACGCGCACCGACTCGTCCTGGTTGCCCAGCTCGTCGCTCTGGAAGACAGACGTGGAGCGGTGAGTGCCCAGCGCGGTGTTCAACAGCTCCAGCCAGTCCAGGCTGCCGCTGCCGTCCGAGTCCAGGTTCACCAGGCCCGCGGCATGCGCGCCCAGGGCCACCGACGTGGCGAGGAAGGGCACGTGCATCGTGCCCCAGTAGAGCCGGCCATCGAACGACGCCACCGCGCCGCCGCCCGTGGTGGCCGCGGCCAACAGGTCCGGCTCGTAGTCGCGGATGTCCCAGACCTTGTCCCACTTGTTGGCGTCATGGTCGTTCAGCCCGTGCTGCTCCAGCCGGGGGCTGCGCCACACGCCCGTGAAGCGCGCCGACAGCGGAGACGGAGAGCCGCCCGTGAGGAAGGTGGGCCACGTCGTCACGTAGATGCGGCCGGCGTGCTCCACCAGGTTGGCCACCTCCGCGTCCGTCTGGCCCACGACGTCGAAGTCGAAGAGGACCGCGGGGTTGGTGGACTTCTGGCCACGCCACCGGAGGACGGCGCCGCCCGGTGCGTCACCCACCACCACGCTGTAGGCCACGCCCGTGTACAGCGCCCCGCGGACGTTCACCCATTCGCGGATGTTGTTGTACTGCGGGAAGTTCGTCGCGCCGAGGAAGCCCCCCGTCTCCGAATTGAAGGCGAACAGGTTGATGCCCGCGATGACGCTGGGGCCGGCCAGGAAGACGACGCCGTCCTGCGCGCCCGCCGAGCGCAGGCCCACGGTGGTGCGCCGCAGCAGCTCCGCCCAGCCGGGCAGGCTTCCGTTGAGTGACGAAAGCACCTTCGTGTCCAACTGGTAGCGCTGCAGGTCGGGCGGGCGGAAGTCGCCCGTGCCGGATTGGCTCGCGCCGAACTCACAGACCCAATAGGGGTTCTCCTCGGGCGTGGAGAAGCCAAGGAAGCCCTGCTGCACCAGGCACAGCGTGTTCGCCACCGTGCCGAACCACAGGGACTTGTCCGCCTGCGCCAGGCCCCAGACGTAGGCCTGGTTGCGCTTGGGCTTCGTGCCCGGCTCACAGGGCGGCTGGCTGATGGGCCCGCCAATGGAGGAGAAGCACTCATCCACCTCGGCCTTCGCGAGCAGCTCCCGCTCCAGCTCGGGCCGCGTCCAGATGCCCTTGTCGCCGTTGATGAAGAAGCGCTCGTAGGTCCAGAACTTCACCAGGTTCAGCGTCGCCAGGGCGCTGACGCCCGTCGTGGGATAGATGTCCAGCTCCCAGGCTACGTCCTGCTCCGCGGGGACCCGGGGCAGGTCCGCCTCTGGTGACACCGCCTGCGACTCCACGCCTGCCTGCGCGGACTCCATGTCCTCGGGCTGAGGGGCGCGCCACATCCCGAGACGACCCACATTCCCATCGCGCCAGCCACTGCCTTCCACCCGTCACGCATCACCGTCTACCCCCGTGTGCTGCCTTGGCCTGCCGTGGACCGCGTGATGCCCGGTGTGGGCAGTCACGCATCCACCGTGGGCGGCCTGGAGCAATCGGAGTGCCGTTTCTCAGGTGTCGGTGACGAGATTCGCTTCCCCGTCACGAGGGCAGGCGAGCGTGGTGCTCGCGCCCTCGGGAACAGGTGCCGTGATGGCTCGTCAATGTCCACGGGGAGGGGCAGGGGCCGCCGCTTCTCACACGGGGCGGCGTGGCGCCCCAGTCAGGGCATTTTCCGCGGAGCCCCGGGACGCGCTGCATGGACAGCGCAATCCCCGGCCTTCATGGCGTCACTCCAGGAAGGCGTCCTTCACCGCGTCGAGCAGCGGGTTGGCGCCCGTCGCCGGGTTGGTGCACCCCTGGTTGATGGTCCAGATGATGGTGCCGCCAAAGCCGTTGTCGTGCGTGAAGGCACCCTTGGCGGCAATGGCTTGCGGGGAGTCATACGAAATCCACCGCACCGTGCCGTCCTCCACGGGGACGTTGAAGGTGACGTAGCTGGCCTGCGCCGCCGCGTCCCAGCGGTAGACGCCCGTCGCCGACAGCTCGAGAATCTTCTTGTATGGGAACGAATTGTCGCTGCCCACGTAGTCGGACCAGTCCGTGTACGGCTGATACGGGCCGGTGATGTTCCGCCACGCCATGCCATAGAAAGGGATGCCCATGCCCAGCTTGCTCTTGGGGATGCCCGCGTTGGTCCAGGCGTTGAGGCTGGAGGACACGGACGTGGGGTGGTAGCCCGACTCGCCCGTCAGCGCGGAGGTGTACCAGGACAGCCAGCCGCCCCAGGGCCCCGTCATCTCGTACGACATCACGTTCATCTGGTCCAGGTAGGGCTCCAGGTTGGTGAACCACGGGTCCGCATCCTCGGGGAAGTTGCTGTTGACCCAGCCAATGGGCATGGTGAGCAGCATCTGCGGCCGGGCCGCGCGCAGCCCCTGTATCAGCGCGAGCAACGCCGGCTTGTCGACCTGTTCCACCGGCTCCCAGTCGATATCCAGGCCGTCGTAGCCGAAGGTATCCATGGCGTTGAGCAGGTTCTGGACGAACCGGGCGCGGTTCGCGTTGGACGCCGCGCCCACCCAGCCGTCGTGCTCACCCGCGCCGCCCACCATGATGATGGCCTTGCGTCCGGCCGCGTGCGCCCGCGTGGACAGCGTCCGCGCGATGGCCGGGCCATTCGAGTTGTCGAACTGGGTGTTCACCGTTCCATCCGGATTGGGGGTGACACGCCCGACGAGGATGTGCGTGAGCGCGGAGAAGTCCACCTTGTCCGGCGGATACAGGTCCGCGTTCCATCCGGTGTAGTAGCCCGACACCCACTTGCCGCTCGGCGGAGGCGGCGTGCTCGTCACGGTGACGGTGGCCACGGCGGACTTCGTCGGCGCGGCCTGGCTCGTCGCCACCACGTGATACGTCCCCGCGGAGGACGGCGCGGTGTAGAGGCCCGTGGTGGTGACGTTGCCGCCGCTGGCGCCCTCCTGCACGGACCACGTCACCGCCGTGTTGGTGCTGCCCGTCACCGTGGCCGTGAAGGCCTGCGTGCCGCCCGCGGGGACCGTCGCGCTCGTGGGGCTGATGGCCACCTCCACCGGCGGAGGCGGCGCGGTGTTGAAACGCACGCCCAGTTCGTCGAAGTACAGCGTGGGCAGGGAAAGTCCCCGGCCTTCCTGGAGCGCCAGGCCCGTGAGACGCGCCCCCTGCGGCGCCAGCACGGAGATGGGGACGGTACATGTCGACCAGATGTTGGCGCGGATACGGCCGCCGGTGCAGTACGGCCCCAGCTCGGTGCCGGGGGTGAACATGCCGTTCACCACCGCCCGGGCCAGCACCACCGCGTTGTTGCCGGAGGTTCCACCATGCACGCTCAGGGTGAGCGTCATCCCCGGAATCACCGTGAGCGGCGACGTATTGAAATACAGCGCTTCCGATGCTCGCATCGTCACGGAGATGGAGTACCGGCCCGCCGCGACAGGAGAAGTATTGGTGAGCGAGTGGGGGGCCCACGAGTAATCCTGCCAGGGGGCTTCCATGAACTCGCGGTAGATCCAGCTCGTCGTGGTGGCGTCGAACTCCGGCGTCCCGCCTTCCTCCGTGTCAACCACCGCCGTGGGGGGCCTCGCCTCCGCCTGGGCGGCCCATGCCGCGCCGCCGCCCGTGGCCAGGACCATGGCCGTCCATGAAACCAACCATACGACCAATCGATTCATTCGCTTCTCCTGTTGAATCCCGCGGGAATTTCTCACTCACGCGAGATGCGTCGTGCTACACAGCGCCGTTGCTTGACTGAGATTGACGGGCCTCGGGCAACCTGGGGGAGGAGCCCTCCATGGCAAAGCCCTCCCCAAGGTCGCTCCAATCACTTTCAAGCCAACAAAGTGGATGCAATGTTTCCGGGCGTTGGGTGCCGCACCCTCGTGGATGCGGAGCGTCTCCCGGGACGAAGCGCCGGTGGAATCTCCTCACTCCGGACGTTTCGGACTTGCGTCTCGAGGCGGTCGTGTCGTCGGGTGTTTGGGTATGCGTGGGGTGGTTGTATTTGTATGTCTATTGCTCGTGCACGGAGCGCCACGGGGGGAAACGAAAAGCCCCGGGACTCCTCGTGGGGGACCCGGGGCAGGGGCTGCGGGGGCCGGAGCTCCGGCCGGGGGACTTCAGTGGAGTCGCGCCGGGCCTCCGGGCGTCACGTCAGTGCTGCGGCGCCATTCGTGGATTTCCGGCGACCGGTGACCCCGGCTCCTGCGTCGCGTCCAGGCTGATGAAGACCAGTTGCGTTTGACCTTGTGTCAAGTGCGCATTCCAGACGAAGACGGTGACGCTGCCCGGCGTGGTGGCTCGGAAGTAGAAGCGGCCCTGGGCCTGGGGATTGGACAGGTCGAGCGTCGTCACCGCGGGGCCCGCGCAAGCGGGGTCGGCGTAGAACTGGATGCCGGGAGAAGCCGGGCCCGCTGAGGTGATGTTGAAGCCCGTTGTGGCGGGGATGGCCAGGTTCCCGCTTGCGTCCTGGGTCTGGACGATGAGCGGACCGGAGCAGAGGCCCACGGGAACCTGCCGAGGCGGAGTGCGGAAGGCGAGGCTCGCGACGGGCCCCGCGAGGACATCCACGGCGAAGGTGGAGCCGGGAAGGGTGGCCGGATCATACCCCGCGCCGGTGATGACATTGGAGTGGATGACATTGCCCGTCCCCAGGTCCGAGATACCGGCCTGGTAGACGTAGCCGTTCGTCACGTCGTCGAAGTGGAGCACGTTGTCCACGACCTGGATGTTCGTCAGCACCGGCGGAGGGTTTTGATTCTCGTCGCCCTGGGACAGGTAGACGCCGATGTCGTTGTTGAACAGGTGGTTGCCTTGGATGAGGACGTCCGAGGACAGCGGGCCCCCGTACATCGCCCCCCCGTAGACGAGGATGCCACTGGCCACGCCCTCACCCGTGTAGGAGTGTCCGGAGATGATGTTGTTGACGACATGGCCGGTGGCGCCCAGCCCGATTTGGACGCCTGCCTGGGCGACGTTGCCAATGGGGCCCGCTCCCACCATCCGGTTGCTGGTGATGTCCACCACGACGTTGCCAGTCGCCGCGACTCCGGCCTTCTGGTAGCCCACCAGGAGATTGTTCTGGACGCCGACGTGCTGAGGCGGACTCAGCAGGTCCTGGTTGCGAATCAGGATGCCGGTGCCCTCCTGGCAGCCTCCGGTTCCGTCTCCCTGGCGGATGTTGTAAATCTGGGTGTTGATGACGGCGCCCGAAGCATTGTCGAACCGGATGCCGACGAGCGCGTCCTCTCCCGTGTCGCAGACGTCCGCGAGCTCTATCAGCATGAGCCTGAGGTTCAGGTAGAACGCGCTGCTGCCGCAGTTACGCGCGATGGGGCCCTTGAAGCGGTCTCCCGGAGGGTCCAGGGCGGTAATGAAGTGCCCTGCCCCGTCCAGGACGTACCCATCCGGAATCTGCAGCGTGGAGTAGGTCGCGCAGTTTCCCGCCAGCGTCAGAACGTTTCCATTCTCGGTGACAGGGCAGGGGATGTAGCCACAAGTGGGGTCCTGGAAGCCCTCTTGAAGGGAAGCCACGCTCAGCTCCCCTGCGTGAATCTCCTCATCAGCGCTGTCGTGGACCCCTTCGTGGGTGGGGGCCTCGCCAGAGCACCCCACGCCTGGCAGCGCCAGGGTTCCCGCCAGGAGTGCTCCAAAACCTCTCCATCGATTCCGACTCATATCGCTCCCTCTCAACGGTGCTGCTGGGTGAGAGGGCCTCGATAGTGTGAAGTCGTGCAGCGCAATATGGACTCCACGGATGGCGATGACACCGAATTTGGACAGTCATTCCTGTCTTGGGTCGGGTGCGATGTCCAGATGGCGGCAGCCGTGATGGGAGCCCGACGGAATGTGGGTGGGAAGAGGGTGGGGCAGCGGCCCACCGCAACGCCTGACGCGGTGGCGCCGGCGTTCACGTCATGCAGTCGACGGGAGGGTGCCCCGCGGGGGGGCTCGCCTGAAGGGCCGCTGACGCGTTGCATGGGAGGCAGGTTCTTCGCACCACCGGGGGGCTCCCGGTAACGTTGACCGTCCCTGCCTCTCCTGGAGGAATCCGTCATGAATCGCTTGGACACGCTGCGCCCCTGGCGTCTCGCGGGCCTGTTGTTGCTGGTCGTCACGGCGGGTTGCCACCTGGAGGACTCGCTCCCCATCCAACTGGAGCCCTCCGCCTCGGCGAGGGTGATGGTGGTGCTGCCGCGCACGCTGCTGGCGGACTCCGTCACGGAGGTGCGCGCCACCCTCACGCCCGCGGAAGGAGTCGCGGCGAGCGAGCGGCTCCCGGGGGACGGAGCGCTGTGGCAGGGCGTGGTGCGGGGCATTGCCTCCGGACGGGCGCGGAGGCGAGCGCCACCGTCAGGGCGAAGGCGGCGCGGTCCTGGCGCGTATCGACGTCCCGGAC
Source organism: Myxococcus sp. 1LA (assembly GCA_046520405.1). Lineage (GTDB taxonomy): Bacteria > Myxococcota > Myxococcia > Myxococcales > Myxococcaceae > Myxococcus. The sequence continues at coordinate 15,258 of JBKGHI010000220.1, forward strand.
GTGAGCCTGGCCGCGCACCGCACTGCCCTGGTCGTCCTGGTGCCGCGCGTCTCCGGCGGTGTGCCCGGGG
>JBKGHI010000221.1:0-15270 GCA_046520405.1 Myxococcus sp. 1LA
GGCCATCCTAGTGACGGACGGCGGCCTGCGGCTCGCCTTCGAGGGCCGGCGGCCAGCCCCCACGGCGGCCTGCCGGCTGGCCCTGACGGCCCCCTCCCGGCGGCCGTGGAGCGGCTGCCCGCCATCCTGGCGGAGATTCCCGGGGGCCGGCTGATCCAGCACCAGGCGGGTCAGCTCACCTTCCAGGACCCCGCGGGGCTGGTGTGGGAATATGCGACTTCGGTAGAGTGATTTTCCTCGCAGGTGCGCTCGGCGCGGAGTCCAGAGCCCGGAAATCCCGGCTGGAAGTCCACACCCGCCTTGACGCCTGCGAGGCGTCGCAGTAAGGACGGCCCCTCTTTTAGCCTGCCATAACCGCTGGAGATTTCTCTTGGCCAACACCAAGTCCGCAGAGAAGCGTCACCGTCAGTCCCTCAAGCGCCGTGCGCGCAACGTCACCGTGCGCGGTGAGGTGAAGTCCGCCGTGAGGTCCGCCCGCGAGGCGCTCAGCACCAAGGATGGGGCGAAGATGACGGACGCCATCAAGTCGGCCGCCACCGCGCTGAACAAGGCCGCCACCAAGGGCGTGCTGCACAAGCGCACCGCTTCCCGCCGCATCTCCCGTCTCGCGAAGGCCGCCAACAAGGCCGCCCGCGCCCAGGCCTAATCGAAGCCTCGGGGCCACGTCGCGTGGCCCTGCTTCATCTGTGCAGGCTGCCGGGAGGAGGCTCTTGCCTCCTCACCAGGCGCCCGCCAGCCGATCGTACCCGTCCCGCATCAAGACCTCCGCGAGGCGCTCGAGCGCGACCTGCCGGTTCGCCTCCGCCTCCAGGATGTCTCCGCTCCCCTGCAGATAGTCCTCCGTGCCGGCGACCTCCGTCTGCTTGAGGACCTGCCCGTCCTTCACCACGCGGATCCGCGCCCGGGCGGAGACCCGGAAGAAGAAGCCCGGACTGGAGTCCTTGCCCACCACGGTCGTCGGGGTGTTCCCCACCGACAGCACCGTGCCCTCCACACGCGCGTCGCAGGCGTCCGCGCTGCCCAGCCGGCCCACGCGGATCAGCTCCTGCCGGAGGAAGCGCGTGAAGACGGCCTCCAATGTAGGCTCGGCCGTCTCGTTGACGAAGACGGGCGCGCAGAGGGACGTCACACCCTCTGGCAGGCCATCTCCCCGAGCCGCCAGGCGGTAGCCACACCCCGCGCCCGCGGCCACCCACATTCCCACGGCCACGCCAATCCGAAGGTGTCGGGGTACGACAGCGCAGGGTCGCGACATGCGCGGCACCCTACCCGGCTGGATCCGCCCGTCAAGCGCTTGGGTCGCCGTCGTGGGCCGGTGGCGATGACGTCTCACCGGTGACATTCACGCCGCGCACACGCAGGGCCTCCGCCAACGAGGCCCACGCGGCCAGCAGCCGCGCATCCCGCGGGGTGCCCCGCCGCGCCAGCCCCAGGGCCCAGCGCACCGGCGCGCCCTGCCGAGGCGCCAGGACGAGCGCATGCGAGCGGCACGTCGCCGCCAGCAACACACCCAGCGCCGCCATGCCGAACCCCAGTACCTTCAGCGCCAGGGGCTGCGCCAACAGGCCCAGCAAGGCGAAGGCGGTCAACACCAGCGCCTCGCGGAAGAAGTGCGACTCCAGCCGCGCCTCCCGCAGCGAGTCCAGCTCCACGGGAGCCACCATGACCGATGGGTGCGGCTGGTAGAAGAGGCGCGCCCCCTGGCCGGAGAGCATGCGCCCTCCGCCCAGGTCCGCGACGAAGAAGGGCTCACCGGGCGCCGGGCCCCCGGGAAGCGGGGCTTCCGGCAACACCGCATCGCAGGCAATGCACCGCGGGCGGCCCGCCGGTTGGGGCCGCCCACACGCACCGCACATGATGAGGACCTCGGCCGGCACCCGGGTCCCCGCTCAGGTGGCGACGAAGTTCACGAGGCGCTTGGGGACGAAGACGAACTTGCGCAGCGTCTTCCCCGCCAGGGCCGCCTGGACCTTCTCATCCGCCTCCGCCGCGGCGCGCACGTCCGCCTCCGCCGCGTCCGCCGCCACACGAATCTCCGCGCGCAGCTTGCCGTTCACCTGCACGGCGTAGGGGATGACGTCATCCACCACCAGCGCCGGGTCGAACTCCGGCCAGGACTGGGCGACGGTGAAGTCCTTGCTGCCGTAGGCCTCCGCGATTTCGTCCGCGACGTGCGGCGCGAACGGGGTGAGCACCGCCGCCAGCAAACGCACGGCCTCCGCCATGGCGGCCTTCTCCGCGGCCGTCTCCGGCGTGCCCTGCGCGTAGAGCGCGTTGACGCCCTCCATGATGCCGGCGATGGCGGTGTTGAAGGACAGGCGCTCGATGGCCTCCCCCACCCGCTTCAGCGTCTTGTGAGCGGCGCGGCGAATCTCCAGTGCCTTGCCCTCGAAGGGCCCGTCATGGGTGGCACCCGCCGTCGCCTCCTGGTGCGTGGCGGCCAGCGTCCAGACGCGCTTGAGGAAGCGGAAGACGCCCTCCACCTGGTCATCTGACCAGTCGAAGTCGCGCTCCGGTGGACCTGCGAACAGCACGTAGGCCCGCGCCGTGTCCGCGCCGTACTTCTGGACGATGGAGGCGGGCGCTACCACATTGCCCCAGCGCTTGGACATCTTCCGGCCATCCGGACCGTTGACGATGCCCTGGGTAATCAGCCGCGTGACGGGCTCGTCCACGGGGCTCAGCCCCAGCAGCTTCATCACCCGCGTCCAGAACCGGAAGTAGAGCAGGTGCATCACAGCGTGCTCGGGCCCGCCCACGTAGATGTCCACGGGCAGGAAGCGCTGGGCCTCCTTCGGGTCGAACGGCGCGGCGTCGTAGTGCGGCGACAGGTAGCGCGCGAAGTACCAGCAGGAGTCGACGAAGGTGTCCATCGTCTCCGCCTCGCGCCGGGCAGGCCCGCCGCACTTCGGACACGGGGTGTTCACCCACGAGGCGACCTTGGCCAGCGGCGGCTCGCCCTTTCCGGTGAGCACCGCCTGGGTGTCGATCTCCGGCAGGCGCACCGGCAGTTGGTCCAGCGGCACCGGGATGCCGTGGCGCTCCGGGTCGCACCTCTCGCAGTAGACGATGGGGATGGGTGTGCCCCAGTAGCGCTGGCGGCTGAAACCCCAGTCCTTCTGGCGGTACGTCACCGTCGCCTTGCCCTTACCGTCCTTCTCCAGCGACGCGGCCATGGCCTGACGCGCCTGCTCGGACGTCTGGCCCGTGTAGGCGCCGGAGTCCTCCAGCACGCCGTACTCCGTATAGGCCGCCTCCAGCTTGTCGCCCGGCGGCAGCTTGTCACCGGACGCCGGCTGGATGACGACCTTGACAGGGAGGCTGTACTTGCGCGCGAAGGCGAAGTCGCGCTCGTCGTGCGCGGGCACGCTCATCACCGCGCCGGTGCCGTAGTCGCTCAGCACGAAGTTGGCGATCCAGATGGGGACCGCCTGCCCGGTGAACGGGTTCTCCGCGTACCCGCCGGTGAAGACGCCCTCCTTCTCCGTGCCCTCTCCCAGACGCTCCGTCTTGGACTGGGCGGCCATGCGCTTGGCGAAAGCTTCCACTTCCGCGCGGCGCTCCGGCGTCGTCACCTGAGCCACCAGCTTGTGGTCCGGCGCCAGCACCACGTAGGTGCAGCCGAAGATGGTGTCGATGCGGGTGGTGAACACGCGCAGCGCGGCGTCGTGCCCCTGCACGCGGAAGTCGGCCTCGGCACCGTCCGAACGGCCAATCCAGTTCCGCTGCATGGAGGTGATGCGGTGGGGCCACTCCTTGAGCGTATCCAGCGCGTCCAGCAGCTCCTGCGAGTACCGGGTGATGCGGAACGCCCATTCGGGCATCTCCTTGTCCACCACGGGAGAGTCGCAGCGCTCGCAGACGCCGTCCTTCACCTGCTCGTTGGCGATGACGGTGTGGCAGCCCGTACACCAGTTCACCTTGCTGAAGCGGCGATAGACGAGCCCACGCTCCAGCATCTGGATGAAGAACCACTGATTCCAGCGGTAGTACTCGGGATCGCTGGTGTTGACCTCGCGATCCCAGTCGTAGCAGTAGCCCAGGCTTTTAACTTCCTTCTTGAAGGACGCGATGTTCTCGGCCGTGCGCACCGCCGGGTGCACGCCGTCCTTGATGGCCGCGTTCTCCGCCGGCAGGCCGAGCGCATCCCAGCCCAGGGGATGCAGCACGTCGAAGCCCCGCATCCAGTAGTAGCGCGCGTACACGTCCCCGAGCAGGTAGTTGCGCACATGCCCCATGTGCATCTTCCCGCTGGGGTACGGCAGCATCTCGAGCACGTACTTCTTGGGTGCACCGGGGCGTCTGCCTGCCCGGAAGATGCCCGCCTCGTCCCAACGGGTCTGCCACTTACCTTCAATCGCCTGCGGCTCGTAACGCTCGTTCATCGCCATATCTATCGAGTCTCTTAGAGGAGGGACGTGCCCCGGGCAACTAGTCTTGCCGGGACAAATCCGTCCCGAACGGACGGCGGCCCTGGGAGCGGCTGACAGGAGCGCTCCCGGGGCCCCAGCCCATCCTGGGGCCTCCAAGGATTGCCCTCACCACCCCAGCGGCGGACGCGCCTCAACCCCGCTGATGACAGACGCCAATCGGGCGGGCTCCAACGGCGGGCAAACATTCTCGCCAACCTGCATTCAAAGATTAGCCATAAAAGTGAGGATATGCCGTTGACGCCCAATCGTTGACCCAGTGACGATTCACCTCACCGGCATCCTGCCTTGGGGGGAGCCGTTCATCCGCAGCGAGTGAGGACCGAATGACGCTGAGAAGGGCGTTGATTCCGGGGTGCGTGTTTGCACTCTTCTCGTTGGAAACGCTGGCGCAGGACGCGAATATCGAACCGCCAGCCGCCGAAACACAGACACCGGCGGCACCCGCGCCAGGGGTTGCGCCACAGCCGGCGGCCACGGCCCCTGCGCCGGCGCCCGCCAACGTGCGCACGGTGAAAGGCCGGGTCGCGGACCGGCTCACCAACGAGGGATTGCCCCTGGTGCGCGTCATCATCAAGGGCACCACCCAGGGCGTGGAGACGGAGCTGGACGGCACCTTCACCCTGCCCAACGTCCCCGCCCGCGCGGTGACGCTGCTCTTCTCCAGCCAGGACTACGGCGAACGAGAGGTCCAGGTTGGCGCCAACCAGCGCACCGTGGAGGTGGCGCTGGAGAACATCTTCGCGGAGGAGATGGTGGTGGTGGGCCGCGCCAGTGAAGTGGCGCGAAAGAACCTGGCCAACTCCGTGGCCTCGGTGAACAGCGAGGAGATCAACCGCGCCCCCGCCCAGACGGTGGACCAGGCGCTCCAGGGCAAGGTCGCCGGCGCCAACATCCAGAGCAACGGCGGCGCGCCCGGTGGCGGCCTCCAGCTCCGGCTGCGTGGCGTGTCCACCATCAACGGCTCCTCGACACCGCTGTACGTCATCGACGGCGTGCTCGTCAGCGACGTGGCCATCGCCTCCGGTGTGTTCGCCGTCACCGAGTCCGTGGCCGGCGCCAACGCGAACCCCACCCAGGACAACCAGGTCAACCGCATCGCGGACATCAACCCCAACGACATCGAGAGCATCGAGGTCCTCAAGGGCGCGTCCGCCGCCGCGATCTACGGCTCCAAGGCCGCCAACGGCGTGGTCATCATCAACACCAAGCGAGGCCGCTCCAGCGAGCCCGAGTTCGCGGTGACGCAGCGCGTGGGCATGTACACGCTGATGAACAAGCTTGGCACCCGCCGCTTCAACAGCGTGGACGAGGTGCGCGACACGTTCGGCGAGGCTGCGGCCCAGTACTACGTGCAGGGGCGCAGGTTCGACCACGAGTCCGCCCTGGCCGGCCGCCGCGACTTGTCCTCGGAGACGCTGGCCAGCGTCAGCGGCGTGACGGGCAACACGAAGTACTTCGCGTCGGCGATGATCAAGAACGACGAAGGCATCATCGCCAACACCGGATATGAAAAGCAGTCGTTCCGCTTGAACCTGGGCCAGAAGCTGGGTGAGGCGGTGGAGGTCAACGTCGCCACCAACCTGGTCCACTCCCTGGGGCAGCGCGGCCTGACGAACAACGACAACGCGAGCATCAGCAACTACATGGTGCTGCCGTACGCGCCGGAGTTCCTCCCGCTGGGGGCCAGCTCTGACGGCGTGTACCCGCAGAACCCCTTCCTCCCCAACGGCGCCAATCCGCTGCAGACGGCCGCGCTGGTGAAGAACGACGAGAACGTGTGGCGCTTCATCGGGTCGGGAGACCTGACGTGGCACCTGTGGAAGACGGACGCCCACCACCTGCGCGTGCTGGCCAACGCGGGCGTGGACCGGTTCCAGCAGGAGAACTCGCTCTTCTTCCCGCCCGAGCTGAACTTCGAGCCCATTGATGACGGCCTGCCGGGCTCGTCGCTCTTCGGCACCAGCCAGGTGCGCAACCTGAACTCCGGCCTGAACCTGGTGCACACCTACAAGCCCACGTCGGGCGGCATCGTGGCGACCACGTCCGGCGGCCTCCAGTTCGAAGAGCGCAACATCGACTCCGTCTACATCGTCAGCGAGAACCTGAACGCGGGCCAGCCGAACGTGGACAGCGGCACCGTGGTCAACCTGCGGCAGAACCGCTCGCTGGTGAGGGACCGGGGCTACTACGTCCAGGAGGAGCTGCTCCTGCTGGACGAGCGGCTCACGCTGGTGGGCGCGCTGCGCGCCGAGCAGAGCAGCGCCAACGGCAACCCCAACGCGCTGTTCCTGTACCCGAAGCTGGCCACGGCCTACCGCATCCCCTCGTTCCACCCGACGGTGAACGAGTTCAAGGTTCGCGCGGCCTACGGCGAGACGGGCAACCTGCCGCTCTACGGCATGAAGTTCACGGGCCTGCGCGCCACCGGCAACATCGCCGGCAGCCCGGGCCTGGTGGGCACTGGCATCGCGGGTGACCCGAACATCAAGCCGGAGCGGCAGCGCGAGGTCGAAGCCGGCGTGGACGCCCTCCTGTTCGGCGGCGAACTGGTCGCCGAAGTGTCCATCTACCAGCGCAACATCAGCGACCTGCTGCTGCAGCGCGCCCTGGCCCCGTCCGGTGGCTTCGCCACGCAGATCTTCAACGGCGGCTCGCTGCGCAACCGCGGCGTCGAGGCCATGCTCCAGGTGACGCCCGTGCGCGGCGGCTTCGAGTGGACCAGCGGCGCGACATTCGCCCTCAACCGCAGCCGGGTCACGGACCTGCCCGTCCCCGCGTTCCTCGCGGGCGGGTTCGGCACCGGCCTGGGTGCCTTCCGCATCGAGGAAGGCGCCACGGCGACGCAGATTGTCGGCAACGCCGGCGTCGACGAGAATGGCCGCCCGATTGTCCGGAAGATTGGCGACACCGAGCCCACCTTCCGCATGTCCTTCACCAACAGCCTCAAGTACCGGGACTTCAGCCTGTCCTTCCTGTTCGACTGGCAGCAGGGCAGCGACATCATCAACCTGACGCGGTACATCTACGACGGCGCCGGGACGTCACCAGACTTCACGACGGGCGGCCGCGAGCGGCTCGCACGGCGCCGCACGCACGCGGACGCGTACATCGAGGATGCCAGCTTCCTCAAGCTGCGTGAGGTGACCTTCATGTACCAGCTCCCCAAGGCGTGGGTCTCCATGGTCCCCGCGGTGAAGTCCGCCCGGCTTAGCCTGAGCGGCCGCAACCTCCTCATGTTCACCGGCTACTCCGGGCTGGACCCGGAGGTGAGCAACTTCGGCAACCAGGCCATCGCCCGCAACGTGGACGTGGCCCCCTTCCCTCCCAGCCGCAGCTTCTGGACCTCCATCGACGTCGGGTTCTGAGCCATGACCATCCAATTGACCAAGAAGGCATTCGTGGGGCTCTTCACCGTCCTGGGCCTGAGCGGCTGCGGGAGCATGGACGTCCCAGACCTGAACAACCCCAGCCTCGATGACTTCCGCGAGCGGCCCACGCGCCCCGCGGTGCTCACCGCCGCCACGGGCTTGCTCGTCGGCCACCGCGCGGGCGTCGCCGCACCCAACGGCTACGTGGCCCAGCTCGGCATCATCGGGCGCGAGGCGTACGTCATCGACGCCGCGGACCCGCGCTCCATCGACGAGCTGCTGGGCCCCACGTTGGACCCCGGCGGCCCTGCGTTCGGCGGCAATCACTGGACCAACCCCTACCTGAACATCCGCAACGCCAACGCGCTGCTGGACTCCCTGGACAAGGTCCCCAACACGCCCGACACCGAGAAGGAGGGCATCCGCGGCTTCGCGAAGACGATGCAGGCCCTGGACTTCCTCGTGGTCATCAACACGCGGGACACCCACGGGGCGCCCATCGACGTCAACCTGCCCATTGGCCAACTGGCCCCCATCGTCGGCAAGGAGGCGGTGTTCGAGCGCATCGCCGCGCTGCTCGACGAGGGCGCCACCCACCTGCAGAACGGAGGGGAGACCTTCCCCTTCCAGCTCAGCCCGGGCTTCACCGGCTTCAACACGCCCACGACGTTCCGGCAGTTCAACCGCGCGCTCGCCGCACGGGTGGCGGTGTACCGGGGACGCTACGCCGAGGCGCTCACCGCCCTGAGCCAGTCCTTCCTCAACCAGAACGCATCGTTGGACCTGGGCGTCTACCACTCCTTCGGTACGAACTCCGGCGACACCGACAACGGCCTCATCAGCGTCAACGTCTACGCGCACCCGTCGACCGTCACCGACGCGGAGCTCCAGGAGAATGGCACCGCGGATGACCGCGTCGTCCGGAAGCTCACGCGCCTGGCCGAGGCCAGGACCGCGGCGGACGGCAAGGTGTCGACGGAGTGGCGCTTCCGCATCTACCCCTCGAACAACTCCCCCGTGCCCATCATCCGCAACGAGGAGCTCATCCTCCTGCGCGCGGAGGCCAACATCGGTGAGCGGTTCTTCGGACCGGCCGCGGACGACCTCAACTTCATCCGCACCACCTCCGGCCGGCTGGCCCCGCGCCTGGACATCAACGAGGACAACGCCCTGGACGAGCTGTTGAAGCAGAAGCGGTACTCGCTCCTGTTCGAAGGCGGCCACCGGTGGATTGACCTGCGGCGCTACGGGCGGCTCGACACGCTTCCCCGCGTGCTGGATCCGAACTTCGCGCCCCACGAGCGCTTCCCCATCCCGGCGGCGGAGATGAACGCGCGGCAGTAAGCGCGCCCTGCAGTCCCTGAAGCTCCAGGTGCACGGCGGACAGGCGTGCACCTGGAGCGCGGGCGCTCAGCCGCCCGGCTTCAACCCGGCCCGCTCGGCGACGAGCGCGCCCAGCGCGGACCAGTCCAGGTCACCGTGGCCCTGCGCGACGCCGCCCAGGAACTGGTCCTTCACCAGACTGGCCAGGGGCATGGGCACCTCGGCGGCACGCGCCGCCCCCAGGACGAGCTCCACGTCCTTGAGGCCCAGCCGCAGCTTGAAGCCCGCTGGGCTGTACTTCTCCTCGGCGATGAGCTTCGCGTACCCCTCGAAGATGGGCGCCCGCGCGAAGACGGACTGGAACACCTCCAGGAACACCTTCGGCTCGATGCCGGACTTGCGCGTCAGCGCGAAGGACTCGGCGAGCGCCTCCATCATGGAGGCGATGAGGAAGTTGCCCGACAGCTTCACGACGTTGGCCGCCGGGGCATTTTCCCCCAGCACGGTGAGGCCCCGCCCCAGCGCCTCCAGCAGCGGACGGCAGCGGTCCACGTCCTGCTTCGGCCCGGCGGCCACCACCCAGAGCTGCTTCGACTCCGCCGCCGCGGGACGGCCGAACACCGGCGCGGCGACGTAACGCTGGCCGGCGCTCGCGTGCGCCTCCGCCAGCTTCTCGGAGAGCGCCACGGACACGGTGCTCGACGAGACGTGCACGGCGCCCGGCGCCATCCCCGCCTGGAGGCCGTCCTTTCCGAAGACGGCGGACGTCACGGCCGCATCGTCCGCCAGCATGCTGAAGACGACCTCCGCGCCCTGGGCCGCCTCCGCGGGCGTGCGGGCGACACGCGCGCCCTTCTCCTCCAGGGGCGCGGCCTTGGACTCGGTCCGGTTCCACACCGTGAGCTCGTGCCCCGCCGCGGCCAGGTTCGCCGCCATGTGCAGCCCCATGTTGCCCAGGCCGATGAATGCCACCTTCATGCGCGTCTCCTTCCGAAACAGAAGGCGGCCCGGATAATGCGGCCCGGCGGAGCCCACCACCGCAAAGCACGCGCACGTCCAGGAGCGAACGGCAGCCGCCTACTCCGGACGGTCGTCGGAGACGTCCAGGCGCTCGAAGGCGTGGCCCAGCGCCATGACGCCCAGGGCCACTTCGCCCACCAGGACACCCGCCGCGGCGAAGCCCGCCACCGGCAGGGCCCACGGGCCCAGCGCCGGCGACAATGGGAAGCCCACCACGAGCGCCACGAACGCCGCGGGAATCAAGCCCACCAGCAGCACCACCAACGTGCCCACCACGGCCAGCAGGCGCTGGCCCATGGCCTCCAACCCGCGCGCCCGCTCTCCCGTGTCCGCTGGCACCCACGCGGGAAAGAGCACCACCGCGGCGTTCTGGACGAAGAGCCCCGCCAGCGACACCGCCGGGAGCAGCAGCGCCAGCGTCAGGCCTCCGGGCCACCACCAGCCGCCCAGCCGGGACGCCTCCACGCCGGGCCCCAGGACGAGCGCCACCGCCAGGAGCGCCAGTTGGAACGACGCCAGGGCCAGCGCGGACGCGGCGAGCTGGGCGCTCACCACCTGCCGCCCCGTCAGCGGCATGGCGCGCAGCAGGTCCAGCTTGGGCAGGTCCATGCGCAGGTCCATGCGGAACGCACTGGGCCCCACCACCGTCAGCATCACCGACAGCGCCAGCGCCACCGGCCCCAGCACCCGCCGCGTGTCCGTGAACAGGCGCGTGTCCCCCATCGCCGCGGCGATGGCGCCACCCAGGATGATGAAGGCGAGGAACACCGCGAACCCGCCGCCCATCCGCTTCCGCGCAATCAGGTTCTTCCAGATGAGCGCCACCTCCGGGCGGCCTCGTGGCAGCAGCCGGAAGGGAGGTCGGCTCAGCGTCATCGAGCCCACACGCGTCATCCGCCCCGAGGCCCGCAGCAGGCGCTCCCGCGAACGAGCCTCCGCGCGGACCACCGCGGTCTCCTCGAAGGGGACCTCGGCCCACAACACCCAGGCATAGTGCGCCGCCATCAGCGCCACCACGGGCGGCAGGGCGCCCAGGAAGTCGCCCACGCTCTGCGCCAGCGCGGGCGCCACCAGCAGCCGGCCGGGCCACAACACCGCCGCGACGCCCGGTGACGCCATCAACGCCTGCAACCATGCGCGCAACGTCCTGCCGGATGAGAGGTCCGGCGGCACCGGGTGCTCGCGCAACGAGGTGAACACCGCCAGCGCCGCGACGGCCAGGACGCCGCCCACCACGCCCCAGCGCACCACCCGGCCCCAAAGGCCGCGCTCCGCCAGTCGCGTGCGCACGAAGGACGCCGCCGTTGAATGCAGGTAGAGCGTGCCCAATGCCAGACACGCCCCCACGAAGAACAACACGGGATGCGGGCTGAGGGTCCTCCCGAGGAACAGCGTGGCGAACAGCGCGCCCAGCGACGTCCCCAGGAGCCCGCGCACCAGCTTGTATTGCAGCAGGGCTCGCCGGGAGACGGGCGCCGGGAAGAGCTGCACCACCTCCGTCTCCGAGAAGGTCAGTGACGGGCGGTCCCTGCCCAGCGCCCATGCCGCGAACAGCGTGCCCAGCGCGGAGCCCACCAGCGACAGCTCGGCGAACAAACGCACGCCCTCGGACACCGAGCCCACGGGGCCGCGGAAGTCCAGGCGACGGAAGAAGACGGAGTAGAGGTACGCCGCGCCCACCAGCGCGCCCAGGAGGTAGCGCGGCTTGCGCAGGCGCTCCAACTGCCGCCGGACGCGGTTGCGCCAGGTCGCGGCCCAGAGGAAGGCCACCGCGCGCGGGAAGCTCACGGCGCCTGCGTTCCCGCGCTGGTGATGCGGACGAAGAGGTCCTCCAACGAGGCGTGCTCCCCTTCCGCGCCGCTCAGCCGCGCACGGATGTCTTCCAGACTGCCCAGCGCCATGGCCTTGCCTCCGGCGATGACGAGCAACCGGTGGCACAGCTCCTCCACCAGCGGCAGCAGATGCGAGGACAACACCAGGGCCGCGCCCTCCTCCGCCCGGCGCCGCAGCGAGGCCTTCATCCGCCGGATGCCAATGGGGTCCAGGCCCGTGAGGGGCTCATCCAGGAGGATGAGCTTCGGCGAGTGAAGGAAGCCACACGCGATGGACAGCTTCTGCTTCATGCCTCGCGACAGCTCGCCCGGCAGCGACTTCTCCTTGCCGGTCAGCTCCATCTCCTCCAGCAGCGCGCGGCCTCGCGCTTCCCAGTCCTCCACGCCGTAGAGCCGAGCCGTGAAGTTCAGGTGTTCCCACACCGTGAGGTACTCGAAGAAGCGGGGCTCGTCCGGCAGGAAGGCCAGCTCGCGCTTCGCGTCCACGGGCGTCTGCGCCAGGTCATACCCCGCCACCAGCACACGGCCCGACGTGGGCGGCAGGATGCCCGCCAGGCATCGCAGCGTGGACGTCTTCCCCGCGCCGTTGGGCCCCACCAGCCCGAGCACCTCGCCGGGCGCTACGTCGAAGGTGAGCCCCTGGACCGCCTTCAGCTCGCCGTAAGCCTTCTCCAGGCCCTTCACCCGCAGGACGGAATCCATTCGTGCGTGCTCTCGCCTTCAATCCAGCTTCAGCAAATCCCGAACGGTATCCAGCACGACCTTCGCCTGCACGGGTTTCACCAGGTACGCGCTCGCGCCCAGCTTCATCGCGCGCTCCCGGTCCGCCGCCGCGCCCTCCGTGGTGACGACGATGATGGGGACGCTCCGGTACTCGGTCGTCTGCCGGATGTGGCTGATGAGCTTCAGCCCGTCCATCAGCGGCATGTTGATGTCCGTGAGCACCAGGTCGAAGCGGCCCTGCGTCAGCTTCTTCAAGCCCTCGGCGCCGTCCTGGGCCTCGGTGCACACCACGCCGGTGAGGCGTTGCAGCGCGTACATGATGCTGCGCCGCATGGCCTGCGAGTCATCCACCACCAGGGCTCGAATCTGCTGCGTCATGGGCGGCGGACGTTAGCACCCACGGGCCATTGCAGGAGGTTCAGCGCCGCCGTCGCGCCAGGGCCGCGAGCGCGGGACCGATGTCGCCCAGTGGAATCACCCGCTTCACCGCCCCCGTGGCGATGGCCTCGCCCGGCATGCCGAACACCACCGAGGTCTCCTCCGACTGCGCCCAGACCTCGCCCCCGGCGCGGTGCACCTCTTTCGCGCCCTCCGCGCCGTCCGCCCCCATGCCCGTCAGCACCACCCCCAGGGCCTTGGCGCCCAGCACCTGCGCCATGCTGGTGAAGAGGCGATCCACGCTGGGCGCGTACTTGTCCACGGCGGTGGGCGGCGGCGTGTGCAGCTCCAGCTTGGAGCCCCGTTCCGCCACCACCATGTGCCGTCCTCCCGGGGCGATGTACACATGCCCGGGCTGCACCAGGTCTCCGTCGCGGGCCTCCGTCACGGAGAACGGGCCAATGCGGTCCAACCGGTCCGCGAAGGCGCGGGTGAACTGCGCCGGCATGTGCTGGCAGACCAGCACGCATGGCGTGGGCTCCACGGCCAGCCCCTCCAACACCGCTGCACCGCGGGGGGCCCACCCGTGGAGGCGCCAATGGCCACCACCATCGGCGGCTCGCCCGCCACCGCCATGGCGCGCGCCCCTGGCGCCGCGTGCCGGTAGCCAGGGCGCACGTGCCGCGCCGCCCGGACCTTCTCCAGCAGCTCCACCCGGAGCGACTCCATGGCCTCGAACGTCGGGTGCTGCGGCTTGGCGATGAAGTCGAACGCCCCCAGGTCCAGCGCCTTGAAGACGTCCGAGCGGTGCGAATAGCTGGAGATGACGATGACGGGCGTGGGCGCGGTGCGCATCAGCAGGCGGAGGAACGTGTAGCCGCCGAGCTTCGGCATCTCCAGGTCCAACGTCACCACGTCGGGCTTCAGCTCCACGACCTTCTTCAGCCCCTCTTCACCATCCGCCGCGCGGTCCACCACGCGCACGTCCGCCTCCGACTCCAACATCGTGGAGAGGGTGCGGCGGTTGTGCGCCGAGTCATCGATGACCAGTACGGAGATGACGTCCTTCGTGCTCATCGGCGCCCTCCTTCGTCCAGCTCGGGCCTCCGGTACACCAGGTCTCCCCGCAGGTGAACGAACTCGAAGTCCGCGCCCAGGTTCAACAGGTTCTCCGAGTGTCCCAGCAGCAGGTGCCCCCCCGGCACCAGCCGGTCCCGGACAATGCCCAGGAACTTCCGGCGCGCCGCAAGGTCGAAGTAGATGAGCACGTTGCGGCAGAACACCACGTCCATGCGCGGCACCAGTTGGCTGCCCACCTCGTCCAGCAGGTTGTGGTGGCCAAAGGACACCCAGGCGCGGACCTCGTCCCGCACGCGCACCCGGTTGTTGCCCAGTGAGACGAAGTGGCGCTCCAACAATTCCGGCGAGGTGGCGCGCAACGCGGAAGGCCCGTACTCCGCCCGACGCGCCATGGCCAACACCCGCCGGGAGATGTCCGTGCCGAGCACCTCCACGTCCCAGTCGTCGAAGCGGCGGCTGTCCTTGAGGAGCATGGCCAGCGTGTAGGCCTCCTCCCCGGACGAGCAGCCCGCGGACCACACCCGCAGCCGCCGCAGCCGCGCGTTGCGCTGCTCCACCACCGGCAGGAGTTCGTCCGTGAAGGCCTTGAGCTGCGTGGGCTCGCGGAAGAAGTACGTCTCGTGCGTGGTGAGGGACTCGACGGCCGCCTCCAACTCGGCGTGCCGGTTGGCGTCGTAGCGCAGGTAGCGGTGGTAGGCGCCGTAGTCCGGCAGCCCCAGCAACTCCAGCCGGGGCCACAGGCGGCGCTCCATCACGAACTTCATGTCCTCGTGCACCAGGATGCCGCAGTGCGAGTACACGTGGTCCCGGAGGAGGCGGAACTCCTCCGCTGACATCTCCGGACGGCCGTCGTCGAAGCGTGCCATGGAGCCCCCCTTCAGCGCCGGAGCAGGCGCTCCACGGCATCGGTGAGGGCTCGCAGCGCCAGGGCGTCCGACTCCGCCTCCAGCGCCTCCCGGGCGGCGGCCAGACACTCCGGCCCCGCCGAATCTCCCAGCACCCGCGCCGCCGCCGCGCGGACATCCCACCGCGCATGGCGCAGCAGGGACAGCGCCAGCGTCACCCCGGCCGAGGACTCCGCCCCCGCCACCAGCGCCGCCTTCACCACCTCCA
>JBKGHI010000222.1:0-15186 GCA_046520405.1 Myxococcus sp. 1LA
GGCCGCCGAGGCCGAGGCCGCCGCCGCCGAGGCCGCCGTCGCTGGCGCGCGCGCGGAGCTGGTCTCCCTGGGCGTGAGTGAAGAGGAGCTGCGCGGCGGGAGCGTGCCCCCGGGCTTCGTCCTGCGTGCCCCCTTGTCCGGCACCGTCGTGGAGCGCACCGCGCGGCTGGGACAGATGGCGGACCCCAACCAGCCCCTGTTCTGCATTGGCGACGTGTCCTCGCTGTGGCTGGTGGTGCACGCCTTTGAACGCGACGCCGTGCGCATCCAGCGCGGCACGCAGGCCCGCGTCACCTTCGCGGCCTTCCCCGGCCAGGAGTTCCTGGCCCAGGTGGGCCACGTGGGGCAGCGCGTGGACGCGACCAGCCGCACCATCCCCGTGCGGCTGGAGCTGGACAACGCCGACGGGCACCTGCGGCCCGGCATGTCCGCGTCGGCCTACATCCCCCTGGGAGACCCGGGCGCGCCCATCACCGCCGTCCCCGCGGCGGCGCTCCAGCGGCTGGAGGGCGGCTGGGTGGCCTTCCTCCCCACGGAGGCGCGCGGCGTCTTCGAGCGGCGCGAGGTGGGCCGAGGCCGCACGCTGGGCGGCGACGTGGAGGTCCTCTCCGGCCTCAAGCCCGGCGAGCAAGTGGTGGTGGAAGGCGCGTTCCTGCTCAAGGCGGAGGCGGAGAAGCTGAGCGGCGGAGGGAGTGACGGCCATGCGCACTGAGGCCCCCGACACGCTGATGAACCGCATCCTGCGGTCCTCCTTCGCCCGCCCTGGCCTCACCGTGCTGCTGGCCCTGGCGCTCTCCGCCTTCGGCGCGGTGGCGCTCCAGGGCCTGACGCGCGACGTGTTTCCCGACCTGTCCGCGCCCATCTTCAACGTCATCGTGCAGAACCCGGCGATGGGCGCGCAGGAGCTGGAGACGGCCGTGGCCATCCCCATGGAGGTGGCGCTCGCGGGCCTTCCCGAGGTGCGCCGCATCCGCTCCACCTCGCAACTGGGCGTCAGCCAGCTCACGGTGGAGTTCGAGCCAGACGCCGACTACTTCCGCAGCCGGCAATACGTCGTCGAGCGCGTGGCCCAGGCGCAGAGCGAGCTGCCGCCCGGCACCGACGCTCCGCTGGTCTCCAGCCTCACCGGCCGGCTCAATGAGGTGTTCGAGTTCACCCTGGAAGCGGAGCCCGGCGCGGCGGAGCTGATGGCGCTGCGGGATTTGGCCGAGTTCGAGGTGAAGAACCGGCTGCTCGCCGTGCCCGGCGTCGCGGGCGTGGAGCGCCTGGGCGGCTACCTGCGCCAGTTCCAGGTGCTGCTCGACCCGGACCAGATGGTGGCGCGCGGAATCACACTGAACGAGGTGGAGCACGCGCTGGAAGGCTCCAACCTCAACGCCTCGGGCGGCTTCGTGGTGCAGGGTCCCATGGAGTGGACGGTGCGCGCGGTGGGCCGGGCGGAGTCGGTGGAAGACTTGCGCGACACCGTGGTCGCCGTGCGCGACAGCACGCCCGTGCTGCTGGGCGACGTGGCGGACATCCGCGAAGGCCCCGCCGTGCGCCGAGGCATCGCCCACCGGCTGAAGGGCGAGGTGGTGAGCTGCCGGGTCATCAAGCAATTCGGCGCGGACACGCAGCGGGTGACGGCGGGCATCCGCGTCGCCATCCGAGAGCTGCAACAGGGCCTGCCGCCCGGGGTGCAGCTTCGCATCGTGTATGACCAATCCGTGCTGGTGGACTCGGCGCTGGGCGGCGTCAGCCGGGCCATCCTGCTGGGCGCGGTGCTGGTGGTGCTCGTGCTCTTCCTGCTCCTGGGGGACTGGCGCGCGGCGCTCATCGTCACGCTCACCCTGCCCCTCTCCCTGGCGCTGGCGGGCGTGCTGCTGAAGTTCGCGGGCATCGGCATCAACACGATGACGCTGGGAGGACTGGCCATCGCCGTGGGCCTGCTGGTGGACGCGGCCATCATCGTGACGGAGAACATCGTCCACGGCCTGCGTGAGGCGAAGGGCCAGCGCTCCCGGCGCGAGGTGGCGCTGGCGGCGTCCATGGAGATGGCGCGTCCCATCGCCTTCGCCACGGTCATCGTCGTGTCGGTGTTCATCCCCCTGTTCGCCATGACGGGCATCGAGGGGCGCATGTACCAGCCGCTCGCCGCCGCCGTGGTGGCCTGCCTGACGGCGTCCCTGGGGCTGGCGCTCACGCTGGTGCCGGTGGCCTCGGGGCTCTTCCTGCGAGCGCCCCGGCCGGGACAGCCCGAGGACGTGTGGCTCATCCGCAAGGTGAAGGACGCCTACGCGCCCATGCTGGAGGCGTGCATGCGCCACGCGGGACTGGTGCGGCTGGTGGCGCTGGCCGTCACCGTGCCCGCGCTGTCACTGGCCTTCGTGGTGGGCAGCGACTTCATGCCGAAGCTGGATGAAGGCGCGCTGCTGCTCCAGACGGTGCTGCCACCAGAGGCCTCGCTGGAGGAGGTGGACCGGCTCAACCACCTCGTGGAGGACGCGCTATTGGAATTCCCCGAGGTGGAGGACGTGGTCCGCCGCACCGGCCGCGCCGAGCGCACGGAGGACCCGATGCCCCACACCCTGTCGGACGTGCTCGTCATCCTCAAGCCGGAGCGAGGGCGCTCGATGGAGGACCTGGAGGCCGCGATGCGCGAAGCGGTGGGCCGGGTGCCCGGCGTGACGACGCTGTTCACCACGCCGCTGGGCATGCGCATCGACGAAGGGCTCGGCGGCAGCCCGGCGGACCTCTCCGTGCGCATCTTCGGGCCGGAGCTGGAGACCCTGGCCGGGCTGGCGGACCGGACGCAGGCCATCATGTCGAAGGTGAAAGGCGTGGAGGACTTGCGGGCGGAGAAGCTGACCGGCCTGCCGCAGCTCCGCATCACCGTGAACCGCGCCGCGGTGGCGCGCGTGGGTCTGACGCCCGGAGACGTCATCCGCGCGGTGCAAGTGGGGATGGTGGGCCAGGAGTTCCCCCAGGTGTGGAAGGGCCAGCGCCGCTACGACTTGCTGCTGCGGCTGGCGGACCACCGCCGGGGGGACGCCACCGCCATCCGGGGCCTGCTGGTGGACGGGCATGACGGCACGCGCATTCCGTTGAGCCAGTTGGCCACCATCGAGGAGACGTTCGGCGCGGGGAGCATCCGCCGCGAGGCGGGCAGCCGGCGCATCGCGGTGGAGGCCAGCGTCGCGGGCCGGGACTTGGGCAGCACGGCGGCCGAGGTGCGCGAGCGGCTGGCCACGGAGCTGAAGCTGCCCACCGGCTACTTCCTCGACGTGGGCGGCCGGGTGGAGAGCCAGCAGCGCGCCGCGCAGGCGATGACGGTGGCCATCGCGGTGGCGCTGCTCGCGGTGTTCATCCTGCTGTACCTGGCGCTGGGCTCGCTGGCGGAGTCACTGGTCATCATCGCCACCCTGCCGGACGCCTTCGTGGGCGGCATCATCGCGCTGCTCATCGCCGGGGAGACGTGGAACGTGTCCAGCCTGGTGGGCCTCATCGGCCTGTTTGGCATTGCCGTCCAGAATGGCCTGGTGCTGGTGGCGCAGACGAAGCTGCTCATTCAGCACGGCAAGCCCTTCGAGGAGGCCATCCGCGAGGCGAGCATCGGCCGCGTCCGGCCCAAGCTGATGACGGCGGGCACCGCCATCCTGGGTCTGCTGCCGCTGCTGGTGCTGCCGCTGCATGGCACGGAAGTGGAGCGCCCCCTGGCCGTCGTCATGGTGGGCGGGCTCGTCACCTCCACGCTGTTCACCCTGCTGGTGCTGCCCACCTTCTATGCCTTCGTGCACGGCTGGCAGCAGCGGGTGGCACAGCGGCTGGCCGCCCGGAAGGCGGCGCGGACCCAGACGCCAGCGGCGTCCTGAAGCAGCGCACCTTGGGGGAGCTGCCTTCTGAGAGAAAAGAGGGGCGCCATCCGGCTCACTGGCGCCCCTCGCGCTCGCCAGGCTGCGGAAGGGAAGCGGCTCCCCTCACGCCGCCCCGGTCCCCAGGAAGGAGTTGCCCAGCTCCGCCGCGTTGGACGCGACCGCCTTCATCGCCACCAGCGGATTCCAGAAGTCCACGTAGCGCGTGATGCGGCCGTCCTTCGTCTCCACGACGGAGATGTACGTCTGGTTGTACGGGCGGCCCGTCGACAGCGCCTTGCCCTCGCTGGCGAACTCCGCCACCACCAGCGTCGGGTCAGTCGTCTCGTGGAACTTCAGGCGCATGAAGCGGACCTCGAAGTGCCGGGGGAAGTTCTTCATGTACTCGAAGAGCTCCTGCTTGCCCGTCACCTTCTGGGGGAAGCCCTCCGGGCCGTAGGGGAACTCCAGCACGCCGTCCTCGGTGAAGAGCTCTACCCACTCCGGGATGCGGTCGCTGGACAGGTACTCGAGGTGCTTGCGGAAGGTCTCCTGCGCGCGCTCGCGGATGGAGGAGGAGGAAGCGGTCGTCTGGGTCGTGGCGTTCATGGTATGACTCCTGGCAAGAGAGTGAGTGATTAATTACTCACAAATTTGGGCCGCAAAATGGCTCGCACCTCGCGAGCCACGAAGAGTGATTAACCACTCACTCATCCAGATGTCAAGTGCCGATGCAGAAGCTCCGTCCGTCCGGCGCCCTGGCGCGGCTTGACGGTGGTTGACTGAGCAATTAACCACTCACCATGGCTCCATCGACCCCTGAAGCGCCTGTGACGTCCCGCAAGCTGTCCACGGCCGAGGAGCGCCGGAGCACGGTGCTGCGCACCGCCATCCAGGCGTTCGCGGCCCGCGGCTACTACGGCACGGCCACCACGGAGGTGGCCAAGGCGGCTGGCATCTCCCAGTCCTACCTGTACCGGCTCTTCCCGGACAAGGAGTCGCTCTTCGTGGCCGTCATCGAGCATTGCGCCACGCGCATGCGCGACAGCATGGCGGAGGGCGTGGCGAAGGCGAAGAGCCGCGAGCCGGAGGCCGTCCTGGCCGCGATGCAGTCTGCCTACGCACAACTCATCGACGACCAGGACTTGCTGCGCGTGCTGATGCACGCCAACTGCGCGGCCTCGGAGCCCCCCATCCGCGAGGCCATCCGCTACTGCTATGCCAAGCAGGTGGAGTACGTGCGCAGCGCATCAGGCGCATCCGACGCGCAAATCCGCGCCCTCGTCGCCGATGGCCTGCTGGCCAACGTGCTCGTCGCCATTGGGGCCAACGAGGTCGACGCGCCGTGGACGCGCACGCTGTTCGCGCGCCCCTGATGGCTCGGGACCTCTGCGATCTCGCAAGCGCAGCGGCCTCCATCGCCTCCCCCGACAGGGGACATGCCCGGGTGGGCGTGGCCTTCATGGCCTCGGATTCCGATGTGAACACCGAGCGGGCTCACTCCTCGGTGGGCTCGCTCGGGTCCTTCTTGCCGGTGGCCAGGTACGCCTCCGCGCGAGCCTCGAGGTGAGCGGCGAGCCGAGGCTCCACACGCGACAGCACCTCCCATTCAATGTCCAGGGCGCGGCGCACTGTGGGCCGCGTCGGCGACAGGGGCTCCCCCGCGACGGAGGCCGCCGCCGCGCCTTCCCCATTCTTCGCGTCCCGATTCCCGGCCCCCATGGATGGATGCGAAGACGCGCGTCCGTTGGTCGTGTAGTCCATCCGGTAGGCCCGCACCATGGCGCGGCCATCCGACAGGGGATGGACCTGGACGAAGACGCGGGACCAGTTGGCGCCCAGGTCCGTGTTGCCGCGGATGCGCCAGGTGGTGTGGATGTAGAGCGGGTCCGCGGTGGGAAGCAGCTCGTACTTCTGCTCCGTGAGCAGGATTCGCGCCGTCGCGAGCAGGGTGTCCGGCGGCAGCTTGTAGATGGCATTGCCGCTGGTGGTCTCCACCAACTGCTGACGGGTCTCCGGCACGACGGCGCAACCGCAAGCGCCCAGCAAGAGCCCGACCATCACCCACTTCGAAAAGTGTGAGCGCATGACGATGTTCTCCGAATCCCCTCGGGGAAGCCGGGCGTGGAGCATGGCCCCCGAGCCCGGGGCCGGGCCCACGGAGGACACACCTGAGAACGCTCCAGGCGTGCCCCCATATCGCCGTGCGCGCGGAGTGGCTCAGGACGCATTGGTGACCATGTCGGCGCGCACCTTGCCGACGATGCCTTCCCACCTCTCGTTGGCGCCGTGGCCGTGGGACTCGCCGTCGTCGCGGAACTTCACGAAGTGGTTGGTCCACTTGGCCTGACCGCCCTCACAGGCATTGGCGCCCAGCGTCAGGTCGTTGCAGAACCAATCAGACGGATTGCAGTAGGCCCCGCCCGCAGAGCCCGATACGCCACCCGTGGAGTGGTAGGACACCGCATCGTCGTCCTGTCCCGGGAGCAGGCCCGAATACACCGTGCCCTTCGCGCCCGCGAACATGTTGAAGCGGATACCGCGCGTGGTGTTGTGGTTGTACATGGCGCGCGCGGTGGCCGTCTTGAGGTCGCTGACGATGGGGTCGTTCGTGGCCCACTCGCCCATGTCCGCCAGCTCGCTCCCGCCCGCGGCGCCCGACGCCACGTTCACCCACTTGATGTTCCAGCCCGTCTGCGTCTTCCCATCGGTGTTGCCACACACACCGTTGGCGTTGGGCTTCGCGTCCTTCTTGTAACGGGCCGAACCGCCATACAGCGCCAGCGCATAGCCAATCTGGAGGTTCCCCGCGCTGTGCACGGCGATGTAGCACCAGTTGTTTCCCGTGCAGAAGCAGTCCAACGCATCGCGGATGCGCGCATTCTGGCTGCCGCCCGTCCCAGTTGACTGCCTTTTTATTCACACCCGCCGCCGTGGACGCAGGGCCCCAGGCGGAGAAGTCGGCGTAGTTGCCCGGCTTCGTGCGCCGGAGTTCTTTCCGTGAATCCACAGCGTGTCGTTTGTAGCCAACGCCTGAGGCGCGAACAACAGGGCAGCGCCTGCGAGCGCCGCGCGACCGGGAGACCGCATCGAGACTCCGGGGGGAACAGCGAGGGGCCGCCACGCTAACAGCGCGCACATGTTTCAGCCCATGGCTCCACTTCGACACAGGAAGCCCGCCCCAGGTGTCGTGAGCCCCGGTGTCTCCAGCGTGTCTCACGACACGGCGCGTCGCAATGCCTCTCAGGTCCGCATCTTCAGCCGTGTTTCATGAACGGCATCACCCACGGCGACGGGCTTCTCGCGCTCGGCGGCGCGGAGCAGGCGGAGGATGCCGGGACCGAGCACGTCGATTTCGGTGGAGGCATAGGTCTCCGTGCCGAAGCGGCGGATGGTCTCCGTCTGCTGCCGGAGGATGCGCGCGTCCTGCCCGAAGATATGGAGCGCCACGGGCATGATGAGCGGAAGCGCCGCGCGCACCAGCCAGCGCGGGAGTGGCAGACGGAACGTCACCACCGCGTACACCAGCGTGTCCCACTCGGACACGGGCGTCATCGCGGACGTCACCATGACGTGGCTGGTGTCACCAATGCGGTACTCCACCTGGGCGATGGAGGGCATCAGGAAGCGGTCGAAGTGCTGCACCACCCCGCCACCCGGCGCGAGCAACCGGCCCACGAGCCCGCTGGGACGCGGCTCGCCGATGTACTCCGCCTCCACCTTGTCCGCGCCGCGGCGCACCACCACTTCGATTTCGTTCCGCTTCTCCTCGGTGCGGAAGAGCCCTCCGTGGAGGTACGCGGTGTGCGGCACGTCCAGCGTGTTCTCCAACGTGGCGTGCAACGAGCCGGGAGCCCGCAGCACGCGGCGCACGGTGGTGTATTCGCGCGCCTCCAGCAGGGGGAAACGGTAGGGCTCCGTGGTGGGCTCGACGCCCGGCGTGGAGTAGACCCAGACGAAGCCGTCCTGCTCACGCGTGGCGTGGGCCGTGGCACAGCGGGCGCGCGCACCGGGCTCGCCGAGGAAGCCGGGGATGGCGCGGCACTGGCCCGCGCCGTCGAAGCGCCAGCCGTGGTAGCCGCACTGGAGCTGGCCTTCCTTCACCCGGCCCAGCGACAGGGGCACGTTGCGGTGCGGGCAGCGGTCCACCAGGGCCGCGGGCTTGCCGCCCTCCCCCCGGAAGAGCACCAGGGGCGAGCCCTGGAGCGTGCGCGCCAGGGGCTTGTCTCCCAGCTCGCTCGAAGCACAGAGGATGAACCAGGCGTTGGGCAGGTGGACGACGGAAATATGTCCAGCGGGCACACCGGAGGGGCTCATGGAAAGCACTCTAGTCGGCCTCGACGGCGAGTGAAGAGCCCTGCTTCGAGCCCGTTCCGGCTCGCCTGGACTCTTCCGGGCGGACGCCTCACGCGGGGAGGTCGGCGGCGCGCTGGGCGGCCTCCGGGTTGGGCGTCTGCGGCATGACACCCCCGCCCATCTTCCAGCACGAATCCGAACACCGGGTGCACATGTCCGCGCAGGCCTTCATCACCGCGTCGTCGCCCATGCTCGCGCAGGACTCCGCGCAGCGCCCACAGACCTCCGAACAAGCGAAGCAGGTGTGGCGGTGAAGCTCCGAGCCCCGCAGCATGAAGTTCGCGCTCGTCTGGCAGATTTCCGCGCAGTCCATCAGCAGACGCAGGTGTCCGGCCTCCGCGTGCTTGCCGCCCTTTCCCAGACAGTACGTCAGCGTCTCCATGCAGACGCGGTGGCAGGCCAGGCAGTCCTCGATGCACTGGCGCATGTCGCTGTCGGCTCTCATCACTTCGGCTGGGGCCATGGGGTCCACCTCTCCTGGATGTAGCGGGTCCGACTCAACGGTGGACATCCCAGCGCCGCCCTGAGGGGCCCCGGCGGGCCGCCCGCCCCCCGCCCGAGGGAGGAGGCCGGGCGGCCTCCCGCGCCACGGGCTACAGCTTCAGCGTCCGCAGCCGGAGCGCGTTGCCGATGACGGACACCGACGAGAGGCTCATCGCCGCGCTGGCGAAGATGGGGCTGAGGAGCAGACCGAAGACGGGATAGAGCACGCCCGCCGCCAGCGGCACGCCCACGGCGTTGTAGACGAAGGCGAAGAAGAGGTTCTGCCGGATGTTGCTCAGCGTGCCCTGACTCAGGCGCCGCGCCCGGGCGATGGCCCGCAAGTCCCCCTTCACCAGCGTCACCGCCGCGCTCTCCATCGCGATGTCCGTCCCCGTGCCCATGGCGATGCCCACGTCCGCCTGCGCCAGCGCGGGCGCGTCGTTGACGCCATCCCCGGCCATGGCCACCACCCGCCCCTCCTGCTGGAGCCGGCGGACAGCGTCGCCCTTCGCCTCCGGCTGCACCCCGGCGATGACCTCGGTGATGCCCAGCCGCCGCGCCACCGCGTCCGCCGTCGTCTGGCTGTCGCCCGTGAGCATCACCACGCGAAGCCCGGCCTCGCGCAGCAACGCCAGGGCCTCCGGCGTGGAGGGCTTCACAGGGTCCTCGACGCCGAGCAGGCCCGCGGCCTTCCCGTCCACCGCCACCAGCACCACTGTCTGGCCCTCGGCGCGCAGCGCCTCGGCGCGGGCCGACAGGTCCCCGGCGTGGATTTGCAGCGCATCCGTCAGGGCCGCGTTGCCCAGGGCCACCTCGGCGCCCTCCACCTTGCCCACGACGCCCTTTCCCGTGAGCGAGCGGAAGTCCTCCACGGGCGCCAGCGTCACACCCCGCTCCTTCGCGCCCGCGACGATGGCCGCGGCCAGCGGATGCTCGCTGCCACGCTCCAGGCTCGCGGCCAGCCGGAGCAGCCGGAGCTCCTCCATCCCCGGCGCGGGAATCACCGTCACGAGGCGCGGCTTGCCCTCGGTGAGCGTGCCCGTCTTGTCCACCACCAGGGTGTCCACCGCCTCCAACCGCTCCAGCGCCGCCGCGTCGCGGATGAGGACACCCGCCTGGGCACCACGCCCCGTGCCCACCATCACGGACATGGGCGTGGCCAACCCCAGCGCGCAGGGGCAGGCGATGATGAGCACCGCCACCGCGTTGACCACCGCATGCGCCAGCCGGGGCTCGGGCCCCCAGAGCGCCCACACGGCCGCCGTCACCACCGCCACCGCGATGACCACCGGCACGAAGACAGCCGCCACCTTGTCCGCGAGCCGCTGAATCGGCGCGCGGGTGCGCTGCGCCTCGCTCACCCGCTGGACGATGCGCGAGAGCAACGTGTCCTGGCCCACGCGCTCGGCGCGCATCACCAGGGAGCCCGTGCCGTTCACCGTGCCGCCCGTCACCTGCGCGTCCGGGCCCTTCTCCACCGGCAGCGACTCCCCCGTCACCATGGACTCGTCCACCGCGCTGGTGCCCTGGAGCACCACGCCGTCCACCGGCACCTTCTCACCGGGGCGCACGCGGAGCACGTCACCGGAATGGACGCTCGCGAGCGGCACGTCCTCCTCGTGGCCGTCCTCACCGATGCGCCGCGCCACCGGCGGCGCGAGGCTCAACAGGGCCCGCAGCGCCCCCGAGGTCGCGTGCCGGGCGCGCAGTTCCAACACCTGCCCCAACGCGACCAGCGTGACGATGACGGCGGCGGCCTCGAAGTAGAGGGGCGCGGAGCCGCCGTGCCCCGTGCGCAGTCCTCGCGGCAGGGCCTGTGGGAACAGCGTGGCGAAGACGCTGAACAGATACGCCGCGCCCGTGCCCAGCGCGATGAGGGTGAACATGTTGAGGTGCCGGTTGCGCACCGATGCCCAGCCACGCTGGAAGAAGGGCGCGCCGGCCCAGAGCACCACGGGCGTGGCCAATACGAGCTGCGCCCAGGCGAGGACGCTCGCCGACACCGCGTGTTGCACCGGCTGCCCGGGAATCATGTCCGACATGGCCAGCACGAGCAGCGGCGCCGTGAGCGCCAGTCCCACGCGGAAGCGCAGCCGCATGGATTGCAGCTCCGGGTCCGGCGGCTCCTCCGCCAGCACCGTGCGTGGCTCCAACGCCATGCCGCACTTGGGGCAGCTTCCCGGACCGTCCTTCACCACCTCCGGGTGCATGGGGCACACGTACTCCACACGGGCCGCTGGGACGGGAGGTGCCTCGGGCTCCAGCGCCATGCCGCACTTGGGGCAGGCGCCGGGGTGCGACTGGCGGACCTCCGGGTCCATGGGGCAGACGTACACGGCGCCCGGCGGAGCAACCGGTTCTGGCGCAAGCTCAGCGGGCGACAGGTAGCGCTCCGGCGCCTCGCGGAACTTCTCCCGGCACTTGGGGTTGCAGAAGGCGTAGGTCAGCCCACCGTGCTCCAGGTGGCCCCCCTTCGGGGCGCTCGGGTCGACCTTCATGCCGCAGACAGGGTCGATGGCGGGTGCCTCCCCGGCCGGAGAGGGAGGAGGCGAACGGGGGTGCGGCGTGTGTGGGTGCGAATGGGGATGGGACATGGCGCTTCGAGGCTCCTTTCGCCCAGGCCAACGAAGCACCCGGCCGGCTCTTACAGGGTGTCCCTCCAGAGGTAATGGCTCCTTCGGCCACGGACATTTACTTTGGTCTCAAACGACGTAGCCTCCCGCTCCATGGCTGGCCGTCGAGAACCCCTGGACGAAGAGCAGCGTGCCCTTCACGACTCGTGGGACACGGTGCTGCGCACGGTGGGCCGGGTGATTCTGAGCACGGTGCTCATCTGGGGGGTGTGCTCGGCGCTGCGGTATGGCGTCCACGCCACCAGTGACACGCTGCTGGCGTTCGCGTCGGGGCGGAGCCTCTGGTGGGCGCCGCTGGTGCTCGCGGGCGTGCTGCTCCTGGGCGGACTGCTGCGAGGGCTGCTCAACCGCCGGCCAGGCTGGAGCGACGTGGCCTCGGACGGGGTGAACGTCGCGCTGTCCAACTACCACATCACCTACGAGGACCCGGCGGACGACCCGCGCCCGCGCTACTCGCTGCCCGCCATCCGGCTCGCCTTGCGCAAGGCGGTGGCCACGCTGCTCACGCTGGGCACCGGCGCATCCGGCGGACTGGAGGGTCCGGTGGTGCTCGTGGGCGAGTCCCTGGGCGCGGGCGTGGCGCGCCTCACCCGCGCTCGCTCCGAGCACACGCTGCGCACCTGCCAGCTCGCGGGCATCGCCGCGGCGGTGGGGACGCTGCTCAACGCGCCGTTCGCCGCCGCGCTCTTCGCGCTGGAGGTCGTCTACGGCAACCGCATCGTCTACCGGAAGCTGGCGTACTGCCTGCTGGCGGGAATCATCGCGTACGCGCTCAACAACCGCTTCCTCGGCTTCAAGCCCATCTTCGTGGCGCCGCCGCACGCGCACACGTACACGCTGGGGGAGTACGGACTCACCGCGCTGGTGGCCGTGGCGGTGTCCGCGCCCATCGCGCTGCTGTTCGGCCTGACGATGAAACACACCCGCCGGGTGGTGGAGCGTGTCAGCCCGGTGCTGCGCGGCGCCATGGGCGCGCTGTGCACCGCCCTGGTGGCCGGTGGGCTCTATTACGGCGTGGGCATGGACTTCCGGCACGTGCTGGGCATGGGCGAATACACCATCGCCCAGTTGTTCTCGGGCACGTCGGGGCCGCTGTCGATGTGGTGGTTCCTGCTGCTCATCGTGGGCGGGAAGCTGCTCACCACGGGCTTCACGGTGCAGTCGGGTGGCTCGGCGGGCATGCTCATCCCCAGCATGGTGCTGGGCGGCGTGTCGGGCGCGGCCACGGCGCAGCTCCTCTCCTCCGTGACGGGAACGGGGCCCGCGGACGTGACGGTGTTCGTGGTGGTGGGCATCGCCTCCGCGCTGGTGGCGGTGGTGGGCGTGCCGCTGGCGGCCATCGCGCTGGTGCTGGAGGTGTTCGGCTCCGCGTACGGACCGCCCGCCGTCCTCGCCTGCTGCGTCACGTACGTGCTGACGCTGCGGCTGTCCGTCTACAACGAGCAGCGCCGGGTGCAGGCGGTGGCGGTGGAGCCTGTCGCGAGCGCGTGAGCAGGCACAGGCCAGGGACGCACCGCGCGCAATGACAGATTGCCGCGCGACAAAACGCCGCAGCTCCGCCCGGCCGGGCCGCAGGCACATTGGCGTGCCATGAAAACGCACACCTCCCGCTCTTCGCTCCCTGCCCTGGGCCGGGTGCTGGTCCTGGCCACCCTGACGTTCCTGACGCTGCCCGCCTGCGGCGATGACAGCGCGACCGACGAACAGCTCCAGGCCTCCGAGGACCACCGCCGCCAGCTCGAACAGCAGGTCGCGGAGCTCGAAGCGGAGGTCGCCCGGCTCGAGGCGCAGGTCGCACAGCAGCAGCGGGACTCGGAAGCCGCGCAGGCGGAGCTGGCGGACATCACCCAGCAGCTCGCGGAGGCCCGGGAGCTGCTGATCTCCCAGGACTGGGAGGGCGTCTATCAACAGCTCACCGAGGCGCGCGCGGAGCTTACAGCGCTGCGAGCCCGGCTCACCGCCATGGCCGGCAGCCTGGCGCTGAACGCCGCCTTCACCTTCGGCACCTCGCCGTTCGCGCTGAACCAGACGTACTCCACCGCGAGCGGAGACACCGTCTCCTTCTCCCAGGTCCGCTACTGGCTCTCCAACGTGACGCTGCTCAAGCAGGACGGCACCACGACGGCGCTGGCCGACAGCTACCACCTCATGGAGGTCATGAACGCGCAGGAGCTGGAGGGAACCTCCAGCCCCGTGACACTTCCCGCCAACCGCCGCGAGCGCGTCGACGCCCACACGGTCCCCTCTGGCACCTATACGGGCATCCGGTTCAGCATCGGCGTGGACCCCGTCTACAACGACGACCTGAGCCGTCAGGCGGGTGAACTCCACGTCCTCCAGAACATGGCCTCCGTGAGCTGGATGTGGTTCACCAGCTACATCTTCACCAAGACGCACGGCACCTATGTGACGGCAGAAGGCACGCAGAGCGCCTTCACCTGGGACACCGGCACCAACGCCAACTACCGTACGGTGGAGCTCGCCTTCCCCGCCGCCGTCACCGTCACCGCCCAGAAGCACCTGTCGGTGAACCTGCAAGCCAACGTGGCGACGCTGTTCACGTCGCTCAGCCCGCGCGCCACGCCCACCATCGGCGCCACCCAGAGCGCGGAGAGCGCCACGCTGTCGGACGGCTTCGCCAACATGTTCTCCCTGGTGTCAGTGGAGAACACCGACCGATGAAGCCCGCCGCGCCTGGGAACCTGGCCGCGGCGGTACTGGCCTTGCTCCTGCTGAGCGCGTGTGGAGAAGGGCCCCCCTTACCAGACGCGGAGGGCCCCTTCCCACGGCACCTGCCCGTGGGGATGTCGTCCATTCCCTCGCCCCCGGACAACCCCCTCACCGTGGAGGGTGTCGCCCTGGGGCGTTGGCTGTTCTACTCGCCGCGCCTGTCCTCCAACGGGCAGGTCTCCTGCGCCACCTGCCATGAGCAGGCGCGAGCCTTCGCGGACGACCAGGCGCTCACCCAGCGCGGCGTCAGCGGACGGCCTCTGGTCCGGCATGCCCCCGCGCTCATCAACCTGGCGTGGATGGACGGGCTCTTCTGGGACGGCGGCGCGAAGAACCTGGAGTCCCTGTCACTGGCGCCGCTCACGCACCCGGATGAGATGGGCAACAGCCAGCTCCCATCCATGATGACGCGGCTGTCCTCGGAGCCAGAGTTCGTCGAGCGCTTCGAAGCCACCTATGGCCCGGGTGGACTCACGCTGAGCAACCTGCTGCGTGCCCTGGCGCAGTTCCAACGGACGCTCGTCTCCGCGGACTCCCGCTATGACAAGTGGCGCCGGGGTGAGCCGGGCACGGACCTGAGCCCCCAGGAGCGGCAGGGACTGGCGCTCGTTCAGCGCCACTGCGCCCCGTGCCACGCCACGGAGCTCTTCACCGACAACGCCTACCACAACAACGGGTTGGACCCGGACTCAGCCTTTGGCGAAGGCGAGGCGGAGACACGCGGCAGAGGACGCGTCACGCAGCGCCCCGAGGATGCGGGGCGATTCAAGACCCCCACCCTTCGCAACGTGGCCGGCACCGCGCCCTATATGCACGACGGACGGTTCACGACTTTGGAGCACGTGCTGCGGCACTATCGCGGCGGCATGGTGCACTCCACCACGCTCCATGCCGCGTTCCTGCGCGAAGGCCAGGCGCCCGGACTGTCACTGGAGGACGCGGAGAAAGACGCCATCATCGCCTTCCTCCGCGCCCTGACGGACGAACCGTTCCTCACTGCGAGATAGCTGACGCCCCCCTACACACGACCGTGCTCAGAACGGGAAGCACGGGCCCGCGAAGTGCGGAACCGAAAGGCATTCCGTGTCCGGTGGGCAAGCTGAGGTATCCCCTCATTTGAGTCAGATGAGCCCGAAGGCGTGTTGAAAGACGTC
>JBKGHI010000223.1:0-14840 GCA_046520405.1 Myxococcus sp. 1LA
GGCCCCCGCGGCCGCGCGCTGACTGATGACCGCCGCGCCCGCGGCCGCGCGCTGGCCCAGCCCAGAGAGGTCCACCGCCACGCCCGACGCCGAGGCCTCCGCCACGCGGGACAGGGCCAGGTTCCCGAAGGGAGGCATCGTCTCGGCGCCCGGCGCCTCCGCGATGGCGCTGGCGGAGGGGGCCTCCACGCGGTACGGCGCGCGAGGCACGTGGAAGACGCGAATCTTCCCGGGGATGCCCTTCAGCTCGAAGGCGCCCACCTCCTTGGAAGGGACCTCCGCCTTGTTCATCGACAAGTAGACGGCCTCGGTGAAGTACACCTCGCCGGCCTCGGCGATGCCTTCCACCCGAGCGGCGATGTTGACGGGCTCGCCGAAGATGTCGTTCCCATCCAGGCGAACTTCGCCCACGTTGATGGCCACGCGGACGTGAATCTGCTCCGACGCCTCCACGGACCGGTTGTGGTGCCACAGCCGGTCCTGGATGGCGATGCCGCTGAGCACCGCCTGGGTGGGCGATTCGAAGGTGACCAGGTACGCATCCCCAATGGACTTGACGATGCGCCCGCCAAACGCCTTGAACAACGGCGTCAGCAGGGCCTCATGGACCTGGAGCAGGCGCTGGTTCTCCTCCAGCGTCTGCCGGCTGGTCCGCTCGGTGAAGCCCTTGATGTCGGTGAAGACGATGGCGAGGTTGGCGGTCTTCAAAGCCCGCGCAGTGTATGCGCCACTGCCGAGCGTGCAATCGCAACTGCGTACCGCATGACCGCCTGCTGTCAGCGACGCGATGGTTTGAGGTCACGCATGCGGCGCTTCGGCGGCGCCTCCAGCGACGCGCGCACCTTTTCCGCGAGCTGGGGCCGGCCCGTGCGCGCGTAGAAGTCGGCGAGCCGCCGGAGGACCAGGGCGCTGGTCGGCTGGAACCCTCGCGCGGCCAGCAGCTCCTTCTCCGCGTCCAGCGGGCGCCCCTGCTTCTCCAGCACCTCCGCGAGCTGAAGGCGCACCTGCACCCACTCCGGCTTCAGCCGCGCGAGGTAACGAAGGTGCAACTCCGACTTCAGCAGGTCCCCCAGGTCCACCCAGAGCGTGCCGAGCCGGAAGCGGGCCTCCTCGTAGGAGGCGCGGAGCTGCACGGCCTGCTCGTACGCCTGGACGGCCTGCCGGCGGTCATCCCGCTCCTCCCACAACAAACCCCGCAGGTACCAGGCGCGAGGATTATGGGGGGCCTGCTGGAGGGCGGCGGCCAGATGGGACTCCGCCTGTTCCAGCGCGCCTCCCGTCTTCAACAGGAGCCGGGCCATCTCCAGCCGGGGCAGCTCCCACGCGGGTTGGGCCCGGACCAGGGACTCCAGCGCGGCCAGGGCCCCCGCGTCATTCCCTTCCGCCTCCAGGGCCAGGGCGTCCGGGAGCGTCACCGCCGTCCGGGATGATGGCGATGTCAGGGCGGAAGGCTCCGCCGCGTCAGTCGCGCCCGCCAGCAAGGCCGCCAGGATGACCCACCTCATGATGTGCGGCTGATAGCAGAGCCGACCCGGGCGCCTCAATAGATCCTCTTGACGGCCGAATGGCCGCGCATGAAACCCATGACTGTGCAGATATCGCAAAGAACGCTGGAAGACCTGGGCTTCGCGGACGTGCTCCGCGCACTGGCGCAACGTTGCAGGACGGAGCCCGGCAGGGAGCGAGTGCTCGCCCGGCCCTTCCTGGACACCCCCGAAGCCGTGACGGAGGCCCTGGCGCTGGTCGCCGAGGCCCGCGCCTTGTCCCAGGAGCAGTTCTCCCTCCCCCTGGGCGGCGTGACGGACCTGCGTACCCCCGTGGGCCATGCGGCCAAGGGCGGCCTGCTGGAGCCCCGCCAGCTCATCGACGCGGCGCAGCTCCTCTTCGCCTTCGTCCGCACCCGCGAGGCCCTGGAAGAGCGCAAGGCCCGCGTCCCCCGGCTGATGGAGCTTTCGCGCCGGATGCCGCCCCTGGAGGCACTGGCCCGCCGAATCGACCAGTGTTTCGAACCAGACGGTGAAATCTCCGACCGCGCCAGCCCGGAGCTCCGCGAGGCCCGGGACCGGGCGCGCGGCCTGCACCGGCGCATCAAGAGCCGCCTGGACGAGCTGCTCCACGACGAGTCCTTCACGCCCAAGCTGCGCGAGAACTACTACACGATTCGTAACGGGCGTTACGTGGTGCCGGTGGTGGCCAACTACCGCTCGGAGGTGGACGGCATCGTCCACAACGCCAGCCAGACGGGCCAGACGCTCTTCATGGAGCCCCAGGCCATGGTGGGCCTGGGCAACGACCTGGCCATCGCCCAGTCGGAAGTGACGGAGGAGGAGCGCAAGGTGCTCCAGGCGCTGAGCGACCAGTTGGGTCGCGAGTCGGAGCGCATCCTCGAAGGCATCGACGCCGTCGCGGAGCTGGACGAGGTCGAGTCCGTGGCCATCCTCTCCGCCGACCTGGGCGCGACCACCCCGGAGTTCGCCGGGGTGACGGACATGCAGCTCCGCCAGTTGCGCCACCCGCGCCTGGTGCTCCGGGGCGCGGAGGTCGTGGCCAACGACGTGACGCTCACCGGCGACGCCAAGGCGCTGGTCGTCTCCGGCCCCAACGCGGGTGGCAAGACGGTGACGCTGACGGGCGTGGGGCTCTGCTCGCTGATGCTCCGCGCCGGCCTGCCGATTCCAGTGGCGGAGGGCTCGCGGATGCCGCTGTACCGCTCCGTCCACTCCACCGTGGGCGACGCGCAGAACCTGGAGCAGGGCCTGTCCACGTTCAGCGCGCACGTGGTGATGCTGCGCGACATCATCTCGGCCGTGGGCGAAGGCTCGCTGGTCCTCATCGATGAAATCGCCGCGGACACCGACCCTCGCGAGGGCGCGGCCATCGCCATCGCCGTCCTGGAGGAGCTGATGTCCAAGGGCGTGGTGGTGCTCGTCACCACGCACCTGGAGGAGCTGAAGGCCCTGGCCCACATGGACCCGCGCTTCCTCAACGCGCGCGTGGGCTTCGACTCCAAGCGCATGGCCCCCACCTACCGGCTGCAGATTGGCGCGGCGGGCCAGTCGTCGGCCATCGAGATGGCGGCGCGCGTGGGCCTGCCGCAGAACGTCTGCGAGCGCGCCCGCGAGCTCTCCGTCAACGCCGGCGGCCCTCTGTCGAAGGCACTGGCGGCGGCCGAAGAGGAGCGGCGCAAGCTCTACGAGGAGCTGGAGAAGGCCCGCGTGGCGGCCCAGGAGGCCGAGGCGCTCCGGGCCGACTTGGAGAAGCAGAAGCAGTCCTTCGAGCGGGAGCGCCGCGCGAAGATGATGCAGTTCAACGAGGACGTGCACGCGGCCAGCGAGCACGCCGCGGTGGAAGTGCAGAAGCTGCTGACGAAGCTGCGCGCGGAGCAGAACGAGAAGGCGCTGGCCGAAGCCCGGCAACAACTCCAGCAGCGCGCGGACGAGGCGCAGAAGCGCGCCCTGGCCGCCAAGGCGGAGCTGTTCCAGGTGGAGGCCCCTGGCCCCGCCAACCTCAAGGTGGGCGCCTGGGTGCACCACTCGGGACTGAGCCGCGACGTCGAAATCCTGGAGCTGGTGGACAACCACGCGGTGGTGTCCGCGGGTGGCGCGCTGAAGATGCGCGTGCCCACCTCGGAGCTGTCGGGCGCGCGCACGCGCAAGCCGCAGCAGGCGAAGTTCCCGGAGCGTCAGAAACAGGAAGCGGCGCTGAAGCGAGCGGCGTCCGCGGCCCCCTCCGAGGTGGAGGCCACTAACTTCCGCTGTGACGTGCGCGGCATGCGCGCGGACGACGCGCTGGCGGAGCTGGAGTCCTTCCTGGACCGCGGGATGCGGAGCGGTGAAGAGGCCGCCCTGGTCATCCACGGCCATGGCACGGGGGCGCTCAAGCAGGCCATCCGTGACTACCTGTCCGCCTCGCCGTACATCCGCATGTACCGGCCGGGTGAAGGCCACGAGGGCGGCGACGGCGTGACGGTGGTCGCCCTGCGCGCGTAAGCGCGGACTCGACACCGCCTGAAGCATCCTGGCCGGAGGTGGCTGGAAACAGCGGCCTCCGGCCCTTCGTCTGGCCTGGTTACGGCTTCGCCTTCGCTGCCTCGGCCAGTTGCCGCGACTTCGCGTACAGCGCGGCTGCGGTCGCCGCATCGCCCAGTGCGGCGTGGCATTCGGCCAGGCTGTCCCAGGCATTGGCCGATTGCGGATGGAGCTGGGTGTTGAGGGCGAACACCTTCAACGCCGGGCGATTGCCGAGGTTCTCGCGGATGGCATAGCCGGCGCCGTCGATCTCTCGCTCCAGCTCCTTCGCGGTGATGCCGCTGCTCTCACGCAGCCAGGTCTTCAGCGCCGTATCGTCGCTGCCATCGTCGGCGAGGGCATGGGTGATCATGCGTTCGGACAGCGCCTCGCGCGGAAACAACTGCGGCGCGACCTGCGCCATGGTGCTGTCCACCAGCGTGCGCGACCAGACATTGCGCGCGCTGCCGTTGGTGAAATAGACGAAGGTCCAGGTGTCTCCGGCCAACGTGT
This sequence comes from Myxococcus sp. 1LA, assembly GCA_046520405.1. Taxonomy (GTDB): domain Bacteria; phylum Myxococcota; class Myxococcia; order Myxococcales; family Myxococcaceae; genus Myxococcus. The sequence goes on from JBKGHI010000223.1 coordinate 4,521, forward strand.
CCTTGAACAACAGGCGAGCGCGTACGCGGGTGCCGCCGTCGTGGCCCATCTGCCGGTAGGCGCCGCTTTGGCCCAACTCCCAACCACTGACAAATCCACTGTTGCGACCCGTGCTGAGCTGTTGCGGCTGCAGCAGCGTCAGCAGCGTCGCCCGGCGCACCAGCTTGCCGGCGACCAGCGCTTGCAGGAAGCGATCGAGATCGCCGACGGTGGTGTGCAGGCCGGCGTGGCCCTGCGCATAGGTTGGCCAGGCGATATCGTCTTCCCGCTGCAGGGCGCCGTCCTTGCCGATGTAAGCGGTCGCAAGACGTGCGGCCGGAACACCGGATGGACCCAACCAGGTATTGCGCAGGCGCAGTGGCTGCAGGATGCGCTGGCGCACGATGGCCGCGTAGGGCTGGCGGTAATGCGCTTGCAGCAGCGCGGTCAGAACCAGGAAGTTGGTCTGCGTGTAACGGTTGCTGCTGCCGGTGGCGAACTGCATCGGGGTGTCGGACAGGCTCGCGAACACGGCGTCCAGCGTGGCGGGGAAACCGGCGTCGCCCTTCGACACCACGGCACCTTTGTGCGTCTCGAAGTACTCCGGAATACCGGAGCTGTGGTTGAGGAAGTGGCGCACGCTGATCGTCTGCCACACCACGGGCAGGTTCGGCAGGTAGCGGCTGGCCGGTGCATCCAGTTCGAGGTGCCCCTGCTCAACCAGCTGCATCACCAAGGTGCTGGCCAGCAGCTTGGCCAACGAATAGGCGTCGAACACGGTATCCGCGAAGACAGGCGCGTGGCGTTCGATGTCCTTCTCGCCGCGGGCTGCCTGATAAACGAGTTCGCCGTTGTGGCGGATCAGTACGGCCTGTCCGGCGATACCGTAGCGAGCGCGGTTGCGCTCCAGCTGGGCGTCGAGGCGGGTGGTCAGTTCCGTGTTGGCAGCCGGTGCGGCAACCGGAGCGGCGACGAGCGCACAGAAGAGCGCGGCAACGAACGGGTGAGGCATCCCGATGATCCTTCGAGGGGTGAGCCGGCACCTTATGGAGGCATCTGGCGCAGGGTCAATCCGCGGTCTGGAGCATGGGCGGGAGTGAGCACCGTGCTAGCTTCGCGGCACGTCACGGCTGAACACGTGGTGGATGCGCTCCAGGTCCGCTGGGGCGACATGGAGCAGCGAGTGCTTCGGTGACACCACCGCCAGCACATAGCCACCGAGCACCCACGCCCGGGCCCGGTACTGGGCGAAGTTGCGGAAGAGACAGCCGTAGCCTCCCGCGACGTGGCCTTCGAAGGCGTCGACCTCCAGGACCTCGAACGGGGCGGTGAGCCCACAGCGCAGGGCCTTGGAGAGGGCCTCCTTCATGGTCCAGATGACGTTCGCCACCAGCTCGCCGCCGCCGGGCGCATGGCGCGCCATGGCCAGCTCCCGCTGGGACATCACCGACTCGAACACGTCCGTCCGCTCGGGAGAGCGCTGTTCGACATCGACGCCGACGATGTGCTCCGGCCCGCATGCGACCGCGGCCGCCACGGAGCGCGCGTGGCTGAGGGAGACCACGGGCGAATCCCCTCCCGCGCCCTTGACCACGGGGTGCTCGAAGACGCCGGGCGCGATTTCAACCGCGGACATCGGCGATTGAACGCCAAGTCCGCCCAGGGCGCGCTTCGCCGCATAACGGCCCAGGAAGAACCCCAGGCGCCGTGAATCCGCGCGAAAGCCCTCCAGCCGGGCCCGCTCGTTGGGATGGAGCACCGCCAGTTGCGCTTCATTGATGGCGGCGGCGGACTCCTGATGGACGCAGGCCAGCACCGCCGGCACCGGCACGCCGTGGCGCACCATGCCGAGCGACACCGTCGCGGAGGACTCCATTCCGAGCGGGTCGTGGTTGTCAGAGCCGGTCATGACACCCGATTGTGTGGCAACCCACCCGGGACCTCAATCACAGCCGAAGGGGCCCGGGAGCAGATGCCGCGGATGCGACTTTCCGGAGGCTTCGCATGTATCGCGACCCGCACGGAAAGCCGTCAGTTGGCGCGCCACCCGAGCGTCCCGGGGCCTCTCTCCGAGGCCATCATGCATTGGGTCATCCAGAACAACCTGTTCAGCGAGCCGGGCTTCCACACGCTGCTCGACGTCTTGCAGCACGGCGGACTTCCACACACCGTCGTGAAGGTCATCCCGTTCGATGGCGGCATCACGCCGGCCGTCGACATCGACGGGCAGGTCATCGTGATGGGCTCCCTCTCCCTGGTGCGTTACGCGACACGCAGAGGCTGGACGCCGGGCGCCTTCATCAACGACAACTTCGACTTCCGGGTCTGGCGCGAGCACCTGCGCCCGCACCTGCTGAACGGCGATGCCCTGCTCCACCGCTTCGAGGACGTGCCGCCCCAGCACGGGCCCTTCTTCATCCGCCCCTGCCTGGACGACAAGGCGTTCTCGGGAATGGTGACCACGTGGGACGACTTCAGCGCGTGGCGAGAGCGCGTCCTCGCGTTGGGGGAAAGCCCCACCCTCACCGCGGACACCTGGGTGGCGGTCAGCCCTCCGAAACACATCCAGCGCGAGTACCGGATGGTGGTGGTCGACGGACGCGTCGTCACCGGCAGCCGATACAAGCTCGGGGACCGGGTCGCGTCGTCCACCGAGGTCGAGCCGGAAGTGCATGCCTTCGCCCAGGCCATGGCCGGCACCTGGGAGCCGGACCGGGCCTACGTCCTGGACGTCTTCATGCACGACCGCGGCCTGTACGTCGGGGAGTTCAACAACCTCAACGGCGCCGGCTTCTACGCCTACGACGTCGCGAAGATGGTGGACGCCATCGAAGGGATGACCTGGTAGCGCCTCAGGACGCGGCCAGGTGCTCGGCGAGCACGCCGTCCAGGGCCTGGGCCTGGAGCTTCACGTCCGGGTCCGGGTCCGTCAGGGCCTTCGCCGAGTGGACCCGGGCCCGCGCCGCGTCCGTCTTCGCCAGGGCCATGGCCATGAACAGGTGCCCCCGTGAGTCGTCGGGGTGAGCCTGGAGCACGGGGGTGAGGACCTGCACAGCGCGTGCGTCCTCCTCCCGCTCCAGCAGTGCCATGGCCAGGTCGTACGCCGGACCGCGCTCCAAAGGCGCCCGCGCATTGGCGTGTTCCAGGAGCTCCACGGAACGCGCGCGCTCACCGGACAGATCCAGCGCACGTGCCAGCCCGTGCATCACCGTCACGTCGCCGGGAGCCTTGCGCAGCGCCTCTTCCAGCAGACGGCGGCCCTCCGCCACATCCCCTGCGTCCAACCGGGCCATTCCGTCGCGATAAAGGTCCGTTCCCACTGAGTTCTCCTGGCACCACGCGGTGCGTCGGTCATTTCCACGCAACTTCCAGTCTACAAACTGCGACAAACTGAGAGGAAGCTTTCCCCCGGACTTCATCATGCTCGTTCGAAACGCCCCCGTCTCGGCCCGCCGCCCGGCGAACTCCCCCTCGGAGTCGCCCGCCGCGGAAAAGCCCAACGCCGCCGCCGTTCCCGCGGCCATCCACCAGAAGGACTCGTTCAGCAACACGACGACGGCGCTCCAGCGCACGGCCAAGGTGGGTGCGGCGCCCGCGGGCGACCACGGCAAGCTGATGATGGAGTACCTGACCGGCGCGCGTCCGCCTCCGGCGGACTTCGAGCAGGTCATCGGCTACAAGCCCTACGCCATCCAGACGCCGCACGGTCAGCGGATGCAGGATCCCCTGGGCTACGCCTCCGTCCCGCTGAAGATCGGCCCGGACAAGGAGTTCGACCCGGCGGCCAAGACGCACGACTACGGCTATGACCTGCTGCGCTACTTCGACAAGAAGGGCACGCCGCTCGGCCCCGATGCGCGCAAGGCCGCCGACGCCCTCTTCCGCAAGGACATGTTCGACTACGCGAACGACCAGAAGGGCTTCCTGGACCGCGTGAAGTACCGCTCCTGGGCGCAGATCTACGCCACCGCGGTGGAGCTGAACTCGGTGCGGCAGGGCAACGGCCCTCCGTGAACCCCGCGTAGGTTCGCTGGAGAGCGCGCGGCGCGGAGAGCCCTCTCCGCGCCGTTCGTCGTTCTCAGGGCGACTCGTAGCGCCGGAGCTTGTCGTACAGCGTCCGCAGGCCAATCCCCAGCCGCTGGGCGGCGCGCTTGCGGTTCCCCGCCTCGTCCGCGATGGCCTGTTCAATGGCCCGCCGCTCCAGTTCCTCCAGCGTCATGCCAGGCAGCCGGCCCCCCTCCAACACGGACACCTCCGCCGCCGGCCCCGCCGCGCCAGTCGGATCCAACCACAGGTGCTTGGGCTCCACCACGGGCCCATCCGCGAGGATGGCGGCCCGCTCGAGCGCGTTGCGCAGCTCACGGACGTTGCCGGGCCAGGCGAACGCCTCCAGCCGCGCCACGGCCTCCGGTGAGAGCCGCAAGCCCGGACGCCCCAGCTCGTCGCCGATGCGGCGCAGCAGCAGCTCCGCCAGGGGCCGCAGGTCCTCCCGCCGCTCGCGAAGCGACGGCAGCCGGATGGGGAACACCGCCAGCCGGTGGTACAGGTCCTCGCGGAACTCACCTCGCGACATCATCCCCTTGAGGTCCCGGTTGGTGGCCGCCACCCAGCGCACGTCGGCCTCCAGCGTCCGCGTCCCGCCCACGCGCTCGAAGCGCCGCTCCTGGAGGACGCGCAGCAGCTTGGCCTGGAGCTCCGCCTTCAACTCGCCGACCTCGTCGAGGAAGAAGGTGCCGCCCTGCGCCAGCTCGATGCGGCCTCGCCGCTGCGCCACCGCGCCGGTGAAGGCGCCCTTCTCATGGCCGAAGAGCTCGCTCTCCAGCAGCGTCTCCGTCAGCGCCGCGCAGTTGACGGCCACGAAGGGCCCGTCGGCGCGCTCGCTCCACTGGTGCAGGGCCCGCGCCGTCACCTCCTTGCCCGTGCCACTCTCCCCCACCAGCAGCACCGTGGCCTGCGTGGGCGCCACCTTCCGCAGCGCCTCCACCACCGGGGCCATGGCGGGGGCGCCCCAGCTCAGCTCCACCTCGCCCGCGGACTGCCGCGCCTCCGTCTTCCAGTTGAGCAGCGCGCGCCGCTCCAGGGCCCGCGCCACCGTCAGGCGCAGCTCCGCGGGGCTGCCCACCGGCTTCAGCAGGTAGTCGAAGGCGCCCGCCTTCATCGCCGCCACGGCGCTCTCCACCGTGCCCACGGCGGTGAGCACCACCACCTCCACGTCCGGCTGCTCCTCGCGCACCCTGCGCAGCAGCGTCAGGCCATCCATCCGGGGCATCCGCAGGTCCGTGAGCAGCAGGTCCACGCCCTGCCGCGCCATCAGCTTCGCGGCCTCTTCACCGTCGGCGGCCGTCGTCACCGAGTGGCCTTCGTACTCCAGCGCCTCGGCCAGGAACGAGCGCACGCCCTCTTCGTCATCCGCCACCAGGATTCGCGCCATGGCTCAGGCTCCTTTCGCCGGGACGGTGAGGCGGAACTCCGCGCCGCCGCCGGCATGGCTGCGCGCGCTCACCGTGCCGCCATGCAGCTCGACGATGCGGCGGGTGATGGCCAGTCCCAGGCCCACGCCGCGCACGCGTCCGGTGACGAAGGGATCGAAGATGCGCTGCTCCTCCCCCGCGGCGATGCCGGGCCCGTGGTCCTTCACAGTGAACACCAGGGACGAATCCTGCCGCTCCACGCTGGCCTCCACGCGCTGGCCTTCGGGACTGGCCTGCACGGCGTTGCGCAGGACGTTCTCCAGCGCCTGCTGCAAGCGCCCCGCGTCAATGGGCCACGGCGTGCGCTCCGGCAGGTAGCGGGCCTCCACCCGCGCCGCGCCCGTGCTCTCCACCGCCGCGCGCAGCACGTCATTGGGGTCCGCCTCCATTCGGCGCAGCTCGCCGCTGGCCACGAAGCCCAGCAAATCGTTCATCAACTGCTCCAGCCGGACGGCCTCCGACACCACCCGGTCCGCCTTGGGCGCCAGGACGGCGTCACGCTCCACGCGCTCGGCCAGGAGCTGCGCGTGTCCCTTGAGCGAGGCCAGGGGGTTGCGCAGCTCGTGCGCCAGCACCGCGGACATGGTGCCCAGGGCCGCCAATCGCCGGCCCCGCTCCAGCTCCTCCGACAGGGCCTCCCGCTGCGCCAGCGAGCGAGAGAAGGCGAAGGCCAGCACCAGGATGCCCACGCACGAGGCCACCGCCACGCCCAGCAGCCGCTGCGAACGCGACTCCAGCGCCAGGGCGGTGAGGGGCTCGAACTCGTAGACCATCCGCAGCTGCTTGCGCGGCTCCTGGGACTCCTCCTGCGCCGACAGCGCCCGCATCTCCTGCTGCGTCAAGGGGCCGTAGGCGGGACGGGGACGGCGGATGCGATGGACCAGCCGCGCCCGCGCGCCTTCGACCACCAACGGCGAGTTCTCCTGGAAGAGGAGGCGTCCGAGCTTCCCCTCCCCGGCCGACGCCAGCACCCGGTCATCGTCCATGACGGCCACGTAGCGCAGGCCGCCCTCCCGGTGGGACGCCAGGAAGGCGTTCAGCGAGGTTGGGTCCGGGAGTCCTTCGGCGTCACGGAAGGCCTCGAAGCCGGCCACCATGATGACGTTGGCCATGCCCCGGGCCACCAGGGCGGACGACTCCAGCGCGGTGCTCCGGATGAACAGCGCCGCGGACATCAGCACCGCGCACATGAGGACCGCCGCCACCCAGGGCGCTCGGGGACCCAGCGGCCGCCACCAGGGAGCGCCGCTCATCGCCGACCTCCGCCGTGGGGACTCCAACTCCATCGCACACCTCCACAGGCTGCGAACTCTGCATGCGGAGTGCGGAATCCGCACTCTCTTCTGTTGATGCCGCGCGCCTCACGCGCCGTGCTTCGTCCAAGCATCACAGGGGGCATGCGGGTCTCCCGGGGGTGGAGGGCGGCCACACGGCCGCTGGCAGGGCGACGGGGCGGGCGCGAGACAGCGGCGGACCCACACGTCGCACAGGCGCAGTGCAATCACGAGGCCGGGGCCGCTGTTGAGGCTCGCGCGGGGCCCCAGGGGAAGGCCCACGGCGTCCGTGCGAGAATGGCCGGCAACGCATGCGGAATCCGCACTCGCGCTGCGGTTCCCGCAGCCCCGGAGCCCCTTTCCCTCCACATTTCCAGAGGTTGGAGCGTGGCAAGGCAAATGCAGTGGCCCTGCTTGCGATGAAAAACGCACAGACACCTTGGTGGAAGCGGCAACCCTACCGGATGACGGCCCTGGCCCTGGGCATCCTCGGGCTGGTGACGGTCCCCGGCGTGGGTCTGGCGCAGGAAACAACTTCGATGAAGAGCGTCTCCCTGGAGGAGGCCATCGCGCGGGCGATGAAGACGAGCCCTCAAGTGGCGCAGGCCACCGGCACCGTCACCACCACCGCGGCCGCCGAGCGCAGCGCGTTCGGCGCCTACCTGCCGAACCTGTCGGCGAACGCGAACAGCTCCCTGGCCAGCAGCCAGCGCCTGGACCCGACCACGGGCGCGGTGTTCAACGCGCCCAGTGACACGTACAGCGCCGGCCTGTCGGCCTCGTGGAACGTCTTCACCGGCGGGCAGCGCGGCGCCAACAGCCGGCAGGCGCAGGCGCGCTCCAGCGCGGCCCAGGCCGTCCTGATTGCCCAGCGCGCGTCCGCGGTGCTCGACGTGGAGCGCTCCTACTACGAGGTCCTCCGCGCGGGTGGCCTGGAAGAGGTCGCCGTGTCCCGCATCGAGCGGGCGAAGCAGAACGCGGAGGCGGCGGAGCGGCGGCTGGCGGTGGGCTCGGCGACGCGCTCCGACCTGCTGCGGGCGAAGTACGACCTCACCTCCGCGCAGGAGGCCCTCCTCTCCGCGCAGACCCAGCACGCCGCCGCGGCGCTGTCGCTCGGCCGGCTCATTGGCGAGGACGGCCCGGTGGACGCCCAGCCCCTGGAGGCGCAGGACGAGGCGCCCTTCGCCCTCACCGACGAGGCGCTGGCCGACGAAATCACCGCCCAGGCGCCATCCATCCAGGCCGCGGAGGCGGACCTGCGAGCGGCGGAGGCCAGCGTGAAGGCGGCCAGGTCCTCCTACCTGCCCACGGTGCGGCTGTCGGGCGGTTATGACTGGTTCAACGACGAGCCCGCCTTCAACGGAGGCCGCACGAGCTGGTCCATCCGCCTGGGGCTCTCGTATCCCATCTTCGACGGCTTCGTGCGCGAGGAGCGCGTGGTGAGCGCCAGGACGCAGTCCTCGGTGGCGCAGGCCACGCTGGCGGACACCCGGCGCGCGGTGCGCTCTGGCGTGGGGACGTCCCTGAACCAGCTCAAGCTGGCGTCGAACCGCATCGTCCTGGCCACGGAGTCCGTCGCGGTGGCGCAGGAGGACCTGAAGGTCCAGCAGGAGCGCTACAAGCTGGGCGCCACCACCATCATCGAGCTGCTGACGTCCCAGGAGAACCTGGTGACGGCGGAGATCAACCTGGTGGCCTCCCGCTTCGACTACCGGATTGCGCGCGCGGAGCTGGAAGCGCTCGCGGGGAGGGAGCTGTGAGCACGTCCACCAACACCCAGCCGCAGGCGGGCGCGGGCCCGGTGCGGGACATCTCCGACGTCGTCATCCGCGTGGAGGGCCTGCGCAAGGACTACACGATGGGCTCCGAGGTGGTGCGCGCCCTGCGCGGCGTGGACCTCACCATCCGCCGCAACGAATACGTGGCCGTCATGGGCCCGTCCGGCTCCGGCAAGTCCACCTTCATGAACCTCATCGGCTGCCTGGACGTGCCCAGCGACGGGCAGTACTGGCTCAACGGCCAGCCGGTGGCGGGCATGACGGAGAACGCGCTGGCCCGCATCCGCAACCGCGAGCTGGGCTTCGTCTTCCAGAGCTTCAACCTGCTGCCCCGCGCCTCCGCGCTGGACAACGTGGCCCTGCCGCTCATCTACGCGCGCATCCCCAAGAAGGAGCGGCGTGAGCGCGCGGCGGCCATGCTGGACAAGGTGGGCCTGGGCGCGCGCAAGGACCACCGGCCCAACGAGCTGTCCGGTGGTCAGCGCCAGCGCGTGGCCATTGCCCGCGCGCTGGTGACGCAGCCCGCGCTGCTGCTGGCGGACGAGCCCACGGGCGCGCTGGACAGCCGCACGGGTGAGGAAATCATGGCGCTCTTCGGCGAGCTGCACGGCCAGGGGCAGACGCTGATGCTCGTCACCCACGAATCGGACATCGCGGCGCATGCGCAGCGGGTGCTGTTCCTGAAGGACGGCGTCATCGAGCGGGACGAGCGGAATCGGGACTGAATTTTCGCCACGGTCGCAGCGTGGAACAGGGTACGGGAGGTCGTCGTGAGCAAGACCAAGAAGTGGATCATCTCCGGCAGCGCGGCGCTCCTTCTTGGCGCGGGGGTGTACGTCACCCAGCGCGGCGAGGAGCCCCAGCCGCAGCAACACTCGGCCGCGGTGGCGGTGGCGGAGCGCCGGGACATGGAAGTGGTGGCCGAATCCGCGGGCCTGGTGGAGCCGCTGCGCGTGGTGGAGGTGAAGTCCCAGGCCTCCGGCGAGGTGCTGAAGGTCCACTACGACACGGGTGACACCGTGGCCGAGGGCACGCTGCTGGCGGAGATTGAGCCGCGCGACGTGCAGAACGCGCTGGCGCAGGCCCAGGCCGACCTGGAGTCCGCGCGGGTGCGGCTGAACACGACGGAGGCTCAGCGCACGCGCATGGAGACGCTGCGCAAGGACGGCTACGTGACGCAGCAGGAGTACGAGACGGCCGTGGACGCGTCCGCGACCGCGCGGGCCGCGAAGGTGCGGGCGGAGACGAACCTCCAGCTGGCGCGGGAGCGCAGCCGGGACGTCACCATCGTCGCGCGCAGCCCCGGCACCATCCTGGAGCGGACCATCCAGCCGGGCGTCATCATCGCCTCGGCCACCAACAACGTGTCCGGCGGCACCGCCCTGTTCAAGATGGCGGACCTGTCGGTGATGCAGGTGCGCGCCAAGGTGGACGAGACGGACGTCGGGCAGATCAAGGCCGGCCAGAAGGCGCGCGTCACCATGGAGGCCTACCCGGGCCGCACCTTCATCGGCGAGGTGGTGAAGATTGAGCCGCAGGCCCTCGTGGAGCAGAACGTCACCCTCTTCCCGGTGCTGGTGCGGATGCCGAACCCGGACGGCCTGCTGCGGCCGGGCATGAACGCGGAAGTGGCCATTGAAATCTCCCGCCGGCGCAACGCCATCACCGTGCCCAACACCGCGGTGGTGGGGGTGCGGGAGGCCCGGACCGCGGCCGCCGCGGTGGGCGGTCTCCGAGAGACGATGCGCGCGGTGATGCGGCCGCCGAACGCGCCGACCAGCCGGGTGCGCGTCCGAGGCGACGACGGTGTCGGCCGTG
>JBKGHI010000224.1:0-14834 GCA_046520405.1 Myxococcus sp. 1LA
TTCAGTTCGGCGTCTACTGTCAAGCTGCTGTTTTCGCCGCCCTGCTGGCTTCCGGAGTCTTCAGCGCCGCCCAGTGGCTTCCGCTGCTTTCTTCCGAAGGGGCGCGGTTTCTACCGCCTCACCGCCCGCCCTGTCAACCACTGCTTCGTTGACTCCCTCGACTCGTCCGCCCTTTCCTTCCGGGCTTCTTCGTCGGGGGCGCGGTTTCTACCACCACCGCGTCTCCTGTCAACCCGCTGCGTTGACTGCCGTATTCCGTATTTTCTTACCGACCCACCCGAAGCGGATCCACGCCAGTGCGTGGGCTTTTCGTGGGCATTCGGAGCTTCCACCACCACCGCCCCTGGGATCAACTTTCTGCACTGATCCTTCTATTTCCAACTGCTGCTCCGACGAACCGCTGAGATCAGCCACCCGTGCGGAGGGGCGCGGCTTCTACCACCGCCGCGTTCTGGGTCAACAATCCTCATCGACCCTTTTATTCTGCTGTCAGCTCCCGACCGGATCTGCGTCGGGCGGGGCGCGGCTTCTATCCCCGCGACGCGCGACCTGTCAATCGCCACTTCGTTCGCTCCCGCACATTCGCGAACGTGGATCCACCCACTCAACCGCCGGCCACTTCCCGGAGCGACGCTTCCACCCCGGAGAGGAGCTCCTCGAGCGCCTCTTCAGAGATAGTGAGTGCGGGCGCGATGTACACGGTGTCCCCCATGGGCCGCAGGTAGAGCCCTCGGCGCCGCGCGGCCTCGTACACCCGCCAGCCCCCCTTCGCGAGGTAGCCACCGCCGCCCAGGTCCACCGCCCCCACCATTCCCACGGCGCGGGGGCGAATCAGGCCTGGAATCGTGGTGGCCATCCGCTCAAAGGCGGCCTTCACGCGGGGGGCCTTCTTCGCCACCTGCCCCATCACATCCTCGTCCCGGTAGACGGCCAGCACCTCCCGGGCGATGGCGGCGCCCAGCGGGTTCCCACAGTACGAGTGCCCGTAATACAGCGCCCGGTTCGAAGGCCCGAGGAAGCCCCCGAAGACACGCTCCGTGGCCAGGGTTGCACCGAACGGCAGGATTCCGCCGGAGAGCGCCTTCGCCAGACACACCATGTCCGGCACCACGCCCGCCAGGTCCACCGCGAAGCGGGCGCCCGTGCGCCCCAGCCCCGTGAAGACCTCGTCGGCGATGAGGAAGGTGTCCACCTCGCGAGTGGCCTCCCGCACCGCCCGGACGAAGTCCGGCGAATACATCACCATGCCCGCGGCGCCCTGGAGCACCGGCTCCAGAATCACGCCGGCAATCTCCTCCGGATGTGCTCGCAGGGTGGCCTGGACCTGCTCGAAGGCACGCGCCCAGCCACCCTCCTCCGCGGGCGACGGGACGTGCACCACGTCGAAGAGCAAGGGGCCGAAGACTTCACGAAACAGCGGAACGCCCCCCACGCTGGTGGCGCCAATCGTCTCTCCATGAAAGGCGCCTGACAGGGTGATGAAGCGGGTGCGGCGTGGATGGCCGTTCTGCGCCCAGTACTGGGCCGCCATCTTGATGGCCACCTCCACCGCCGTGCTGCCGTTGTCCGAATAGAAGACGCGAGCCAGGCGCTCGGACGCGGGAAGGCTGGGGCGGTCCGAGCCGGGGGCAATGGCCGCCAGCTCCGACGCCAGCAGGGCCGCTGGCTCGTGGGTGATGCCCGCCAGGGAGACGTGGGGGAGCGTGGCGGCCTGCTCGGCGAGCGCGCGGAGCAGTCGCGGGTGGCGGTGGCCCAGCGTGGACACCCACCAGGAGCCGTTGGCGTCCAGGTAACGCGTGCCGTCCACGTCATAGAGGTACGCCCCTTCCGAGCGCCCCACCACCAGTGGATCCGTCTCCGCGATGTAGGCCTCCATCGCCGTGTAGGGATGCCAGACGTGCGCCTTGTCCAGTCCGACGATGTCCGCCCGCTTCACGCGTGTGCTCCTCTCATGTGGGTCCGCGTCCCCTCCGTACCAGAAGAGCGGGGAACGGCGCCGCGCGTCATGTCATGCCCTGGCGCGTTCGGCTCGGCCAGGTCCGTCACCCCATGGGCATGGGCGCCGCTCTTCCATCCCGCGTGACGCTGCCATGACATGCCCGGTGTTACCCCGGTTCTGACACTGACCCGGGAACTCGAATGGCCGTCCTCATCTTCTTCGTCTCGCACTGGCTGCTCTGTGTGTTCTTCCAGAGCTTCTTCCAGCACCGGTACGCGGCCCACCGCATGTACACCATGGGGCCGAAGACGGAACGGGTGATGCACCTGCTCACCTACCTGGTGCAGGGCTCGTCGTACCTGTCGCCCAAGGCGTACGCCATCCTCCACCGCGAGCACCACGCCTTCTCCGACACCGAGAAGGACCCGCACTCGCCCCACTTCTTCAAGGATGTGGCGCGGATGATGTGGCACACCAAGGCGCGCTACGACGACTACGCGGCAGGCCGCGGCCAGCCCGAGGCTCGCTTCCTGGGCGGCTACCCGGAGTGGCCGCTCGTGGACACCACGCTGCGCACCTCGTGGCTCGCCACGCTGGGCTGGGTGGCCTTCTACTCCGCCTTCTATGTGGCGTTCGCCACCTCGCCCTGGCAGTTCCTGCTGCTGCCCCTGCACTTCCTCATGGGCCCGGTGCACGGCGCCATCGTCAACTGGTGCGGCCACAAGTACGGCTACCGGAACTTCGACAGCACCGACAAGTCGCGCAACTCGCTGCCCATGGACTTCCTCTGCATGGGCGAGCTCTTCCAGAACAACCACCACAAGTACGGCAGCAGCCCCAACTTCGCGGCCCGGAAGTTCGAGCTGGACCCCACGTGGCAGGTGATGCGCGTGCTGGCCCTGTTGCGCATCATCCGTATCGCCACCCCACAGCGCGCCGTCTGGCCGGAGGCCCGCGAGGCCGCTCGGGCAGGGAGCGCTGCCCGGGCCGCCTGACGGACAGGCCAGCAACACACGGCAGGCATGTGCGGGGCGCGTTAAGAGTGCCCCCGTGCCCGCCGATACCCCGCTCCGTCTCCGCATCCTCGAAGCAGTGACTGATGCCCCGGCCGAAGGCTGGGACGCGCTCGCAGGCCCCGATGCCCCGCCCTTCGTGCGGCACGCCTGGCTGGCGGCCATGGAGGAGAGCGGCAGCGCCACCGAGGAGACGGGCTGGGCGCCGCACCACCTCACGCTGTGGCGTGGCCCCAAGCTGGTGGCCGCCGCGCCCGCGTACCTCAAGTTCCACAGCATGGGCGAGTACATCTACGACTTCGGCTGGGCGGATGCCGCCGCCCGGCTCGGCGTGGAGTACTACCCGAAGCTCGTCGTGGGCGGTCCGCTGTCCCCCGCCACCGTGCCCCGCTTCCTCATCGCCCCGGGAGAGGACGTCCCCCCCCTGCGCCGCGCCCTGCTTACCGCGGCCGCCGAGAGTGCCCAGGAGGCGGGCTGCTCGTCCGTTCACATCCTGTATCCCACGGGAGACGAGGCGGACTTCCTGGAAGCCGAGGGCTCGCCCGACGCATCACCCTCCAGTTTCATTGGAAGAACCCGGGCTACGGCAGCTACGACGACTACCTGGCGCGCTTCGACTCCAAGCGCCGCAACCAGCTCAAGCGCGAGCGCGGGGCCGCGGCCACCCAGGGCATCACCCTGCGCACGGTGCGCGGCGAGGCGCTCTCCCAGGCGCACGCCCGGCGTGCCTACGGCTTCTACACCTCCACCTGCGAGCGCCACGCCTGGGGGCAGATTCAGCTCACCCCCGACTTCTTCGCGCGCGTCTTCCGCTCGATGCCGGGCGCGGTGGAGATGGTGGAGGCCGTTCGTGGACAAAAGGTCATCGCCGGCGCCTTCAATCTGGCCACCTCGGAGCGCCTCTATGGCCGCTATTGGGGCGCCTTCGAGGAGCACCCCTTCCTCCACTTCCACGTCTGCCTGTACCACTCCGTGGAGGACTGCATCCGGGCCGGCCGCAAGGTGTTCGAGCCCGGCGCCGGGGGTGAGCACAAGGTGTCCCGGGGCTTCGAGCCCACCGCCGTGCACAGCGCCCATCTCATCTTCGACAAGACACTGGACGGCGCGGTGCGGGGCTTCCTCCGCCGGGAGCACGCGCGGCTGGCGCCCGCCGTGGAGGAGGCCGAGCGCATCTGCGGGCTGAAACCCTGGCCCCTGGCCGGCTCCCCAGGCGCCAACGGGGCCACCGGCACCTGAACGCCCCCTGGACTGTCAGCCTGAAGAGACCTCCGCGCGACTTGAAGTTGTGAAACCGGGGTGAGCCTCTAGAGTGTCATCGCCATGAAAGCCCCGGAGACGGACGAAGACTTCATCCAGTGGTACGAGGACTGCTGGGCGGACCGCGACGAAGTCGAGTATCCGAAGATGTTCGGCGCCATTGACGAAGGCGTCTTCACGCTCGACCAGACGGATGCCATCCAGGCGTGGATGGAGAGTGAGCTGGCCCAGGTCCAGGAAGCGGACCCCAACTGGGGTCCCATGGGCGTGCGCGTCGCTCCACCCAGCGAGAGCTACCCGTACTGGACCTATGTCACCAGTGGACTGTCCAACCCCTTCACCGTCGCGCCCGGCGAGGACCTCCCCGACGACGCGCCCAGCGGGCTGGGTTACGAGATGGTCATCCACACGCCCGAGGAGGCGAAGTGGCCGGTGTTCCGGCTGCTGGACATGATGGCCTACAACCTCGTGTCCCTGCGCGCCTTCGCCATGGGCCACCGCTACCCGGTGGAGGGCTCGCTGGATGGTGGTGAGTCCAAGCTGGGCGGCTTCGTGTTCGTCCGGGACCCGTCCCGCCCCGACCACTTCGTGCTCCCCAGCGGCAAGGTGCAGCTCCTCACCCTGGTGGGCGCCACCCGCAACGAGATGGCCTTCGCCCGCTCCAACGGCATGGACAAGCTGATGGCCAAGCTCGTCGCCGCGGGCTCCGGCTACATCACCCGGCCGGACCGGGACGAAGTGAAGCTGTAATCACCTTCCAGCGAACTCGCGTGCCGGATGCCCTTCAGGCTCCGGCGCGCGGCGGAGCGTCCTCCACCAGCGCGTGCAGGACGCCCAGCTCGAAGGGCTTCTCGATGCGTGGCACCGGCACCGTCTGGAGGAAGACGCGGGCTCGCTCGGAGAAGCCTCCGCCCGTCATGAAGACGAAGCGCGCGAGCAACTCCGGCTGACGCGAGGACAGCGTTTCGTACACGTCCATCCCCGTCAGGTCCCCCATCATCAAGTCACAGAAGATGCGGTCGAAGTCCATGTCGTGCGCCAGCGTGTCCAACGCCTCGCGGCCGCTGTGGACCACCACCACGTCGTGACGCGCGCCGAGGATGCGGCCCAGCACCGAGGCCAGCAGCGGCTCGTCATCCACCACCAGGACCCGCTTCCGGCCGGGAGGAACCTTGTCCTCCGCCGCTCGGACGGACGGCGCGGACGCGTCGGTGGTGGGCAGCCGCACCTGGAAGACACTGCCCTGCCCTGGCGTGCTCGTGGCGGACAGCTCGCCGCCCATGCCACGCACCAGGCCCAGGCTGGTGGACAGGCCCAGTCCGGCGCCCTCTCCCAGGGGCCGGGTGGTGAAGAAGGGCTCGAAGGCGCGCTCCAGGACCTCGGGCGCCATGCCGTGGCCGTTGTCCACCACCTCCACCACCACCGACGCACCGTCCCTCCAGGAGGAGAGCGTCACCTGGTAGCGCGCCACCTCACCTTCCGGAATGGCCTGCGCGGCGTTGACGAGCAGTTGGAGGAACACCTGCCCCAGCCGCCCCTCGTGCGCCATCACCGTGGGCACCACGCCCAGGCGCTTCTCCACCCGGGCCCGGTGGCGCAGGTGTGGCATCGCCATGGCGAGCCCGAACTCCAGCGCCGCGTGCACGTCCACCGGTGACAACTGCGGCTCCTCCGCCCGGGCGAAGGTCTGCAGGTCGCGCACGGTGTTGCGGATGCGCTCGGCGCCTTCCTTCGCCTCGCGCAGGGCCTCCATCGCCTCGCCCAGCGCGCGGGACAGCGCGTCCCGCGCCTCCAGCCGGGCCGTGAATGGAGCGAGCTGCTCCAGGGCGAACTGGAGGTTGCCCACGACGTAGGAGAGCGGGTTGTTGATTTCGTGCCCCACCCCCGCCGCGAGCTGCCCCGCCATGGCCAGCTTCTCCGACTGCACCAGGCGTTCACGCGCGGCCATCAGCTCGCGGGTGCGCTCGTGGACCAGGGCCTCCGCCTCCAGGCGGCCGGAGTGCTCGCGCGACAGGAGCACGTCCCGCTCCGCCTCCGCCTGCTTCCTCGCGGTGACGTCCCGTCCGAAGATGGACACGTTGCCGTTGGCGCCCCAGGCGTGCACCTCGTGCCAGCGGCCTGGCGTGGCGCGCCATTCGAAGATGGTGGGGCCCGCGCCGCCCGCCACCCGGCGCAGCTCGCGCTCCATGCGCGTGCCCAGCAGCTCCGGACAGGCCTGCCACAGAATCTGCCGGAAGAGCTGCTCCTGCGAGCGCCCGCTGAGGGCCGCCGCTTCATGGTTCACATAGGTGACGCGCCAGTCCGCATCCACCGTGAAGAACGCGTCGGGCGTGGCCTCCAGCACGCTGTGCACCCAGTCCAGCGTTTCGCGGACGCCCTCCTCCAGCCGCAGGGCACTGGTGACGTCACGCAGTCGCAGCAGCACCCCGTCCCGCAGCGGAACGACGGTTCCCTGGAGCCACGCCGCCCCTTCCCGGAAGCTGTCCACCGCGGGCCGCCCCACCTCCACCACGTTCCGAAGCAAGCCCACGCGAGCGCCCAGGCCGGAGTCCGGCAACAGCTCGCGCAACCGCCGACCCCGCAGCGACTCCGGCGCGTGCCCCAGCACCCGAGCCCCCGCGGGATTCGCCCAGGCCCACTGGAAGTCGACGAGCGCGCCCGCCGCGTCCCGCACGGCGTGAAACACCATGCAGCCGTCGGGTTGGTGCCGCTCCGCCTCCTCGAGCGCCGCCAACATCACGTCTGTGTCGGGCTCCGGAGCCGCCTGGAATCGGTCGTTCAGAATCGCTCCATCCCGACATGAATCCGTGGCAATCACAAGGAGGCGGGACTTTCATGTATCGGCCTCATTTCGCGTGTGTCGGCCAACCGCCGGTTCCCTCGACTCGCGCGCTTCCAGGCTGTGCGGAGCGTTAGGCTCCCGGGCCGTCCATGACGCCCACCCTCATCACCGCCCTCCGCTTCGAGCCGCTACACCTCCCGCTCACCGAGCCCTTCGCCATCGCCACCGGGGCGCAGTACGCCGCGGAGAACGTGCTGGTACGGCTGACCCTCGCGGACGGCACGGAAGGGTTGGGCGAGGCCGCGCCCTTCCCCGCGGTCAGCGGTGAAACACAGGCCAGCACCTTGAACGCGCTGGAGACAGTGCGCGCGGGGCTGCTCGGGCAGGACGCTCGCGCCTGGAGGCCCTTGTCCGAGACGCTGGGGGATTCGCTCGCGCTGGCCCCGGCCGCCCGGTGCGGCGTGGAGACGGCGCTGCTCGACGCGCTGGCGCGGCACTACCGTGTTCCCTTGTCCGTGATGCTGGGCGGCGCTCAGACTTCGCTGGACATCGACATGACGGTTACCGCGGGTAACGTGGCGCATGCGCGAAAGTCCGCGCAGGCCATCCTGGCGCGTGGCATCTCCACGCTGAAGGTGAAGGTCGGCGCGCTGACTCCCGGCGAGGACGCGGCGCGGCTCGTCGCCATCCATGAAGTGGCACCCGGCGCCCGGCTCTTCGCGGATGCCAACGGTGGCTATGACGTGGCCGAGGCGCTCGCCTTCATGAAGGAGCTGGAGCGCGCGGACGTCCCCCTGGCGCTCTTCGAACAGCCCGTGCCCGCGCAGGACATGGCGGGCATGGCGGAGCTCACGCGGCGCTCGCGCGTGCCGGTGTGCGCGGACGAGTCGGCTCGCTCCGCGAAGGACGTGCTGCGCCTCATCCGGGAAGGCGCCGCGCACGCCATCAACATCAAGACGATGAAGTGCGGTGTCGTGGAGGCGCTGACCATGTGGAGCCTGGCGCGCGCCGCGGGACTGGAGCTGATGGTGGGCGGCATGGTGGAGAGCGTGCTGGCCATGTCCACCTCGGCGCATCTGGCCGCCGGGCTGGGGGGCTTCTCCTACGCCGACCTGGATACGCCGCTGTTCATCGCGCGCCATCCCTTCCAGGGCGGGGCCCGGTACTCCGGTGCTCGGCTGGAGCTGCCTCTGGACGCGCCAGGGCATGGCGTCACGCTGGCGTGAGCCGCGTCCCTTCGCATGGCCCGTGGCGCTGAAGCATTCCAGCGGCGGTGCGCTTGTCGCGGGGGCCCCTTGATGGCGTGTTGGCGCGGCCTCAGGCTTTCGGGCTGTGCCTGTCTCTCCTGATGACACCATCGCCTCTCTGCTGCACTCCGCCCGGCGCGAGCCCGCGCGTCTGCGCCGATTGAGCGTGCTGGCGGCCTGCGCGGTGCCTCGCCCCTTGCCGGTGAAGGCCTTGGCCGAGGCACTGGGTGCATCACTCCATGAGGGTGCTCGGCTCGCCTGTGAAGCGGGGCTCTGCGCGCTGCTGCCGGACCATCGATTGGCTCCCACCCGGGCAGCCACGCTCGACATGGCGGTGAACCTGCTGGAGGTGCCGGAGATTCGGGAGACGTGCGCGCGGCTCGCGCCGCTGGTCGAGGCTCCCGACGAGGCCCTGTTGTTGATGCTGGCCGCGGACCCTTTGGGCCAAGGCGTGCGCGGCTCCAGGAGGCGCAAGGTCGCGCGGCGGCCATGGTGGATGGCATCGCGTGGGCGCTGGAGCCCGCGCCCTCGCGCAGCGCCATGCCCGCGGCTTGGGACTTCGCGGCCTGGGGCGAACAGGCGCGGTGGGCCAGTGCCTTGCTGGCCACGGCCGCGCACGTGCTTGTTCGCGGGGGACAGGTGGCCTCCGGCCATGCCCTGGTGGCATGGGCCTTGGGTACTGAAGGGCTCTCGGGTCGCATCTCGGAGGCCCATGGCTTCCTGGCGCCCACGCATCTCCAGTTCCTCCTCGACGCGGGACAGCGGGAGGCGGGCATCGCCTTCGCTCGCGAGGCACATCGAGGGCTCGACGGACCGGAGAACACCTTCTCGCGGTTGATGATGACCGTGCTCGAAGGACGCGTGGCCATGGATGCCGGCGATGACACGCTGGCTCGGCGCCTGTTCACCGCCGTGGAGGGACAGGCTCGCGCCGCGGGCTTGGATGACCTGGTGGGGCTGGCCAAGGTCGCCTTCGCCACGCTCGCCCGACGCGCGGAGCAGAACACCGCCGCCATCCAGTTGGGGCTCGCCGCCCTGTCCCTGCTGTGCGGCGAGGTTCCCTTCGAGGCCGTGGCGCTGCTGGGGCTCGGGCTCGCGTACTCGCGGGAGGGCCGGCACCTGGAGGCCCAGTCCGCGCTCACGCGGGCCTTGCCGGGTCTGGACATCCCCTTCCAGCAGTTCTCCGCCTACCCGCAGGCCATCGCCGCGGATTGCTTCCTGGGTGATACCGCCGAGGCCGAGCGCAAGCTGGCCGCGCTCGTGGCACGCGCGCCCGCTTCTCCCCAGGCTCGACTGGCGGTGGGACTGAGCCGCGCCCATCTCCACTGCGCCCGCGGCGAGTGGGAGGCGGCCCTCTCCACCTTGGACGGGCTGAGCGGCGGCGAGGAGACGGCGCAGCCCCATTTGTATGCCATTCCCACCGGGTGGCTTCGCGTGGAGGCCCTGCTCGCACTGGGGCGGGCGGCGGAGGCTTCTTCCGTCCTGGATGCCCTGGCCCAGCGGCTCTACCTGCGCAACAGCGCCACGCAGCCCGCCCGGCTGCACCTGCTCGATGCCCGCGTCGCTTTCGCCAATGGCGACATGGCCCGCGCGCGACGGGCCCTGCGCCGCGCGAGTGCTCGCCCTGAGCTGCTGAGCGCGCAGGACTTCGCGCTGCGGGCCCGGGTTCTCACGCTGCAACTGGCGGAAGCGGGGGGCACCGAGGCGCAGCGGCTGAGGGCACGGCAGGCGGCGCTCGCGGAGTGGCGGCGCCTCATCGACGCGCTCCCTCCCGAGTCACAGCAGCGCTTCCGCCGTGCCTACGACAGGCCCCGGCTGCTCACCTTGCTGGGTGAGTCTCCGACGGACGATGGGCTCGCGCCGCCGTACCTGCGCGGCAGCTCCGCGCCATTCCGCGCCGCGGTGGCGCAACTGCGGAAGGTGGCGTCGTCCGACGCGAGCGTGCTGCTGTTCGGCGAAACCGGCGTGGGCAAGGAGCTGGCGGCACGCGCCATCCATGACATGTCCCGCCGCGCGTCCGGGCCGTTCGTCGCCGTCAACTGCGCGGCCATCAACGACGAGTTGCTGCTGTCGGACCTGTTTGGCCATGAGCGCGGCGCCTTCACCGGCGCCCTGGCCCGCCAGCGGGGGCGCTTCGAGCAGGCACACGGCGGCACCTTGTTCCTGGACGAGGTGGCCGACATCAGCCCGCGGGGACAGGCGGCGCTGCTGCGCGCCTTGCAGGAACGCGCGTTTCAACGCGTGGGTGGCGCGGAGACCGTCCAGGTGGACGTGCGCGTCGTCGCTGCCTCCAATCGGAACCTGGCGAAGGCGGTCCGCGCGGGCGACTTCCGGCAGGACCTCTTCTTCCGACTCAATGGCATCCATGTGGAACTGCCTCCGCTGCGCGAGCGGGACGAGGACGTGCTCCTGCTGGCCACGTACTTCCTGGAGCAAGCCGCCCAGGAACGTGGTGGTGCGCCGAAGTCCTTCACCCCTGAAGCCACCCGGTTGATGCGCGCTCATCCCTGGCCCGGGAACGTTCGCGAGCTCCACAACCTGGTGCGTGCGGCCGACGTGCTGTCGGACGCGCCTGCCATCGGCGCGGCGGTGCTTGCTCCGCTCTTGCAGCGGGCGCTGGAGTGCGCGGAGCCTCGGCCCGCGCCCGCGGCGATGACGGACATCCCCATGCTCTTCCGGCAGCATGGGGGCTCCCTCCGCGACTTCCTGGCGGAGGTGCAGCGACAGTGCATTGCCCAAAGCCTTGTCGAGAATGGGGGCAACATCGTCGCCACCGCTTCGGCGCTGCGCATCTCCCGCTCCCGGTTGACGCAGGTCGTGCTGGGCAATGCCGAGCTGCGCCGGATGTCCGGGCGGGAGCTTGAGGCGCCTCCTACCCGGCCCTCCCGTGCGCCCCGCGCTCGCAGGGCGTGAGTCGTGCGAGTGAGGGGGGATGCCTGGCCCGGTCCTCCCTATCGCCCCCGCGGCGAACGGGAGGGACCGGTCCTTGGCCCACCCTCGCGTCAGTGCGTCGGCTCGAGCGTGGGCTTCGTCAGCGACGAGGTGTCCGTGACGGGCTTGTCGAACACGTCACCGAGCACGCCGGGCAGCCCGTCCTCCTGCGCCTGGAGGCCCACCGCGCCCGACAGCCAGCGCGCGGCGAACTCCGGATGGTCCAGGTAGGACTCGCGCACGACGAGCGCCGTGGAGACCTCCGCCAGCACGTGGTCGTCGATGCGCAGGAACTCCGCCGGTGCCCGGTCCACCTGCCGCTCCCCGAGCACCACGTCCGCCGTCTTCTCATCCAGCACGTGGATGAAGGTGCGGTAGCGGCTGGGCTTCACCGCCAGCCCCGGACCGATGATGGACTCCTTGGGCTCCAGCCGCTCCAACGCGAGCGCCGGCCCGGGACAACCCTGCTCAATCGTGGGCGTCCGGTCGCCAAAGCGCGCCGCCGCCCAGTCCGGATGGTTGGAGACGGCACGCAGGCTGGCGCCGAGCCGCTCGTTGATGCGCGCGGCGCTGCCTCGCAGGGACGCGGACGCCTGAACGCACAGGTGCAAGGCATCGCGGTTGCGCGTCAGCAGGGCGCTCTGAACATTGAACTCCGTGGCGTCATCGTGCGCGTGCGTGTCCTCCGGCCCGCCACAGCGCACCGCCGCCAGGACAACGCCGGACATCGCGACCACATGGGCCAACTCACGCAGAGGGAATCGCTTCATGGAAATGCTCCTCATGTCGAAGGGATGACGGCGTTCAGTTGGCGCGGTTCGCGATGTTGCGCACGGACACGAAGTCGGACGGCGTGGGGTGCCACACCGGGTCGGTGCAGCCCAGCGTCGAGTACAGGTTGTTGTGCATCACGCTGTGCATGCAGTCCCCGTAGAAGCTGGGGTCGCGCAGACCCACGAGGTGCCCCGTCTCGTGGTTGATGAACTTGCGCGCGCGCTCGCCCATCGCAGCCATCTGCTCCCGCTTCAGGTGCGCGTTCATGTACATGTAGTGCTGGTGCCGCCCGCTGGAGTCCGTCACCGGATTCACCGCCGTGACACAGGCGTACTGCTCGCCGCCGCACAGCGCGGCCCAGGACTCGGCGACGCGGAACTCCAGCTCGATGCGGTTGCGCTCCGCCGTCGTGTACTGATTGCAGAACTTCGCGGCGCGCCACAGGTCCACGCGCCAGTCCGCCGCGCCGTCCCAGATGACGTTGAAGGCCAGCTTCGCCAGCGTCTGCTCGATGAAGGGCGCAATCGTCGCGGCCGGGAGCGCGGTGGTCGACGACATCACACAGTACTCTTCGTCCTGCGAGCCCGGCCCGCTGCCTCCCCCCACCGGACCGTCGTTGCCGTGAATGGTGGCGATGTGAATCTGGTTCCAACCCGTGTGCGAATGTGACGCGTTGGCCGTGGGCACATGGTGAAAGCCAACGACGGCGGCGGTGGCCATCCAACCCGCCAGCATCCAGCGGGGAAAGCGCTGGCGAGGGGCAAGCGATTGTTCATCCATGGGGCGTCTCCTGAGGGGTGCGCTGCGGATGTCCCGGATGGGACGCGGCGGGCAGTTGCAGCGGCTGTGCCGCGTGCCTCCGCCCTGGAGCGCCTCGCCACCGCGCGGCCGGAACCAGTCACCTGACGCATGAAATGACCACAAAGTGGTCACCGGCCACGCGCCCCACCCAGGGACGCCGCGGGGCACAGGCCGTGCACGAGGCCACGGCGCTGTTTCCCCCTTGGGAGAACCCCATGCCCGACACCACGCGACGTACCCCTCGCGCAGTCCTCGCTTCATCCTTCCTGCTGTTCAGCCTCGCCTGTGGCGAAGGTCTTCCCACCGATGACGCCGCCCTGGCCCCAGACGCGGTCGAGGAGACGGGCACCACCGAGTCGTCCCTGCTCTTCGGCATCCTCGCGGGCGCTCGGATTCGCGCCGTGGAGAACGTCTACCTGCGCACCGGCCCCTCCACGTCCTACACCAGCCTCCGACTGGTCTCCGTTGGCGAGCAGGCCACGGTGGTGAGCGAGACGCCCAGCAACGGCTTCTACCGCGTCAACGTCGGTGGGCAGGTGGGCTGGTCCCATGGCGACTACTGGGACCAGGTGCCCAGCCTGTCTGTGAATGGCTACGCGCTCAGCAAGGACCAGGAGAAGTGGCTGCGCTGGGTGGCCGCGAAGACGGTGCCCCGGCTCACTGGCACGCGAGCGCAGCGCCTGGACCAGGCGGCGCTCGTGTCCTGGTGGGCCATGAAGGAGGGCATCTGGGATTTGGGCCCCAACCGCCCGAACCCCAGCTCCAACCCGCAGAGCTTCTCCATCTGCAACACGTCCACGGGAGACCGGGTCATCTGGCCGCTCGAGGCCTGCAACAACAACGGCGGCCCGTGGCAGGTGGGCCTGTCCGGCGTGCAGGTGCACTACCACGCGCAGGCGACCGTCGAGAACATGGCGCGGCAGCTCTACGCGGCGGAGGGTTGGAGCATCGCCCAGATTCTGGACCACACCGCGCGCACCGCGGGCTTCGCGGCGGGGAGCGTGGAGCACTCCACCATCGTCAACACGACGAACCTGGCGCTGCGCAAGTCGTGGCTGCTGCGCAACCACGGCGTGGGCTTCGCCATCCAGTACCCGCAGGTCCATCAGCAGTGCGTCGTCCAGGGCCTGAGCTGGTGCTACGGCAGCAGCCACACCTGGAACCCCGCCTACAAGTTCGCGTCCAGCCGAGCCGCGATGACGACGTCCGTGGCGCACATCCGCCAGCATTTGAGCAACCTGGCCCCCTGACGCGGCCCCACGAGCGGCCCGCGAAGCCTGACGGGTCGCCCCGTGGAAGGGGTACATCGCGCACCGCGGCATTCGCGCTAGGGTAGGCGGATGAGCCTGGCTGTCTGCGTGCGGTGTGGCAACTCGAAGGTGGGCGCGTTCACCCCCTGCGCGGGTTGTGGCCTGGACCCCGCCGCCCACGGCACCGAGCGGGAACTCCAGGCACGCAGCATGTTCCTCACCGAGCGCTACCTGCCGGGTGGGGAGCTGGAGGAGATGGGCCGGCGGATTCGCAAGGGCGAGTCGGTGACGTACGACACCGGATTGCTCGCGCAGATTACGGAGGAGCTCCGGACACAGAAGCTGCCCATCGTGTCGAAGGTGCCCGCCGGGTTCTCCATCGTCGTGTGGACCGTGGTGGGCGTGCTGCTCGTGCTGGCCGTGGGCTTCCTCCTCGTGTCGCGGTTGCGAGGGCCCTGAGCGCACGGGGCCAGCGGGGGCGGCGGGTCCTCGTTAATGAAGCAGTCCCGTGCTGGCCGCCTCCACCTCGCCGCTGCGCCTGTCCCTCGTCGCGGAGGATCCGCTCGCCCGGGGCGCGCTCTCCCGGGCGCTGAGCGAACAGACAGGCGTGCCCTTCGTGGTGGCCTCCGGCACCCAGGTGGATTTGGAGTCGCTGCCCGGCGAGCCCCCTGACGTGGTGCTGTGGGACACCGGCCTGCGCGCCGGTCAGGGCCGCGTGGAGGGACCCGACCTGGGCGCACCGGTGCTCGCGCTGGTGGCGGACGAGGCCGCGGGAGAAGCCGCGCTGGGCGCGGGGGCACGGGGGGTTGCTCTTCCGTGACGCCGAGCCCGCCGCCCTGG
>JBKGHI010000225.1:0-14790 GCA_046520405.1 Myxococcus sp. 1LA
CGGGGCTGGGCCCTTCGGTGGGCTCCGGCGCGCGGCGGATGCCGGCGGCGATGAGCGCCCACCCCGCGAGCCAGACGAGGGAGCCGGCCACGACCAGGCCCGTGTTCGACACTGGCGCGACGGGCTGCTCGGACACGAGCAACCCCGCGTTCAGGGCCTGGATCAGCCCGCCCCACCCCAGCAGGGACAGCCCCAGGGAGGAGCTGGTCTCCAGCCAGGCCTGGGAGGACGTGAGCGCCACGCCCAGGAGGCTGAAGCCCACCAGGGCGACCAGCGCCCCAATCCAGATGAAGGTCCAGCGATGGACGGTCTGCCGTTCGGCGGAGTGCACGCGGCCTCCTGGCTACTTCGCCAGTGGCTTGAGGAGGGGAAACAGGATGACGTCCCGGATGCTCTGCGAATCCGTGAACAGCATGGCGAGCCGATCAATCCCGATGCCTTCACCGGCCGTGGGCGGCATGCCGTGCTCGAGGGCCCGGATGTAGTCCTCGTCGTAGTCCATGGTCTCCTGCTGGCCCCGCTGCTTCGCGTCCAGCTGGGCCTGGAAGCGGCCCTTCTGGTCCAGCGGGTCGTTCAGCTCGGAGAAGGCGTTCGCGATTTCCCGCCCCGCCACGTACAGCTCGAAGCGGTCCGTCACGTCCGGGTTGGCGTCATTGCGGCGAGCCAGCGGCGAGACGGCGGTAGGGAAATGGGTGATGAAGGTGGGATGGATGAGCGTGTGCTCGACGTGGTGCTCGAAGAGCGCGCCCACCAGCTCTCCGTGGTTCATGGTGTCGATGGCCCGCCGCTCGGCCTCCGAGTGGCTCGTCTTGAGCAGCTCGTGGCGCAGCCGGTCCGCGTCCACCATGTCCTTGTCGGACAGGCCGCTCACCGCCTCGCGGATGGCCTCCGTCATGGAGATGCGCTTCCAGCCCTTGCCGAAGTCGAGCACGTGCTCGCCGTACTTCACCTTCGAGTCGCCGGTGACGGCCTTGGCGGCCTCCGAAATCATCTCTTCGGAGAGGTCCATCAGGTCCTCGTACGTGGCGTACGCCTGATAGAACTCCAGCATCGTGAACTCGGGGTTGTGCCGGGTGCTGATGCCTTCGTTGCGGAAGTTGCGGTTGACCTCGTAGACGCGCTCCAGGCCGCCCACCACCAGGCGCTTGAGATACAGCTCCGGGGCGATGCGCATGTACAGGTCGATGTCGAGCGCGTTGTGGTGCGTCGTGAAGGGCCGCGCCGCCGCGCCGGATACGAGCGGGTGCATCATCGGCGTTTCCACTTCGACGAAGTCACGCGTGTCGAGGAAGTCGCGGATGAAGCGGATGAGCTTGTTGCGCCGGAGGAAGGTCTGCTTCACGTCCGGGTTGGACACCAGGTCCAGGTAGCGCTGACGGTAGCGGATCTCCACGTCCGTCAGGCCGTGCCACTTCTCCGGCAGGGGACGCAGGGACTTGGTGAGCGGGGTGAACTTCGTGGCGGACAGCGTCAGCTCGCCCGTCTTCGAACGGAACACCGGGCCGGTGGCGGCCAGGAAGTCGCCCAAATCACAGAGCTTGAACGTCTCGTAGGCATCGCCCAGGGCGTCCTTCTTCATGTGGACCTGGATTTCACCCGAGCGGTCGCGCAGCTTGATGAAGGCGGCCTTGCCGAAGGAGCGCATGGCCACGATGCGGCCGGCGACGTCGTACGGCGGGGTGGCGGCCTGTTCAATCTCCTCGGCCGCCTGGGCGCCGTGCTTCTCGTGGATTTCGGCGGCCTGGTGCTGGGGACGGTAGCCGTTGCCGTATGGATTGAAGCCGGCCTCGCGCCACTTGGCGGCCTTCTCCAGCCGCTGGTCGTAGATTTCCTGTTCCTTCGTCCCGAGGTCGCCCTCGCCCGCACTCTTGTCGCTCTTGTTTTCGGTCTCGGCCATGACGCGCTTTCCCAAAGGCGCGGCACCGTAGCCAAGCCTCCCCCGGGAAGCAACGCAACACAGCGGATGGCCGCTCAGGGAGCGACCAGCACCAGGAAGGCGGCCACCGCGGCGGCCAGGAGGAGCGGGATGAGGACCTCCACCGGGAGCCGGTGGTTCATATGCGCCGTGTGAAGGCCGCGCAGCCCGAAGCGGCGCTTGCGGCGCACGCGGTGCATCACCAGGGAGGCGAGCGCGGGCGGCGCCTTCTCACGCTCCACGCGCTGGAGCCGCTGCACCGTGCTGGAATAGCGCTGCCAGCCCTGGCGGCAGTCCTCGCAGCCGTCCAGGTGGGTGCGAACCTCCTGCGCCTTGGGGGCGGGAAGCTCGTCGTCGGCGAGCGCGAGGAACAGGGCCCTCGCCTCGCGGTGGTTCATCCGCGGTTCCACGTCCCGCAGTCTGCGATGAATGCCGTTCATGGCTCAAGCCGCCCCAAGAGGTTCGCCAGCTTTTCCCGGGCCCGGTGGAGCCGGCTCTTCACCGTGCCCTCCGGTAGCTCGGTGATGTCGATGATTTCGTCGTAGCTGAGTCCTTCGATGTCGCGCAGCGCCACCAGCATGCGCGCGTCCGGCTCCAGCTGGGAGATGGCCCACTGCACCCGGGCGCGCTCGCGGGCGGACTCCAGCGCGGCGTCCGGGCCGGGCGCGGTGCCCCCACCTTCGGTGAAGAGGGCCGTGGCCTCGTCGTACTCCTCGGAGCGCCCCCGGCCCCGCCGCTTCAGGTACTTGAGCCGGTTGATGCAGTGGTTGCGGGTGATGCGGAACAGCCAGGTGGACAGCTTCGAGTCCTCGCGGAAGCGCCGGACGTTCTGGTGCACGCTGACGAAAATCTCCTGCACCAGGTCGTGGGCTTCCTCACGGTCTCCCACCATGCGGACGCAGAAGTCGTAGAGCCGGTCCTGGTGTGTGCGCACCAGCACCTCGAAGGCGTCCGGGTCCCCCCGGCGCAGCCGGGCCAGCAATGCCGCGTCCTGACGGCGCGATTCGGACGCGTCCGCGGCGGCAGCCCCTTCCTGTCCGATTTCGAGCACGCCGCCCGATGACACCGGTGTCCTCCCGCGACAGCCCCTCCGCCGGAGGTGCCACCGTCCCTCAGCCTACCCCGTCCCCTTCCCCGCGGCCCCACCGACAGCGGGGCCGCAGAAAAGGTTCCGGGCACAGGCGAAGAAGCGCCCGGGCGTCGGTGACGAACCTAGTCCGCGCCCGCGGCGCGGTTGGGGTTCTTCACGCCCAGGAGCTGCGCGGTGACGAACTCCTCCAGGTCCCCATCCAGCACGGAGTCCACGTTGCCCGTCTCCACGCCGGTGCGCAGGTCCTTGACCATGCGGTACGGCGCCAGCACGTAGGAGCGGATCTGCGAGCCGAAGGAGATGTCCTTCTTCTGCGCCTCCGCGGCGTCGCGCGCGGCCTCGCGCTTCTTCATCTCCAGCTCGTACAGGCGGCCGCGCAGAATCTTGAAGGCCATGTCCTTGTTGGCCGACTGCGAGCGCTCCGTCTGGCAGGTGATGATGATGCCCGTGGGCAGGTGGCGCAGCTGCGCGGTGGACGACGTCTTGTTCACCTTCTGGCCGCCCGCGCCGCCGCCGCGGATGAACTTCAGGTCGATGTCCTTCTCCGGGATGTCGATCTGGATGGTGTCATCCACCTCCGGATAGACGTCCACGGACGCGAAGGCCGTCTGGCGGCGCGCATTGGCGTCGAAGGGGGAGATGCGCACCAGCCGGTGCACGCCCACTTCCGCCTTCAGGTAGCCGTAGGCGAAGTCCCCTTCGATGCGCAGGGAGACGTTCTTGAAGCCCGCCTCTTCCCCCGGCACCTCGTCGTTGATTTCGACCTTCCAGCCCTTGTTCTCGCAGTAGCGGGTGTACATGCGCAGGAGCATGGCCGCCCAGTCCATGGAGTCCGTGCCACCGGCGCCGGCGTTGATGTCCATGAAGCAGCTGCTGCGGTCCTGCTCACCGGAGAGCATGCGCGCCAGCTCCAGCTTGGCGACGTCACCCTCCAGCCCCGTGAGCGAGCCTTCCGCTTCCTGGGTCGTGGCCTCGTCGTTGGCCTCGGCGGCCAGCTCGAAGAGCACCTGCGCGTCATCCAGGCCGCGCATCACCTTGTCATAGGCGCCGACGCTGGCCTCCAGCGTGGACTTCTCCTTCAGGAGCGCCTGCGCCTTGGTGTTGTCGTCCCAGAAGGTGGGCAGCGTGGAGTCACGTTCAATCAGTGCAATGCGGGACCGCTTGCGGTCGAGGTCAAAGATGCCCCCGGAGCGCCAGCACACGCTCTCTGAGGCCGTTGATCTTCTCCATCGAATCGTTCGCCATGGCTTCTTTCCGTGTTCTCGTCAGGGAGTCTTCAGCGATGCGACGGCATCCCGCCGTCCGGCTGACGCGCGGTCCGCCCCGGGAAGGCGCGCCAGCACCCGGTCCAATCCAAACGCGCCCGCCATGCCCAGGGAGATGGGCAGGATGAGGGCGATGAGCCGCCAGTTGTCCTGGTCGAAGGGCGGCAGCACCTTGAGCACCACGCCCAGCACGCCCAGGGCCGCGAGCACCGTCCACACCTTGAGCAGGCGCGCGCGGGCCTTCTGGCTGTTCCACAGGAGCGCGATGCCGAAGGGCAGCGCCAGCAGCGTCAGCGGGTTGGCCAGGAAGAGATTCTCGTTGCGGTGCGTCACCGTGTGGTCCGTCACCAGCCCCATGATGAGCAGCGCGGTGCCGGGAAGGCCCAGGGCCAGGCCCACGACGATGTTCTCCAGCCCGAGCAGCATGCGGGCCACGCGGCTGCCCCGCTGACGCTCCCAGTAGGCCAGCCCCACCGCCAGGCCGCCCAGGGCCAGGCCCAGGGCCAGAATCCACGGCCCCCACGGCGGAGGCTCCGCGGGCGGGCGCTGACGTTTGGTGGACTCGTACTGGTTCCAACTCCTCGCCGCGAGCGACTCCACCTTCCCGTCCGCGCCCTTCACCTGGAGCGCCGCGACCTGGGCCTCCAGTTCGTCCGGAAGGAAGGCCTCCTCCCACTTCGTGACGGGACGGTCGATTTCGTCGTTCATCATGAAGTCGAGCAGCACGCTCATTGGCGCGTTCACCGCGGTGTAGCGCCGGGTGTGCTCGCGCAGCGTCATCCGGCCCGGCGCGCGGTCCGCCTCACGGAGCTGGCCACCGGTGGCCACGTCAATCATGTCCCGCAGCCGGGTGACGCAGTTGTCGTTGTAGTGGTGATACAGGTACTCGCGATTCTCCGGCAGCACGTTCTCCGCCAGCCGCTTCGCCACCAAGACGCGCTGCGCCGGCGTGAGGTTGAGCTCCTGCACGCGGACGTCGCGGTCCTCGGACTGGTAGTGGCGGAAGGTGCCGCCCACCGACGACTGGCCCACCCAGAACTCCAGCCGGCCCATGGCGAAGCGCGCGAGCATGGCCTCGTCGAAGGAGAACATGCCGTAGTTGTAGAGGCGCGACATCCGCAACCGCCGGTCCTCCACCACCAGGGAGCCATGCCCCCACCACGAGGGCACGTCGTCTCCGGGGCTGAACGTCACCAGGAGGATGGCCAGGTCCTCGCCCTGGCTCTCACCCGTGCCCCACGGCGGCATGGAGGCCGCGCGCGCGGGCGCCGCCGTCAACAGCAGGCCGAGCAGGCAGGAGGCAATGAGGAAGGGGCGGTGCATGGCTTGGTCCAACACGCGGGAGGCCGCCTACCTATCACGCACGCCGCCCGGCTCAACGGGATGGATGCCGGATTGTCCGGCGGGGAGCCGACCGCAGGGCCTACATCAGGCTGCGGGCGCGCCGGGCCTTGGCGTCCACCTGAAGCGAGTCCGCCACCATGCCCCGCTCGCCCAGCAACTGTTCCTCCAGGGCCGCCATGCGCTTGGCATCCCGGGGGCGCTCATGGTCATGCCCCAGCAGGTGGAGCAGGCCGTGCGCCAGGTAGCGCGCCATCTCCGACTCCAGCGTGCGGCCGTACTCCTTGGCCTGCCGCTTCGCCGTATCCAGGGAGATGACCACATCCCCCAGCGGACGCGGCCCGGGCGTGCCCTTGGGCAGGTCTCCCGCGGGGAAGCTGAGCACGTCCGTCGCCTTGTCCTTCTGGCGCCAGGTGCGGTTGAGCCGGCGGATGGCCCGGTCGTCCACCAGGGACAGGGACAGCTCCACGCCGGCCAGTTCGAGCTGCCGCAGGTAGTCCTTGGCCCAGGAGGTCAGCAAGCGCGCGAAGTCCCGGCCCTGGCCGTGCGCCACCTGGATGGTGACGTGGTTCTCCTGCACGCGAGGCTTGGGCGCCTCCATGTGCGCCAGCTCCGGGCGGAAGGCGGGCGCGCACACCGACCAGTAGTCACACGCGCCCTGCCCGTCGTTGCGGTACACCACGCGCTTGCCGCGTGGCACCAGGCCGACCTCGCCCGCGACGATGCGCTCGCGGCGGCCCTCCACGACGATGGTCAGCTCGCCCGTGAGGACGATGACGACCTCGTCGAACTCGGGCCGCTGCGCGGGCTCCGACCACCCCGGCGGCGCCAGCATCCGCGCGACGGACGCCGAGTCCGTGCTGGTGGTGGCCGCGCCCACGAACTCCTCGATGCGCTTGCCGTCGTCACGGGGAATCAGCTTCCCCTTGCGCAATCTCACGCCTGTGCCCTTCCGTGCCCCGCTCATGCCCCCCCCGCGGTCCGTGCCTTGTCCTTGCCTTCCACCGGGCGCGGTGCCGCGCCGGCCACCACCAACGGCGGCGCCTTGCCCCCACCCACCGCGCCCGCCGGGTAGGCCGGACGCGTGTGATAGATGCCCTCGAGCGTGTGCAGGAAGGACTGCGAGATGAGGTTGAGGTCCTTCAGCGTCAGGTCGCACTCGTCGAGCTGACCCTCGGAGAAGATGAGGTTGATGATCTTCTGCACCTGCGCGTGGAGCTTGGGCGTGGTGGGGTCCGTCATGGAGCGCGTGGAGGCCTCCACCGCGTCGGCGATCATCACCAGCGCCGCCTCGCGGAACTGAGGCTTCGGTCCCGGGTAGCGGTAGATGCTCTCGTCGATGGGCGGAGCCCCTTCCTTGCCCTCCTGCTCCTTCAAGGCCTTGTGGTAGAAGTAGCCCACCGTGCGCGTGCCGTGGTGCTGCGGGATGGCGTCCGCCACCAGCTTGGGCAGCCGGTACTGGCGGGCCATCTCCAGGCCCTCCGTCACGTGGCGCTTGATGATGACCGCGCTCATCGCCGGCGCGAGCGCGTCATGGCGGTTCTCGCCCTTCTGGTTCTCACCGAAGTAGAGCGGATTCCGGCCCTTGCCGATGTCGTGGTAGTACGCACACGAGCGCGCCAGCAGCGGGTTGGCCCCAATCGTCTCCGCCGCGTTCTCCACCAGCGAGCCGATGATGATGGAGTGGTGGTACGTGCCGGGCGCCTGGACGATGAGCTCCTTGAGCGCCGGGTGGTTGAGGTTGGCCAGCTCCAGCAGCTTGATGTCCGACGCGTAGCCGAACGTGGCCTCGATGAGCGGCGTGAGCGCCATCACCATCACCGGCACCGCCAGCGAGGAGCCGATGAAGGCGCTCACCGCGGTGATGAGGGTGTCGGCCGACAGGCCCTTGCCCTCCACCAGGAACAGGAAGAGCACCGCCACCAGGTTCACCGTGCCCGTCACCAGGCCGGCGCGGAAGATGCCCACGCGGTCCTTGGCCTTCACGATGCGGTCAGCGGCCACCAGCGAGCCCACCAGCGTGAAGACGCCGAAGGCCAGCGAGTTGCCCAGCATCACGCCCGTGAGACAGGCGAAGACGAGCGCGAAGAAGAGCGCCAGCTCCTGGGTGAGGATGAAGCGCACCAGCATGGCGCCGGCCGCCACCGGGAAGGCGTAATAGAAGGCCTCGATGGGCAGCGCGGTGTAGCGGTCCTGCACCGCGTCCGCGATGGACACCCAGATTTGCAGCAGGCCCAGCAGGCCCAGCAGCAACAGGCCCAGCAGCACCCCGTCCTTGCGCGTGGGGCGGAAGCGCCGGAAGGCGGCGAAGCAGAAGAAGTATGTCGCGACGATGAGCAGGCCCACCAGGCCCGTGCCCCCCACCTGGAGCTGAACCAGGTCCAGCCGGTCCGTCTCCGCGCGCATGCCGCGCAGGATGACCAGGTGCGACTCGTTGACCAGCTCGCCGTCGCCGATGACGCGCTGGCCCTTCTTGATGGAGATGACGGCGTCCTTCACCGCCTGGGACGCCTGGTTCCGCCGTGCGTCCGTCTCCGCGATGTTGATGGTGAGGTTGGGCCGCACCAGCCGCTGGGCCAGCCGGAGAATGGCGCGGCGCTGGACGCCTGGCGCGTCCGGCATCAGGTTGCCGGGCACCGAGGCGAAGCGCTCCATCTCCTGGTGCGCCTCGGGGACGTCCACCACCTGGGCGGAGCCGCCCGTCAGGGACTCCTCGGCCTTGTTCACCACGTCCCGGACGGTGAGCCCCTGGCCCGCCTCCCGCGCCAGCTCCTCCCGGGAGCCCGCCACGTGGACCGGCCCGCGCTCGGAGCGGTACGCCCGCTCCAGCACCAGCAGCATGGCCGTCTCCGCCTCCTGCGAGAAGCGGGTGGCGTACAGCGCCTGGAAATCCTCCGCCTCCAGGACGGCGTCCCGCTTGCCGAAGAAGCGCTCCTGGAGCTCCGCCCGCATCTTCTCGCGGGTGGCGCGCTCCAGCTCCACCATCTCCGGCGTCGCCGTGGGCTTGCGCCGGCGGGGCGCCTCCTTCTCCTCGGGCTCCGAATCGGACTGGGCCTCCGCCAGTTCGTCCAGGTGCATGCGCATGGACGCGAAGGCGGAGCTCACCGTCGCCCGGAGCTGCCCGAGCACGGCGGGGTTCAAGTCGTAGACGGATTTGACGGCCGCGCGCGCGTCCTGACGCCGCTGCTGCGTCATGGCGCGGTGCACCACCTCGTAGTCCCGCGCGCCTTGAAGCCGGCGGGCGAGCTGGCGCGGAAGGGCTTGCCGAGGTTCTCCTCCGAGAGCGCTGGAATCTGCTGGCTGTAGAGGCCCGGAGAGATGACGAAGCCCGCGCCAACGGAGACGGCCAGGAGGAGGAGGACCTGGATGGCGCGCCGCCCCCAGACGCCATTGTCCAGTCCGAGGCGTTCGGCGAGCGCGTCCAATGGACTGCGCCCAGGGGGCTGCGTTTCCGATTCGGCCATGGGGGTCCTCACCCTAGATAAGGCGTAGCGGATCCTTCAAGGACGCAGCGCCTGGGAATATTCGCAAGGGTGGGATGGAGTACGCCCGCCCGGCAGGGTATGCCCGGGTGGGCGCACGTAGGTCCAAGCACCGTTACTCGACGGCAACGGGCTCGGAAGCGGCAGCCGGTGCGGCGGTGGATGCCTGGGCGGCGGCTTCCCGGGCAGCCTGGGCCTCCTTCTGGGCGAGGTCCGCCCTGTCGTAGGCGCGGATGACCTCCTGGACCAGGGGGTGGCGGACCACGTCCACCTCGGAGAACTCCGCGAAGTGGATGCCGTCGATGTTCTTCAGCACGGCGCGCGCGTGGTTCAACCCGGACATCTTCCCCGTGGGCAGGTCCACCTGCGTCACGTCACCGGTGATGACGGCCTTGCTGTTGTAGCCCAGGCGCGTCAGGAACATCTTCATCTGTTCCACGGTGGTGTTCTGCGCCTCGTCGAGGATGACGAAGGCGTCATTCAGCGTGCGGCCACGCATGAAGGCCAGCGGGGCCACTTCCACCACGCCCTGCTCCAGCAGGTGCGCGGCGCGCTCGGCCGCCATCATGTCGTGCAGCGCGTCGTAGAGCGGCCTCAGGTAGGGGTTCACCTTCTCCTGGAGGTCACCCGGCAGGAAGCCCAGCTTCTCACCGGCCTCCACGGCGGGACGCGCCAGGATGATGCGCTTGACCTTGCGCTCCTGGAGGAAGGCGACCGCCATGGCCATGGCCAGGTACGTCTTGCCCGTGCCGGCGGGACCGATGCCGAAGACGATGTCGTGGGCGCGGATGGCGTCCACGTACCGCTTCTGGTTGATGCTCTTGGGGGAGATCTGCCGGTTCCCGGAGCTCTTCAGCACGGGCCCCAGCATGACCTCCTGGAGGGACTCCGCGCCTCGGCCGAGCACCTTGATGCCCTGCTCCACGTCCTCGCGGTAGACGGGGCGGCCGGCGCGGATCATCTCCTCCAGGTTCTCCAGGAGGCGGACCGCGAAGGCCACGGCGTCGGACGGGCCGGAGAGGTGGAACTCGGTGCCGCGTTGTCCCACCCGGACCCCGAGGCGCCGCTCCATCAGCTTGAGGTTTTCGTTCTGGTTGCCGCAGAGGGCCAGGGCGGTCGCGTTGTCACGAACGTCCACCTTGGCGGAGGCGGTGAGGACTTCAGGCGCTTCCAACGTGGCGGGATTTCGCAATGCGGATTCTTCCTCGGTCAATGTCGCTACGGCTGACACCAACGTAACGCCGCCCCCAGGGCCGCGAAAGACGACTTTGTGTCAGGACTAGCGCAAGGGTGGCAGGAGAATGAACTGCCGAGCGGCCAACCGCCGGTAATAGTACTCTTCCCGCCAGGGGTATTTCAGTTCGCCCGGTTTCAACAGTCCAGCCTGGACCAAAGAATCCAGACGTTCAGGCAGCTCTCCGCGTTCCAGACGGAAGACCTCGAGCGCCGCCTCGATGCGGACGCGCTGGGCCTGGGAAACATGACGTTGGGCCGCTGAATCGGCAAACACCGCGGGCGCGATTCCTTCGTGGCCGGCGCTCATCGCGCGGGACACCACCCACCCCAGCGCCGCGAACACCACCATCGTGGCGATCAGCCGCCCCACGGGCCCCGCCATCCGGGCGAGCAGGCGCTGGTCTCCTGGCACGGGCGCCGGAGCCCCCTCCGGGAGGACGGGCCGCACGTACTCGCCCTTCACCAGGTTGTAGAGCGCCTTGCAGGTCTCGAACTCGCCCAGGCAGGAGATGTCCACCAGCTTGCGCAAATCGCGCCCGGGAGAGAGCTCGTCGTAGATGCGCCGCTCGGAGGGACCGATGGCGCCCAGCTCCCCGCCCTCCTCGCCGCCGCGGGGCTGCGGCAGGGCCTTGATGCGCTCGAAGACGAGGTCGTCGCGGTGGATCTTCTGCCGGATGACGGGCCACTCATCGACCATCCGGAAGCCCTCCATGAGCACCGTCTCGGCGCGCAGGGGCTGGATGGCTTCCGCGTCCGGCTCCACGGGCTCCTGGACGAACTCGTAGGTGCCCGACTTCCAGGTGAAGAGACGGTAGAGGGTCTCCGTGGCCTGCAGCTGCATCATCGCCTGGAAGCGCTCGGCGGTGAGGGCCTGGCTGGAGACGAGCACGTCTCCCAGGCGCTTGAGGGTGCGGCGCTGCGTCTCCAGGGCCGCTTCGAGCTGCGTCTCGGTGATGAGCTCCGAGCGCACCAGCATGGCGCCGATGAGCTCCTTGCGCTTCCGGGTGACGCTCTCCGCCTTGATGATGTGGCCATCATTGAAGCCGATGCGCACTTCCTGGTCCTTGGCGCGGACGTGGAGCGTGCCCGTCTTCTGCTGCTGCCCGATGAGCTGCAGGATGTCGCCAATACCGAAGTCCTTCAGGGTGCCTTGCAGGGACATCGCCGTTCACTCTCCCCGCCGCAGACGGCGCAGGCCGCGCAGTGACAGCAGGTGGACGCCCAGCAGCAGCAACGCCGCGGGCGCAAGCTTGAGGTACAGGGGGGCTTCACCGTAGGGCCCGCGCACCAGGCCCTGGTGCAGGAGCACCGCGGCCAGCGCGAAGAGGAAGCCGAAGGCGTACAGCGCGCCGCGAACCGGCACGCCCGAGGCCACGTGGCCCGCGCCGGAAAGCACCGCGCCCAGCGCGTACACCAGCCGCCCCGTCCAGGCCTGATGCCGGTCCACCTGGAGCTGCTTGCGCGCCTTCAACTGCTGCGGCACCAGCCCTCGGCGGGAGAAGACGTTGACGCACTGGCCACACTGCTTGCTGCCCACGCCCAGCTCCGGGTCGCAGCGCACGCACACCGGACGGCCACAGCGCTCGCACACCTTGGCCGCCTTCAAGCGGCTCCCCGCGAAGCCCCACAGGGCCAGCAGCACCGCCAGGGCCGAGGCACCCGCGGAGGCCAGCGGCCCGGGCGGAAGCCCCGGGAGCAGCCAGCGCGCGAGCTGCGCCTCCACCTGGCGCCCGGCCTCGGTGCCATCCGCCAGGGGGAGCCAGTCCGACTCCCCCAGCGACGGAGCCAGCAACAGCAGGTTGAGGAGCAGCCGGTCGTCCGGCGGCGGGTCGCGGCCGATGAGCGCGCCATCCAGCGCCTGCGCCGACGCCATGGCCGTCGCGGCGCGGTCCAGCTCCTTGCCCACCTCGGAATCCGGCAGCGTCTTCGCCCTCCGGCGGACCACCTGCGCCAGGTTGTAGTGCGGAGCCGCCAGGTCCGGCGCCGACTGGGAGGCCTGCACGTAGAGCAGCGCGGCCCCGTCCGCGTCCCCCAGCCCCACCAGGGTGTTGCCAAAGCGCGTGAGCAACCGCGCATCCGAGTTCTTCAGCGCCGAGGCCGCCTTGAAGTGCGTCCTCGCCTCCTCCAGCAATCCCCGGCGGGATTCGAAGTACGCCAGCGACAGCACCTCGGCGAACGTCGCGGTGCGGGCCTCCATGCGCGTCAGCACGCGCGCCCGAGCCTCATCCGCGGACAAGCCGCCCCGCTCCAGGAGGTACACGTCCTCCGCGGGCGTTCCCGCGAACGCCGTGACACGCGCGAGCTGCCCCGCGGCCAGCGGCGAGAACCCCACGCCCGCCACCAGCACCGCCGCCACCACCCGCTCCGTGCTCGACAGGTAGAGCGACACCACGGCCAACATGAGGAGCAGCGACGGGAGCACGCCCAGCCCCAGCACCCACGGCAGGCTCAGCAGCAACACGCCCAGCACCAGGGACTGCCACCGCGCCACGGCCCGCGGCAGCAGGTGGTGGAAGTCATGCAGCGCGTAGCGGAGCCTCCGCAAAAAGAACAACCCCATCAGCAGCACCGCGGTGGCGCCCCAGGCCAGCAACACCAGCGCGCCGAGGTCCGCCAGCGCGGGCCGGCGATAGCGGGCGTCCTGCACCAGCGTGGTCAGCGCCTGCCGCACCTCGCCCAGGGAACGGGACACGTCCCCCGGCTTCTCCTGCGCATACAGTTCCGCCAGCTCGAAGCGCGCGTAGGGCAGCCCCGGCGACAACTCCACGGCCACCTCCGCCAGCCGCACCGCGCCGGCCACGTCTCCCGCCCGTTGCCGCACCGCCGCTTCGCGAAGGAAGCCGGCGCTCAGGGGCTCCAGGTCCGAGGCGGCCAGCTCGACGCGCAGGGTCCGCAGCTCCTTGAGCGCCGCCGCCGCCGCATCCCGGTCATTCGTGGCCCGGGCCCGCCGCCAGCGGTTCCAGAGGGCTTCCAGATCCGCATCGGTGACCTGGGGCGCCAACACCGGGCTCAGCGTCACCGGCCGCGGCGTGATGACCGTGGGCTCCTCCACGGGCGGCGGACTGGCGGACGCGGGCGGCTGCGCGGCCTTGACGTTGCGCGAGGGCACCGTTGGCGCTTCGTCGACATCGTCGGCGTCGGTGGAGGCATCCTCCGCCGCGGGGACATCGTCCTCCGGCGCGTCCTCCGCGTAGGCGGGGTCATTCACCGGCGGATCCATGGACTCATCCCGCAGGTCGGGCTCCATGGGGCCCGGATCCACCT
The DNA here is from genome assembly GCA_046520405.1 of Myxococcus sp. 1LA. Lineage (GTDB taxonomy): Bacteria > Myxococcota > Myxococcia > Myxococcales > Myxococcaceae > Myxococcus. The sequence goes on from JBKGHI010000225.1 coordinate 13,594, forward strand.
CCGGAAGGCGCGTGGGGGCTTCCAGCTGTGCGGACGCCACGACGGGCACCAGAAGCGTGAAGCCACAGAGAAGGAGGGCGAGAAGCGGCAGGCGGATCATCCAGGGGGTGGATTGTAGGCGACCCAGGGCCAACCGCGAAAACGAACGCCAACCCGGCTGCCCACCTGCCGCGTTTGCCGGACAGCACCCGACCCGTGCGTGCTACAGGAGCGTCCATGGCGGACACGACGCTGACCCCCGGGGCCGAGCTGGAGCGACTGGTCGACATCATGCGGCAACTGCGCGCCGAAGGCGGCTGCCCGTGGGATCGCGAACAGGACCTGCGCTCGCTGCGGCCCTACCTGCTGGAAGAGGCCTTCGAAGTCCTGGAAGAGATGGACCGGGTGGCCTACGGCGGCTCCTGGCGGACCTTCTGTGAAGAGTTGGGAGACCTGCTTTTCCAGATTGTCTTCCACGCCCAGCTCGCGACGGAGCTGGGGGAGTTCACCCTGGCTGACGTGGCCAAGGCGATTGGCGACAAGCTGGTGAGCCGGCACCCGCACGTCTTCGGGGGTGGCCAGCGGATGGAGGGCGCCGAGCAGGTCCTGGACAACTGGGCCAAGCTGAAGGCCGCGGAGAAGAAGCGGAAGACGGGCCGGGAGGGCTCGGTGCTGGACGGCGTGCCCGTGGCCGCTCCCGCGCTGATGCGGGCCGAGCGGCTGACGGAGAAGGCCAGCCGCATTGGCTTCGACTGGCCGGACGTGGCCAGCGTGCGCGCCAAGCTGACCGAGGAGCTGGGCGAGCTGGACGAGGCCATCGCCGCGAATGATCGGGACGCCATCGAGCACGAGCTGGGGGACGTGCTCTTCTCGCTCGCCAACCTCGCGCGCTTCGTCGGGCCCGGCCGAGGACGCGCTGCGCATGGCCATCCGCCGCTTCACCGCCCGCTTCCAGCACATTGAATCCGCCCTGCGGACCGAAGGCGTCGCCCTGGGGGACGCCACGCTGGAGCACCTGGAGCGCCACTGGCAGGACGCCAAGGCCCGGGAGAAGGCCCTGCCAGCGCCCACCTGGGTTCCTCGCGCGCCCGTCACCACGCTGCGGCTGGGCGTGGCGGACCTCCCCGCGCAGCGCGCCTTCGTGGACTGCCTTCGGCCCCCGGCTGGGGTCGGACCCCCGGAGGCCCCCGGGGGCGGAGCAGGCCATCTATGAGGACG